>JBBRFK010000287.1:0-4938 GCA_038224435.1 Cytophagales bacterium | reverse complement strand
GAATTGAAATCCATGTGCACTCCCTTGAAATCTATCTTGGTGATTTCCCCGCGCATTTGATTGCCTTGGTCATCCTGCATCGGGACTACCTGACCAATGCGGAGGGAGCCTTTGGACTTTTTGCCGTCCTCTTTGAAGTTGGACTTGGACACAATTACTTTTTTGCTTTCGTCATAATCTCCATAGCCATGCTCGTAGTCGATAAAGACCTTAAACTTTTCTCCCGCTTCTTTTCCATCAAAAGCAACTTCCAAAGCCGGAAGTACATGGCCTGTACCGAAAAGAAAATGAAATGCCTGCTCTTTCTTGACACTTTCAAAATGCTCCTTCCCGTTTTCGCCATCATCTACATGGAGTTCGTAACTGATCGCCACAACTTTATTTTTCTCTATTCTCATGATTTTGCCGGTCGATAATTATATTTCAAATTAAGACAAAAATGAATAAAGGAGTTCAGCAAAAACGGGAAATATTAGGATTTCAATTTTAACTATATTGGGTAACGAAACTCAATAATCATGTATTGGATAAAATTTTCAAATGAGAAGACCGGCTTTCTGGTAAGGAATTTGCTCAAGGGATTTTTCTTTTTGGCAGTGCTAGTTCTTGTTTTGTATCTTCTGAGAATGGGAACCACGGAAGAGGATCGCAAGGCATGGTTTGGGCCGATCTACAATAATCCCACCTTGGTAATGATGGTTTTTATCGCATCTGAAATAGTTTTTGGCGTAATTCCCCCTGAGATTTTTATGCTTTGGTCGATGGAAACGGGCTATATCGGTCCTTATTTTTTAAGTATCGGTACGCTTTCCCTCATCTCATACGGAGCTGGATTTTTAAATTTTACTTTGGGTAAATTGCTAAAAGACAAAGTAAAATGGCTGAATGGCAAAAGTAAATACCTCAAAAAATACCGGGAGATGTTTGACCTGTATGGAAACTACTTGGTGATCGTGGCTTCAGTCACACCTATACCTTTTTCTGCGGTGTCTTTACTCGCGGGTGCAGGCGGAATGGACAAAAAAACATACCTGTTATACAGCCTTTTCAGAATCCTGAGGTATTTTATATATGCTTACATACTTTGGCAGATTCAGGCCTAAACATTCCAACAAATTATCATTTCAACTGTTGTTTGGGTACCTTTGCGTTTATGAGTGTAAGCACCGAATTTCAATCCCCTTCCATAGAAAACCTTGATCCCAGGGAATTCATCATTATCAAAAATGCCAAGGTCAACAACCTTAAAAGTCTGAGTGTCGCCATTCCGAGAAACAAACTTGTGGTGATCACGGGACTTTCAGGCTCTGGCAAATCCTCCCTGGCTTTTGACACACTTTTTGCCGAAGGCCAAAGAATGTATGTCGAAAGTCTGAGTTCATATGCGCGGCAATTTCTCGGGAGAATGGAAAAACCGGATGTCGAATACATCAAGGGCGTCTCCCCTGCGATTGCCATCCAACAGAAAGCAAGCACCAAAAATCCCCGGTCTACCGTGGGGACGACTACGGAAATATATGATTACCTCAAGCTGCTTTTCAGTAGGATCGGCAAGACCATATCTCCTGTCAGTGGTAAGGAAGTCAAACATCAAACGGTTACTGACGTGGTGGATTTCATCAACAGCTTTGAAGAAGGTGAAAAGGTGATGATTTCTTGTCCACTTCAGCTTATGAATGGCAGGACGATGCTCAAAGAGTTGGAACTGTTACTTCAAAAAGGGTTCTCCCGTGTGTTGGTGGATGGAGATGCGTATTTTGTGGAGGACATGTTCGGAGAAAAGAAGGTTCCTAAAGGCGTTTATGAAATATTGATAGACCGTGTTTCCATCCAAAAAGATGATGAAGACAACCAGTTCAGGATATCCGATTCGGTGCAGACTGCCTTTTATGAAGGACACGGGGAATGTACAGTCACAGTGCCCGGAAAAGAAAAAAAAACCTTCACCGACCGGTTTGAACTGGATGGAATGAGTTTTGAGTTGCCTACTGTCAACTTTTTCAGTTTCAACAATCCTTACGGTGCCTGCAAAAGATGCGAGGGCTTTGGATCGGTTCTGGGGCTGGATCCTGACTTGGTGATTCCTGACAAAAGCCTTTCAGTGTATGAAGGAGTCATTGCTCCATGGAGAGGTGAAAGCTCCGGCAAGTGGCTGGAGCCATTGGTAAAAAAAGGAATCTACTTTGATTTTCCGATCCACAGGGCTTATGAAGATCTAGATGAAGCGCAAAAAGAACTGATATGGACAGGTAATTCCCATTTCCAGGGACTCAATGATTTCTTTGCAGACCTCGAAACAAAAACCTACAAAATTCAATACAGGGTGATGCTTTCCCGGTTCCGCGGAAAAACCACTTGTCCGGATTGTAGGGGGACAAGATTGAGAAAAGACGCTTCCTTTGTCAAAATCAACAGCAGATCCATCACAGATATTGTCTTGTTGCCAATAGAAAAGGCTCTTGACGTTTTCGAAAATATAATACTATCGGAAGCTGACCAAAAAGTCGCCAACCGCCTGCTCAAAGAAATTTTGAATAGGCTTGAATACATTGATAAAGTTGGGTTGGGTTATCTGACTTTAAACCGGCTTACATCCTCACTTTCAGGTGGGGAATATCAAAGAATCAAATTAGCGACTTCATTGGGTTCTGCATTGGTAGGCTCGATGTATATCTTGGATGAACCGAGTATCGGTCTGCATCCTAGGGACACCGATAGGTTGATCGAAGTCTTGAAAGCTTTGAGGGATATGGGCAATACGGTCATCGTGGTAGAGCATGAAGAGAAAGTCATGAAAGCTGCGGATCAGATCATCGATATCGGGCCCGATGCAGGGGTTTTGGGCGGAGAACTGGTTTTTCAGGGTGACCTGACTGAGCTTATGGTCAAAGGCAACACTTATACGGCGCGCTACCTTAAAGGAGAAGAAAAGATCCAAAACAAGTTACAAAACCGAAAATTCAGGGATGCGATCATCGTCAAAGGGGCTAGAGAAAACAACCTGAAAAACCTGACCGTCAAATTTCCTCTGAATACCATGACCTGCGTCACGGGGGTCAGCGGTTCAGGGAAATCTACTTTAGTCAAAAAGGTATTGTATCCTGCTTTGGGAAAAACCCTTGGGACTGTCATAGACGAGACCGGCAAGTTTGATAAATTAGACGGTAGCTATAAGAAGATTACCCAGATAGAATTTGTGGATCAAAACCCTATCGGCAAATCATCGCGCTCTAATCCAGTCACTTATGTCAAGGCTTACGATGCGATCAGGACACTCTATTCCGATCAGACTTTGGCAAAGCAAAGAGGCTACAAACCGGCGTTTTTCTCCTTCAATGTGGATGGAGGTCGATGCGAAGCCTGTCAGGGAGAGGGGACGGTAACGGTAGAAATGCAGTTTATGGCGGACATCCACCTCACTTGCGAATCCTGTCACGGTAAAAGATTTAAAAATGAAATCCTCGATATCAAATACCATGACAAAAACATTGCTGATGTATTGGACATGACCATAGACGAGGCCATGGAATTTTTCAAAGGAAAAACCCAGATCATCAACAAACTCCAACCCCTACAGGAAGTTGGTTTGGGCTATATCGGCATGGGTCAGTCTTCCAACACATTATCCGGAGGGGAAGCCCAAAGAGTGAAATTGGCGTCCTTTTTAGGAAAAGGAGGAACCAAACCGGGGGACCACGTGCTGTTTATTTTTGATGAACCGACGACAGGGCTGCATTTTCATGATATCCGAAAGCTCCTCCATTCCATCAATGCGCTGATAGATCAGGGTCACTCCGTCATCATCATCGAGCACAATACCGAGGTGATCAAAGCAGCGGATTGGGTGATTGATTTGGGTCCTGAGGGAGGGGAAAAAGGAGGTTATGTCACCTTTGAAGGGACGCCCGAAGCCCTGATGGAAACAGAGGGAAATTATACAGGCAAATACCTGAGGGAATCTTTCCAATAAATCAAACTATCCCGCGGTTTAGGGTCAAGCAAAGAAGTATATTTTGGGCTCGTCACTCTGAGTCTCCAATATTTTCATAAAAACGGTTAGAGAAGGGAATGACAATCATGATACTGTCATTCTGAGCCGGAGCTTGCGGAGATGAAGAATCTCCAGACTATCTGAGACCCTTCTCCCGTACAGTTGTCGGGATCAGGGTGACGCCTTCAAACACGTTCACCATGACGGAAACCCATCATGCTCTTTGGTAATTTTTGAATCACAGGGAGACAATATTATTTTGCAAATATCTGACTTTCATCCTGAAATGATTTGAACTCCAGGGCATTGCCACAGGGATCCAAAAAAAACATGGTTGCCTGCTCGCCAACTTCACCTTTGAACCTGATATAGGGCTCGATGACGAATTCTATTCCGTGATCTCTAAGCTTGTCAGCGAGGGAATGCCATTCCTCCCAGGGAAGGATCACCCCAAAATGTCTGACAGGAACATTTTTTCCATCTACTTCATTTGCCTTGGCAAGTGAGAGCTCTTCCGGCTTGATATGGGCGGATAGCTGATGGCCAAAGAAATTGAAATCTATCCATTTATCGGTACTTCTTCCGATGCCACAACCTAACAAATCGCCATAAAACTGCCGCGTTTCCTCAATGTCTCTGATCGGAAATGCAAGATGAAAAGGCTTGAATTGACCCATAATTGCTTAATTTCGTTTTTCGAAATAGAAAAGTAGCATTCATTTTTCATAATAAATTTAAACCATGAGCAAAAAAACAGTTTCATTGGTTCTATCAAGTGGTGGGGCAAGGGGAATGGCACATATCGGTGTCATAGAGGCGCTTGAAGAATCAGGATATGAGATTGTGTCGATCGCAGGATGCTCCTCGGGTGCTTTGGTGGGCGGGATGTATGCCAGTGGCAACCTTCCCAAATTCAAAGACTGGATATGCAACCTGGACAGGATCGA
>JBBRFK010000286.1:0-4966 GCA_038224435.1 Cytophagales bacterium | reverse complement strand
TTTTCAATTGCTATCATCGCCAATCCTGATCTTGGAAGAGACCCTTGGGCAAATGATACTAACACCCATACAGATTGGAATCTCGGTTTGTCCCATAAGAATAGAAAATCAGAATTGACCCCATCAATATACTTTCCTGTTTTGGGCGAAAAAGGCTCAAAGTTAAAATCAGGAGAAAATTTAAGCTTTGGGTTTAGATTTAGCTTATCAGATAAGGATTGGTTTGAAACTTTAAATCATGCTGTATATGATGTTTTTGAGTTCAAAAAGGGTCTTGACTTGAGAAAAAACAAACAATCTTTAAGTTCACGAGTGAACGACATATACGGCTATCTGACAGACCCGGTTACCTCACTCTGGCGGGTGGAAGAATTCGAAAACAGAAAAATAGGTGCACAAGCCTATAATGGAGGAGTTGTCGGGTCAGACAAGGATGCCATGAAAAATGCAGATTATGGAGCGATGTGGATGCTGGCAAATACCACAGGTAGTTCATATTTGTATGAGAATGTGTTGCCGTTTGCCCTTAATTTCAAATTGACTCAACAGCAGGAGACAGAGGGTTTTTTTCAGGGTGCGGCAATAGGCCAATATTATTTGTCAAAGTCCAAAATGTTTGTGGAGGAATGGGGTAAAATGGTAGAACCCATAGCTCTCACCTACTATATCATGCTTGACATTGGAAATATCCTACTCTTCGAACCAGAAAATGTTGAACTTAGAAAAAGGTTAAAATTAGGAGCTGATTTGTTGATAGACTGGCAAAAAGAAGATGGAAGTTGGGCTGTCGCTTACAGCAGAGAAGAAGAAGAAATCTTCAAAGAATTAAAGGATTTTAGACCAACTTTCTACGGATTATTGGTGGCGCATCGGATTTTAAAAGACCAAAAATACCTAGATGCGGCCATCAAAGGTGCAGATTGGTATTTGGAAAATGGAGTTAACAATGGTAGTTTTTTGGGTGTTTGTGGTGATATGAGATACGCTCCTGACTTTGCAACCGGACAATCGGCTCAGGCATACCTTGATTTGTTTGACATCACTGGAGATCAAAAATATAAAGCAGCGGCTATTCAGACAGCCAAAATCTACACCACCTACATCTACACGCACCCAATACCCAGCCAACAAATCAAATGGGTAAATGGAAAGCAACTCCAGGATTGGGAAATAGCTCAAGCCGGATTGAGTTTTGAACATGGGGGCACTTTGGGTTCTGCAAACTTCCACGGCCCCATTCTTTTGGCAAGTCATGCCGGTATGTTTATCCGCATGTTTGACATTACGGGTGAGCAGATTTTTGCAGATATGGCCAGATCCGCAGCAATCGGAAGGCATGCTTTTGTAGATGGAAAAACAAGTGTAGCATCTTATTATTGGAAAGGAATGGACAAAGGTGCCGGTCCATACCCTCATCATGCATGGTGGCAGGTCGGTTGGATTACAGACTACCTTATGGCTGAAATGGAACTTCGCTCAAATGGGAATATCGTGTTTCCGAGAGGATTTATTACGCCAAAAGTTGGTCCCCATCAGAGCTATGGATTTGAGGCGGGTAAAATATTTGATCAAAAAGCACTTCTAAAATGGATCCCTGAAGCAATTTCTGTTTCCAATCCCTCTTTGGAATATGTGGTTTCTTCAAGTGAGCAAGGTGAAAGAATTTGGATAAGCTTGCTCAATCAAGAAAATAAAATTCAAAGCGGTAATTTAAATATTGATTTTGCAGCTTTCCATGCAGGTAAGCTTATTAGCTTTAAAGTTTTGGATGAAAATGGGAATGAGAAAGAAAAGAAAAATACAAATGGTGGATGGAGGGTATCAGTTCCATCACTCGGATTGCAGGTATTGGAATTTACTTTTGAAAATATACCCTGATCCTGAATCGATTAAAGAGTAAATTTTCATAACATCTAAAAAATTTTACAGAAATAAAAGCGTGCCATATGAAGATAGTTATTTTAGTTTTTATGATTGCCTCAGGTTTTTTTATCGACTCGGCTTGGAGCCAACAAAAGAATAACTTTTCTCTTACGGGCACAGCCACTACCAATTCCTATCAAATAGGATTTGAACCCTCCAAGGCAATCGATGGGAAATCAAGTCCTGAAAGTTCTTGGAAAAATGAATCGAATGGAGATCCAGCTTGGTTGTTGCTGAAGTTACCGGGTGCCACCGAGATTACTGAACTTATCCTTAGGACTCCCTATGAGTCGCCGGTGATTGCCACTTTTAAAATCCAAACCATCTTAAACGGTTCTTGGAGAGACGTAAAAGATGTCAGTGATAATCAAAAACATACCATTTCACTCACTTTCGACAAACCTATATTAACCGATAGAATTCGGCTTTGGATAGAAAGTTCAGGACAACAAATCGAGATTTCTGAATTCGAAGTATATGGCCAACAATACGTGGATTCCACAGCTACTGAAGTCAAGAAGATTCTCGTCAATCAAAGTGGCTACAATCTTGGAAAACCTAAACGATTTTCTGCTCCTGAAATGATAGAAAAAACTCCTTTTGAAGTGGTCCAACAAAATGATAGAAAAGCTGTTTTCTCCGGAATAATTGAAAATGGCATTGGGGATTTTTCCGAATTCAATCCTGAATCACAGGAGGAATTCGTCATCATGGCAAATAACCAGGAATCATTCCCATTCCGAATTGGGCCATATTGGTTGGAACGTGTGACCTACCGAAACATGGTTGATTTCATGATCGGAGCAAGGCATTATGTGGGAACTACCGATCTCATCAGGCCACTGTCCTTTGAATGGCGAGATGGTGATTTTTTCAATTGGGCGATGCAGGGCTTGGTAGCCTTGTACCTTTCCAATCCTGAAGCCTTTAAAAGGATGGATCGGACTGTTTCCTACGTGGATAACTCCTCTTTTCCTTCCAAATACAAAGACCTTTGGGGTTTACTCGAACCCTATGATGAGGATGCTCCCGATATTATCAAGCTTATCCATTGGGATGCAGATGTAAAAATTTCGCAAGGATTGGACCAAGAGATGCAAAAAGCCGAATTAGCCCATTTTCTTTATGCTTGGCCCTACATGAAAAAATGGCTACCACAGCAGAACTTCGAAATTGTGTACAAATACGCAAAGGAAAATTGGGAAAAGACAACCGTCAAACCGAGTTCAACTTCCCAATACGACCTCAGCACAGAGCATAATTTATTGACTCTAAAAACCCGATTGGGAACAACAAAAGGAGAAATGCCTCCCGGGTATTCTGTTATTCCAAACTTGATGATGTATGAAATCACCAAAAAAATGGGAGAAAATGACGCTGAAAAATATTTTCAAGCGGCTTATGAACAAATGGAATGGATGATCCAAAACCTCGATTGGAAAGACCCAATGGTGACAAAAGGGCAAAGGATGTCCGAGCACATTACCATGAGGGCATTTGCCTATTTCCAAAATAATTTTGCGGACCATGCCCCACAGGGATTGAAGGAAAAGGTGGTGGATTGGGCCAATGTGGCCATTTCCAGATCTGACAACTATTGGGATTTTCGAAAATATTCAGATGATGAAGATTGGGTTCCGCCAAGCTGGAACGAAACTGGAAATATTTTAGGATTTCCCGCTGCTTTATTTGCTTCCATGTCAATGATTGAAGACAAGGCTCTCCTCCAAAAATTGGAGATTTTGGCATGGTCACATTTCGACAATGCTTTCGGAAGAAATCCCGTTGGAAGACATTTTTCACACAAAGGACCCAAAGAAATAGAAGGGGTGGATTTAGGCTGGTATGATGCCCACAAAGGTGGAATTGGTTTACTTGAAGAAGTAAAGTTTGTATTTGACGGTTCGCCAAAATCTTTCCATTATCCCAATAATCCTGAAGTAGGAAATTTAGGTTGGACAGAAGGTTGGGTTCAATTCAATACAGCATTCAATATGAGTATGGCCTATTTGGCTAATCATTACACCAAAATTGATTTGACCAAAGGAGAAAAAAATAAGCTGATAATCCGATTGGAAGCGCCATTAAATTTCGACCCAAACCTGTCTGAAAGTATTTCAGTAGTTCTTCAAAATGAGGAAGGACAAAAGATTTCTGTAACACTTATGGAAGAATCTCCTTATTCCAATGTTTTAACAGGAGAAATCAGCTATTCAAAGAATAGCGTAAAATCAGGAAAGGAAAAGATAAATTGGAAAACAGGAAGCGCCATAAGAGTGTCCTACGGTCTTGGATATTTTCAAAAAGATGCAAATTATACCAGAATGGATTAATTGGTAAGATCGCTTAAAAAGGTATTTTTTTCGATGATACTATTTGTTTTATTGCATCGATTATGAAAAAAACCATTGAAACCATCTTTAAAGAATTATTCTCCAAGGAACCGCTGATGGCTTATTCTCCCGGAAGGATCAACCTCATCGGCGAACATACAGATTACAATGAGGGCTTTGTGATGCCTGCAGCCATTGATAAGAAAATGATTGTTGCAATAGCGGCCAACCAAAGCAGGCAAGGAAGGATTTATTCGATGGATTTTCAGGAGGAATTCGCTTTTGACTTGGATTCTTTTGGCCCCAAAAAAGGCCATTGGGCGACATATATCATGGGTGTCACGGCCCAACTTCAACAGGCAGGATATGGTGTGAAGGGATTTGATATGGTTTTTGGTGGAGACATCCCTGTGGGTGCAGGCCTTTCCTCCTCAGCAGCTTTGGAATGCGCGGCAGCTTTTACATTGAGTACTTTATTTGGTTTTAATATTCCAAACCGCTCTTTGATCCACTATGCCCAAAAAGCCGAGCATGTCTTCGCAGGTGTACAATGCGGTATCATGGATCAATTTGCTTCCGTCATGGGCAAAAAAGGCCATGTCATCCGCTTGGATTGCCGATCTTTGGAATTCGAGTATTTTCCACTAAGCTTGCCAAAACACAGTATTTTTTTGATTGACACCTGTGTGAAGCATTCTTTGGCGGACTCG
>JBBRFK010000285.1:0-4990 GCA_038224435.1 Cytophagales bacterium | reverse complement strand
GTTCCAGACAATTTCATTGTTGTTTTGTCCCGGAGATCCCGGAGTTGCCTGACGGATTTCAGGTAGGCTGATAGAACCTACGCCGATTCTGTCAATGGTAGTCCTTTTGTAGATCGTGAAGTTCACCGAAGGATTCCAAGTAACTGCACCCAATTTTACATTGTTAACATTCAACAAGAATTCAAAACCTGCACTTGACAAATCAGCAATGTTTGCCCAAATGGTATTGGCAGTGTAGAAGTTGCCAGGAAGGAATTCGTTGGGAGCACCTACGGGAACCTGAGTATTGAACAATAAGTCAGAAATGTCTCTTCTCCAATAGTCCATGGTACCGGTGATTTTTCCATTCAACAAGGCATAATCCAAACCGAAGTTCAATTCTTGAAGAGTTTCCCACTTTAATTGAGGGTTAGGATTTGATAATTGGTTGACACCCACAAATACCGAGTTGATAGGTTCTGCCAGATTCAGAGGAATTCTGTTTCCGTTTCCGAAGATACCCAATGCCAATGTTGGAGATGGAGGCAACTGACCAACAATTCCAAATGAAGCCCTTGGCTTAAATTGGCTAAAAGGACCCATATCCAAAACCTGAGTCAAATCAGCACCTGCTGTGACGGCAGGGAATACACCGGTTTGGTTTTCTTTACCAAATCCGGAATAAGTTTCAGACCTCACGGAAGCAGAGAAGAAATAGGTATTGTTATAGTTGAAGTTTGCTCTTCCAAACAGTGAATTCAATACCGCTTTTGTTGCGAAAGACCCCATTCCTGTACCCGGACCGAATCTCAACCCACCTGCACCAAGGTTGTTTGCACCCTGATCAAATAAATATCTTGATGAAGACGCACTGAACCCGTTTTCTTTGAAATTCTGCGATTCGGCACCTCCCAAGAAAGTGAAATTCATACGGTCAAATATCTCATCTTCAAATCTGATTGTACCGTTCAAGATACTTGTAGTTCGGTTAAACAGGTTTTGACCTGCTGAACCGCTTCTACCAAATCCGGAATTAAAATCCTGCCATGAGAAAAACTCTGTGGAATTTACATTCAACCTGTCCTCCGAAAACTGGGTAGCAATGGTGAACTTGTCGCTCAGGTCATATTCCAACCTGTATGAGTAAATAGCACTTTTGATGTCATTTGTGAACTGTTGCTGATTGATCATGGCAACAGGGTTGAAATAATCAAACAAAGGTCTCTGGAAATAACCTCCAAAGGTCCTGTCAGCATTTGCTATTCGGATGTCTCTATCTCCGGCTGATTCACCTGTTCCGACGAAATCCCTTTCAAAGATCGGAGCAGTGGGGTTATAGATGGTAGCATACCTTACTGCCTCTCCGTTTACGTCCTTTGTATTGGTCTGGGTAAATGCCAATCCCAAATTCATCCTTAACCTGTTTTGCAGCGCACCATGGTTGAGGTTGAAACGGGTGTTAAGCGTTTCTCTATTTGTTCCTTTGACGATACCGTCATTGTTACGGTAGTTGACAGAAGCAAGGTAGTTGGTGTTTTCAAAACCGCCTGTTACAGATGCATTGACTGTTCCGTTCAAAGCTGTTTGGGTGACTTCCTTTCTCCAATCGGTACTTGAACCAAAATCCGTTCCGCCTCTTGCCACAAATTCTGATGGAGAAAGGATTGGAATCAGGTTGGTAGCCATTTCAGCCGCACCAAAGGTATTGATGGTTACATTCGAAACACCTTTTTTGGAAGAGCCTTTTTTGGTAGTGATCAAGATCACACCGGCAGCACCTCTTGTACCGTAGATGGCAGCAGCAGAAGCATCTTTCAATACATCAAATGACTCAATGTCGTTTGGATCAACTGCATCAATGGAAGCACCGATGACGCCGTCCAAAACAATCAATGGAGACTGGGTGGCACCGAATGAGGAAATACCCCTCAATCTCACAGTCGGCTCTGAGTTGGGGTTACCGCCTGCACGCGTTACGGAGAGACCTGCTACCTTGCCTTGAAGCAATTGGGTGGGGTTAGTAAAGTTACCACGGTTGAACTGTTCTGATCCGACGTTTGTGACAGCGGAAGTGATTTCCTTCTTGTCCTGCGTACCGTAACCGATTACTATGGCTTCCTGTAAGCTTTGGATATCTTCAGCCAATTCCATGTTGAAAACACTTTGATTTCCAATAGCTACTTCCTGTGGTGTAAAGCCAACGAAGGAGAAAACCAATGTTCCGTCTCCGGGCTGTACTTCAAGTCTGAATTTCCCGTCCAAGTCAGTAGTGGTACCACGCGTAGTGCCTTTGACGAGGACCGTTACTCCCGGAAGGGGATCTTTAAGGGTAGCATCCAGGATGGTTCCTGTTACTTCCCTGCCTTGGGCAAATGCCGAGGCAATACCGACTACCATCAGTACAGACATCAGGGCAAGCGCCTTTAGTAATTGTAAATAATTTCTCATAGGGTTTGTTGTTTTGAAAAAAACGAAATTGTTTATGTAGTTGATTCCAAATCTAAATTGAATGTTTAAATTATGATTTGCAATTTTTAACATTTGCCTTCTTAGTCTTTTGGTAAAGTTGGCGTTAACAGAATAATGTTATTTTTTATTAATCGTTAATAAAAATCAATTTTACTGATTGAATCGGCAACCGAAAACGTTTGAATTTTTCGAATACTTAAAATTTTTCGATTTTATTAAAAATGTGAAAATTGATGCTAAAATTTAAACCTTTTGTTGGTTAAATCGGAAACCATACTAAATTACCACGGAGCAAGCTTATCTTTGTCTTTTCGATAAAGCGGGTTTAAAGTGTCAAATATCAGGAATTTACCTGAGGGTTTCCATCTTTTTTAAGCTAAAAAAAGAATAGAATCAGGCTGTATTTTTAAGCAAACACCTCAAGGAAAGGAGTTCTAAAATGCCAAAAATAGGTTTCGTCTAAATACCCAAAGTAGGCGACAATTTTTTTGAAATCCTGTCAGGTCAAAATTTTAATTTGTGGAAAACCTTATAGAATCCTTTGGTCCGTTTGTAACTTTTTGAACAATTAAAAATAGAAAAAAGCACTGTTTTGTTCATCATATTTTTAACTTCACTTTTTTGTCGACACAAATCTGATTCCGGATTTTATACTGAGATTGTTATTTTTCCTTTAATTGATGCAAATCTTTATGAGATTCAATACCTTAGCCGTATGAAGGTTTTTGACAAAAGAAATAGAGACCAAGAACGGAAAAAATGGGCCATCGTTTTCCTGATATGTATTGGGACAACATTTTTTTACGCTCACCAATCCTCCAAAAACACTTTTGCTTACCAATTTTTCAATCCTTTTTTTACCTGGAGCAATGGAGAGGGAAATCCAATACGGAATGTTGTTACCAAATTTATCCCTCAGGAAATCCCTGATAGACTCAAAGAATTGATGTAGAAGGAGAAATGGATAGAAGTTTCAATTCGGGAACTTTCTTTTCTGAAGTATGAGGATATTGTTACATTTCAACTGTAAAAATCCAGAAAACCCGATTTCACCATTCAAATTTAAGCAGGATGTATTTACAGGACATTTATATTTATCCCATCAAATCCCTCGGAGGTATCAGGCTAGAGGAATCGGTTCTTGAGGAAAGAGGGCTAAAATTTGACCGGAGATGGATGCTTGTAGATAAGGAGGGGATGTTTTTGACTCAAAGGACTTTTCCGAAAATGTCTCTCTTACAGGTGCAGGTCGGGGAAGGAGGGCTTTTGGTTTATCATAAACAAGATAACAGCCTCAGGATTGAAATCCCTTTTTTGGCCCAAACCAAGATTTTCAAGTCTGTTATCATTTGGGATGATGCGGTCGTTGGTCAGATTGTGGATGAAAAAATAAGTAAATGGTTTTCTGAAATTTTGGGAATGGATTGTGACTTGGTCATTATGCCCGAATCAACGGAGAGAAAACTTTCCCCAAAATATGCTGTCAACGATGAATCCGTAGGCTTTGCAGATGCCATGCCCTATTTGTTGATCGGTCAGGCTTCTTTGGATGACCTCAATGCCAAATTAGATTCTGGAGTGCCGATGGATAGGTTCAGACCAAATCTGGTATTTGCAGGTGGAAGTCCTTTTGAAGATGATGCTTGGGACAAAATTCAAGTTGGAGCCGCAGTATTTAAAATCACGAAACCCTGCGCACGCTGTGTGATGACGACAGTCAATCAGGAAACAGCGGAAAAAGGCAAAGAACCATTGAAAACCTTGGCTACTTACAGGACTTTTGACCACAAAGTGATGTTTGGCCAAAATATGCTTTTGCTCAAAGGAACAAAAATCAGGGTGGGGGATGATTTGACGCCTTTTTTGAAATAGAAGATCGGATTATGCGCAATGATGGTTAAGGTTGGCGGTATGCCCCGCCAAAGTCAGTGTCGCCACTGACTTTTTAAATTATTGTCAGTTTGAAGACAAAGGCGGTCATCGTAGATTCTAGGCTTTTTTTAAATTTTTGTCAGTGAAGCCAATACTATTGCTCCATTTCGATTATGAATAACTCTTCACCGTCTGGACAAACACTTTAACCATCTCGGGATTGATGTCCGGATAGACACCATGGCCAAGGTTGGCGATGTGTCTTGAACCTTTGAATTGCTCCATCATCCGCTTAGTGGCCGCTTCCACTTCCTTAGCACTGCCATATAAGGCAGCGGGATCAAGATTTCCCTGAAGGGTTTTGTTGGGCCCAATCAGGTTCCTCGATTCAGCAATGCCCATATTCCAATCCAAACCAATGGTCTCACAATTGAGCAAAGCCATTTCTTTTCTCGCAAAAAATGCACCTTTCGCAAAAACCGTTACAGGGACATCATTGATGGCATCGCAAATTTGGGAGATGTAAGGAAGTGAAAATTCGAGGTAATGGTTTGGAGGCAGTATCCCTGCCCAGCTGTCAAATACCTGAACCAAATTGGCACCTGCTGCCACTTGTGCTTTCAGGTAATTGATGGTACTGTCAGTAATCATTTGCAGTAGCTTGTGGGAA
>JBBRFK010000284.1:0-5006 GCA_038224435.1 Cytophagales bacterium | reverse complement strand
CTTTCCCGATCAAAAGATATTACTCTGAACTCAGCTGGTTCCGATACCAAAAATGGATTTTCATACTTGGTGCTGCTTTCATTGGGTTCTGAACCATCTATAGTGTAGTAAATTTCAATACCTTTTTCGGGGACCGATAAGGTGACTTCTCCTGATATTGACCTATTCAATTCGGGTACGGTGATCAATTTGGGAGCATAAAAAATACCGATTTTGGAAACCGTCTGACTAGCTTTGGCATCAGTGATGCTGAACCGGACCTGCTTCGCCAGGATATCATCAAACCTCAAAATCCTTTTGATGCCCACGGTGGTTCCTTGGTAAATCTCCTCCCAACCGTTTACAGTTTCCACTTCCAAAGTAAATTTCTTAATCCGTTGCCCGAGCGGGATGAATTCCTGCGCAACAAACCTGTTGATCAAAGTCGGTTCTGCCAAGGTCAAAACGATACTGCTTTCAATCACCCCATCTTCGGTAGCCCAATAACTGTCCTTTTTATCATCAGTCACATTTTCCACCTCAAATCCTTTCCCCCTTTCATTACTGGCTGTGACTTTTGCTGTTTTTGCCAGGTCAACAGCAAAATCCTCTTTGATCTTGTCTGCCAGTTTAATGACCTGTTCGACATCTTTTTCATGGATCAAACCCCTTTTGTCCACCGGAAAATTGATCAGCAGGGAACTGTTTTGGCCGATACTTTTATAATAAATCTCCAACAGCTGTGGCAAGGTCTTGACTTTGTGGTCTTCGTATTCATGGTAATACCATCCCGGTCTGATGGATACATCCGACTCAGCCGGAACCCAATGTGTGCCGTTTTCTTGACCTGAAGCAAAACGCTCGGGATAATCCGGCATACCGGCATAAACGGAATCCCGCATCAGATTGCCCCAAGTGGTCTCGTATGCAAAACCATGTTCGTTGCCTACCCATCTGACATCCGGTCCACCGTCGCTGA
This sequence comes from Cytophagales bacterium, assembly GCA_038224435.1. Classification (GTDB taxonomy): domain Bacteria; phylum Bacteroidota; class Bacteroidia; order Cytophagales; family Cyclobacteriaceae; genus Cognataquiflexum. Next base: position 4,048 of record JBBRFK010000284.1, on the reverse strand, counting down.
ACATCACCGCTCCAGGCTGTAACTCACGGACAAGGTTATAGGTATTTTCCCAATCATAATACGTCAGCTTATCCACAGTTCTTACTTCATTGGCACCCCCATAATAGCCGTCACCGCCATTTGCCCCGTCAAACCAAACTTCGAAAATATCACCATAGTCCGTAAGTAATTCTGTGAGTTGGCTGCGCATATAGGTAACGTATTCAGGCTTGCCATAGTCCGCATGGTTTCGGTCCCAAGGGGAATAATAAATCCCGAATTTGAGGCCATATTCTTTGCAGGCATCAGATAGTTCACAGATGAGATCTCCTTTTCCATCTCGCCAAGGGGAGTTTTTGACCGAATGCTCCGTATAAGCAGATGGCCAAAGACAAAAACCGTCATGGTGCTTGGCGGTAATGATGATCCCTTTCATGCCGGCATCTTTTGCCACTTTGGCCCACTGCCTTGTATCCAAGACTGTGGGGTTGAATTCAGAAGGGCTTTCATCTCCCATTCCCCATTCCATATCCGAAAAGGTATTCATGTTGAAATGGACAAAGGCATAGTACTCCAGGTCGTGCCAAGCCAATTGCTTAGCAGATGGAACAGGCTCAATAGGTGCAGGAGGACTAACTGCCTGGGTGCAGGCAGCCAAAATGAGGAAGAAGACCGGAAAATATTTCATGAAGCCGTTTATCAGAATTTTAAAACAAGCTTCAAAAAATTATTGAAAAAAGCCCAATGTTTTTGATGATGTTTTGAAAATCATCCGATGGGATAATATAAAAACTCTCGTTCCTATTAAAATAGCGGCAGGGCAAATTTCATCACTACGATTGAAAATTGATATTTTCCAAATATTTCTGATAAATCCTTAAATTACCGAATAAGCATCTTTAGTCAAATCTCCTGTGAATCAATCGGCTACCGGCTTTTCTCAGGAGATGTACAAAAAACAAATCTCAGAAATTCTTTTTCCTATGATCTACAAACCGGCCTTTATCATAATCATTATTTTTTTGATTTGCCAAAGCCCAGGGCTTTCCCAGGTAGGTCAAAAAGGTTTGGCGTGGATAGATCAAGCTTTGGAAGAAGAAAGATATATCCAGGCTGATTCGGCTTTGAAAGCGCAGTTAAGATCAATCAAGGAAAGTGGTTTGGCAGATTCTCTTCCTTTCTATACTTCATACGTCGGAAGGGTGGAAATGGGAAAAGCCGGACAAAAAAACGGAATAGCCAAAGTGCAAAAGTTTATCACTGATTTCCTTTCACAAAACCATTCCTCCAAGCTCAATAAACAAATCCACATGGAGGCATCCGGCTTTTATGAATTTATCGGGGAATTGGACCTTGCCTATCAGGCCAATCAAACCGCTTTTGATTGGGCACAGAAGGATTCTGAAACGACCGCCAAAGGACTAGGCAAAATACAAAACAACATGGGAACACTTTCCCTTTACCTCGGAAACCGTGCCCAAGCCAAAGTACATGTCTACAAAGCCATTTCTCTTTATCAAAAAGAACCAAAGCTAGATGCGGAATCCCTTTACCTCAGTTATAATGCACTGGGCAACATCCATTGGTTTGGCGCAAGAATGGATTCTGCTGAGTTTTATTTTTTGAAGGCGCTTAAACAGTTTGATAACATGAAAGAAACACCCCGGAACAACCACTACCGGCCTGCCATGGTGCTGAACAATCTGGGTGGTGTACAATCGGCCTTGGGCAAAACCTCAGCAGGGATCAAGGCAATGGAGGAAACCATCGACCACTTGTCTGACTATATCACCGCCATGTCCGATATACAGGAAATCTCCAAAGGAAAGGAATTCCAATACCAAGCCATCGACAACCTTGCAGGCATGCACAAAGAGCTGGGGAATTATTCACGTGCCAAGGATTTGCTGGAATATGCCTTTGAGCAAAAGAAATTAAGTTTTGGCCCTGACAGCCCGGAAGTATTCAAATCCCAGATCCTCCTTGGCCAACTCTACCACGATATCCGGGAAAATGAATTGGCCGAAAATTACCTGCTCGAAGGACTTGCTTTGATAGATAGGCTGGGAGGGGATTATCTTTATTGGCAGGCCGATGCCTACTATGCTTTGGCAAGAATCAAGGATTCCCAAGGTGAGGAGGATGGTGCAAGCCATTTTTACAAGTTGGCAGACAGTGTGTACGAAGAGTTTCTCGAAGGAGAATTTGATAATATCTACTTGGGATTTTTGACCAATGCGTCTCTTTTTTATGCAGAAACGGGTTTGGGAAATCAGGCAAAAGTCACTGCCCGAAAAGGTTTGGACTATGTCATCCAAAATCAGGGAAAAAACAGTCTTCTTGCTTTCAACCAAACCTTAAACCTTGCGGATATCCATTATTTGCTCAAGGAATACCCTGAATCTCTCCGTCTCAGCGATGAAGCGCTCCAGATCATGGATGGCAGGTATGGTTCAGAAATGACTTGGCTCGATTCTGTTCAGACGGAAACCAAGAAACCCCGTGCCATGTTGATTCAGGCAAAATCATCTTATCAGCTCCAAACCTCCAAAGATGAAAGTTTCCTTTTGGGCATAAAAACAAGAGTGGATGAGGCCATATTGGTTCTGGAAAAAAGAAAAACAGCTCTCGGAACAGAAGAAGACCTGAACCTGTTGCTTTCAGAAAACAGGGATTTGTTTGATTTCTCAAAAAAAATAGACCTCGAACTCCACGAACTTACCGGAGATGAGAAATACCTGAATGATTTTTTGAGCAAACATGAATCTTCCATTTACAATAAAGTCCGCTCCAGGCTACAGAGATTAGACAATATCAAATTTGCAAACCTCCCCACCGAAATACAGGAAAAAGAAGCCATCCTCAAAACAAACCTGCAACAATCTCTAAACCAGGAATCTCCTGATATCAGCCCTTTTCTGGTAGCAAGCAACGAATGGGTTGAATTTCTGGACATGATTAAAACAAACTATCCGGCATATTTCCAGTTTAGATATGCCAATATTTCAAGTTCCATAGATGACATTCAAAGAAACATTCCTGACCAAACTACGGTGATCCGGTACATTTTTGTCGGAGAAAACCTCGCTGCTGTGGTGATGGACAAAAAACAAAAAAAGCTGGTTCCCCTCAAATACGGACTTATCCAATACCACATCCAGGAACTCCAACAAAACTGGAACAATGACGAATTGATTTTCCAAAAATTGGAAGAACTCTACAATACACTTTGGAAACCTTTGGAAGCCAGTATCCAAAACCAAAAGCTCATCATCATCCCGGATGGACAATTATTCAACCTGAGTTTTGAGATTTTGACTCCAGAGAGAATCCATTCTTACGGGGAATTGGCGGGTAAGAGCCTTTTGGCAAAACATAGCATCAGTTACCATTATAGCTCCCTACTTCTCCAAAAACCCAAGAAGGAAACCAGTTACAAATCCAATTTTGTAGCATTCGCGCCGGGTTTCTTTGACAAGATGAAAACCGACTATTTGGTCCAAATGAAGGATTCCCTCAACCTTGACCGGGCTTACCTGACCCTGATACCACAGCCTTTTACCATGGCATTGGTCAAAAAAGTCAACTCTTTATTCGGAGGTTCACTTTTTGTCGAAGAGAAATCCACAGTCTCCAGATTCAAAGAAGCTGCAGGCCTCAACAGGATCATCCATATCGGAACCCATGCAGAATCCAATAACCTCAGTCCTGCTTTTTCGAAACTCATTTTTTCGAAAGAACCAACCGAGGAAAGTTTTTCTGAGGAAAATTCATTGTATGCTTTTGACATTTACAACATTGACCTGCGGGCAAAATTGGCTGTCCTGACTGCCTGTGAAACTGGCAAAAACAGCTTGGATCCCGGAGAGGGGATGGTTTCCCTGGCACATGCTTTCAATTATGCAGGAAGCGAAAGTTTACTGTTGGGTTTATGGAGAATAGATGAAAAAGCAAGCAGCATCATCGTGGAGGATTTTTACCAGAACCTTTCTGAAGGATTGGACAAAGCCGAAGCTCTCCAAAAAGCCAAACTTCATTACCTGACCATAGCCAAAGGCAGAGAATTGTC
>JBBRFK010000283.1:0-5059 GCA_038224435.1 Cytophagales bacterium | reverse complement strand
AAGATCATGTTGGGGCCGGAAAAAGGCTTGGTCGGCAAAATCAAAAACCAATACATCTTTGAATCCATTGCCAAGTTGGACAAGTCGGGGAATGCCCAAGCACAGTTCAAGCATGACCTGCTTCATCTTTTGGAAGAAATGCAGGTACACAAGGATTTTAGGGGAGTACGGTTTGTGGTGGATGTGGACCCCTTTTAAGTATCAAGTATCAAGATTATAGTATCAAGAAAAAAGAGGCGAGAAGCGAGAGACAAGAACCAAAAGACGAGATGCGAGAGACGAGATGCGAGAGACAAGAGATGTGAAAATCGTAGTCGGCAGTGATTAGAGTTAGGAAATTGAGAGTTTGGAAAGGGGTATTATTGAAAAAACCACGAAGTGGTTAAACCATTAATTGCCCCGTATGAAATTCGGGGTTTTGAAAAAAATAATTATTTCAGCCTTGACAACCCTGAAAGGGTTGAACTTTATCTTACAAATAGAAAAGCAGTGGAGTAAAACCAAGGGTTGTCAGAGATATGAGACCTGATACTTGAGACTTGAGCAATAATGAAGCGTATTTTATGAATATTAATGAGGAATTAAACAACAAATATTATGGAAAACCTTAGATTCCCTGTAGGCAGATTCAGTATGCCAAATGAAATAACAGCAGAACATCTTAAAGAGTGGATTGGCATCATAAAAGATTTTCCGGCATTAATCAAGGCCGAAATTGAAAAGCTAACGGCATCCCAATGGGATACGACCTATCGGCCGAATGGTTGGACAGTGAGGCAAGTGGTGCATCATTGTGCGGACAGCCACATGAATAGCTTTATCCGATTCAAATTGGCGCTGACTGAAGACAGCCCTACAGTGAAAACTTACGAAGAAGGACTTTGGGCTGACATGGTTGATGTGTTGAATTCACCTTTGGAACCAAGTATCAAAATTTTGGAAGGGGTACACCTGAGGTGGGTATTGCTGCTAAAATCTATGTCTGAGGCGGATTTTGAGAAGACTTTTTTTCATCCTGAGAAAAAAAAGACCGTTTCCTTATATGAAACTACGGCTCTATACAGTTGGCATTCTATGCATCACTTAGGGCACGTGAAGCTGGTGAGTGAAGGGAAATAGACACAAGATTCAAGATGCAAGACTCGAGATAGATTTGATAAAAATTAGAATGCTGTATTAATGTTGGATGTTTTTTTTAGTATTCCTCCTCCGATGCTATCAAAAACCAATCTTGATTTTTTGTATTATCTATTTTATAACCGTTATCAAAACTCAATCCCTATGTGTAGCCCGAGATTCAGTAGTCGGAGGTTGACGGTGTCGGGTGTTTGAAACTCCCCTGACCCCCCGGGTGACATGACCAAAGCTAAGTTGTAGTCAAAGTTGCTGTAAAAGTAAGAAAGGTGCGCACCTACATGTAGGAATTTATTTACCCGGTAGCTAGTCTGCAATTCGGTTCTTGAAAACCAAGAGCTGATCGGCTCTGTATCGTACAGGTGCCTGAATATGTTTGGGGGCGGGGCGTCAAACTCCATCTCGAAGTAGGGAAATTCGATCTCCGACTTTCCGATCGCCTGGGAAATCCTAAAATTAAACTTTCCGCGCACCGTTTGGTAACCTAGCATTGGAGCAAGGAAGGTGGATTGATAGTCTTCTTGGCGCATTGTGACACGGGAGTCGAGTGTACGAAGGTATCCGTTTGCCGCTGCAAGGTCCACAGGATTGATTGCCTTTTGGTACATCAGGCCGCCGAAAAAGGCTTTATAAAACCTGTAGGTGACCTCACCGCTCCAGGTAAACCCGGGTTTGGCAAAACCATTCCCTTCTTTTGTAAATACTCCGATCACCTGCCCTTCATTTGCATTTGGATCTAGCCCTATTAAGTTTGAGGTGGAGGTATTTGCAAAAGCCCCTGTAGGGATTGCCGTTCCCACTTTGAAGTCTACAGAAAATCGGCTGAATTTCTCTGAATTTCCCTGTGGTCTTCCTATCAAGGGAAGAATAAGTAATAAAATGGTGAACACCTTTCTCATTTTCTTTTAGTAAGTAGGTTTTCTCAGTAACGGGCTTTCTATCGTGATTTAAACTGTAGTATGGTATCCAAAAATCCTCCATTCTGATTTTGATCATTTCTATAGGATCTACTTCCGGTAGTTCAGAGGTTTTGGTTTCATATTCCGAAATCAAGTGCACAATCAGCATTTTTTCTTTATGCTCATCAGATCCTTTAGAGGCATTTTTTAATTCTTCATACCTGCTGACAGCCTTTTGATATTCCTCTTTAGTTTCTATCAAAAACCAGATTGTAACTTTCATTTTATAACCGTTATCAAAACTCAATCCCCATGTGTAGCCCGAGGTTCAGAAGTCGGAGGTTGACGGTGTCGTCAAATTGGTAAAATCCTGATCCACCGGGAACATTGGATAGTGTCAGACTATAATCAAAATCTGAGTAGATAAAGGATAGGTTGCCACCTAATTTTATCCATGGCAAAATTTGATAATCAAGTTTAAATTCCGTCTTCGAAAACAACGATTTAATAGGTTCATAATCATAAAAATGTGTAAAAACCCAGGGAACGTTCTCTCCATAACCCATCTTAAAGATTGGAAAATCTATTTTGGAACTGCCGAAAGCTTGTGAAATACTATAACGAAGTAGACCACTAGTTTTGCTAAAACCAATCATTGGCCCTAAAAGAGTTCCTTGATAGTCACCCTGACTCATATTGAATTCGGGCACGATTTCTTTCAAAAGAAAATTGACAGGGATTAAATTGACAGGATTACTGAATTTTTGTCCTAAAAATCCAATAAACCACCTTTTACCAAAACTATAGATAATACTTCCTTCGTAAAAAAAACCCGGTTCGGCAAATCCATTGCCATCTTTGGTAAAAACTCCAATTACCTGTCGGTTTGGGTCAAAAGGATTTTCTCTTACCAACTGAGAGGTTGATGAATTTGAATATGGTCCTAAAGGTATGGCAGTACCAGCTTTAAAATCAAAATTGAATCGGCTAAATTTCCCCCTATCTTCTTGGGATAATCCGGTCAATGGAAGAGCTAAGAATAAAATTATCAGTATCTTTTTCATTTCCTTTCTACGATTATTTTTTTCTCAGCGACAACTTTCCCTTCGAAGTTTACAATTATTGAATACTCGCCATTTGGAATATTTGATAAGTTGACTATACGATCTGATTCTTGATTTATTGAAAATCCATGTTTCGTACCTTTGCGGAGATCAACAAGAATTATTTCAAATTCCAAATCAGGAGGTAAATCTAGAATTATTTCATCGCTTGATGGGTTTGGATATGCGCTAAAGGAACTCATGTTATAGAATGAAATATTCCTTGTCTGGATAATTTGATTTGACGCATTACGCGATGTTGCGGTGAAGCTAATACTGCCACCCGTGGTCATATTGAATAATACGTTTGTGATGTTCCATGGAGTAAAGATCAAATTGCCGGATGTTTTTACCCAAGTGATTGATGAAGCACTTGGACAGGTGATATTTGTAATCACTTGCCCTATGTTTATAAAATTTACAGAATTCATCGGAATATTGCTCGTAGGACCAAGTGAATAGGTACCGTCCATACATTTTGGAATAACCGTGATCGGAAACTCCTGAACTTTTGTACTTCCAGTGCCACAATTTCCTGAAGATACTGTGAGTCGAAGAATATCATTTCCCGAATAAGTGGGATTAATAGTTAATGAGTTTGTACCCTGTCCAGAAGAAATATTGAATTTACCGTAAATCGAGGTCCAAGTATAGGTCACTCCAGACGCTTGTTGAACGCTGAATGATTTTGTTACTCCGATTTGAAGAGGTAGGGTCGGGTTAGAAGTTGTTATCGGCCCCACATAGGTCCAAAACTCAGTCTTGGAAACATCTACAACATTTGAAAGATTATACCAAGAACCATGAAGATTATGAGCAACTAGAGGACCTGATTTCCCATATTTAGAAATGTATTTATACGGAGGGAAATTAATATTCTGATCCTTAACAGCAGAATGATCTTCACCGTTTGGATCTGTTGTCTTGTAAAAAACCAACTTGCAATCAACTTCAGAACATACTCTGACATATCTATTGTCCAATTTGTAATCAGGAAAGGTCTTCGACGAATGAGTCAGAGTGGGACAGGTGTAAGGGTTAGGTCCGGGGAAATTCCAGCTAGGCGCTGCGCAGGGAACCTCGAAAAATGCCATCGCAAAACCGTGGCAATTGTAGTCGGCAGACAAACTACAGTTTGAGAGCCTTTTTGATCCATATTGCGAGCCAATTTTCCAGTAAACATCATCATTCGGGGCAAAGCAAGAAAAACTTTGAGAAAATGAAGTGTTGGATAATAATACAAAATAGAAAAGAAGAATATAGAAACTATACTTCATATTTTTAGAATTTAAATAAATGTAAATGAAAAAAATTTAATAACTAATGTATCTTGATTAAAATTTAAAAAAATTTGTTTCCAAAAAGAAACAAGCTTATAGATCAAGTACCTTCAATTTCGGGAATTAAAAAAAGAACAGGAGATACTGCGAATTAATAAACATAGAACCTTCATGCGGAGATCAGGCGGAAAGCTTATAAATTTTTCAACGGCTTCAACCATTTCAAGCTAATAACCAATTAAACAAATAACATTTTTCTTTCCCTTGTCATTTTCCAATTATTTTTTTAACTTTTACCTTGATTTTTAGGATGTTATATATTTTTAATAACAGTATATTCAATTTAAACTTTGGACTCAAATGAGAATCTCAATTCAATTTAGGCGTTTTTCCTTTCTGATTCTTTTCAGTTTCGCCTTGTCAATATCCTCCTGTGCCAATCTGAGGATAGTATCTAAGTATGACTCTGATAATCCCGCCCCTGTATTGGTGAACCGTACTTCTTATTTTTGGGGTTTTCGTCAGCCTGCCGATGTCCAAACAGATCCCCTTTGTAAATCTATCTGCCAAATCAAAGTAAAGACCAACGCCGGTCATATTTTCATAGCAGTCATCACCTTGGGTATAGTAGTACCTCAAGCTG
>JBBRFK010000282.1:0-5074 GCA_038224435.1 Cytophagales bacterium | reverse complement strand
AACTCCTTCTCAAACAATCTTCGGTCAAAACTGACCTTCATCAAGATGATTTTCACATATTCTAACATATTTCAAAGAATTTATAAGTAAAGTTTAAACAACACGTTTGTAAGTACGACATGTAAATTAGGTTTGTTGCGTTTAAAATATAAAGCTAATTTGCAAGCCATTAGTAGTCATACCAACATGAGTAAAACGACAGCCGCCGGCTTTCTTGTATGTTTGTTTCTGTTTATTTCTTTTGGGGTTTTTGCCCAGGAAGTAGCCATCGAATTGGGTCCCGATGAAATCGCCCTAAACGAGACTTTCAGCATCAAAGTGACCATCGCCAATGACAAGATCAAATCCTATGATGAGTTTCCGGAGATTTCGGGATTCCAAAAACAGGGCTTGTCCCAATCTTCTTCCATGAATGTCATCAACGGGCAGGTCAGCAGTACCAGCAGCATCATCCAATACTACAAGCCGACCAAAAAAGGAGTTGTTACCATCGAGAGATTCAGCATCAAGATCAATGGAAACGATTATGCTTCCCCCGGAAAATCCATCACCGTGGTCGATGCCCGGGCAGCACAAAGGCAGCCAAATCAATCGGATCCATTCAATGATATTTTTGGAGGAACAAGAGAGGAACCGGAATTTATCGAAGTCGAGGACGATGCGTTTTTTGCTTCTTCTGTCGATAGGGATCAAATATATGTGGGACAGGGGTTCAATGTGAGTATCGCTTTTTATATGGCGGAGACCAATCAGGCTGCTTTTCAGTTTTATGAACCCGGCAAGCAATTGGATGCCATCCTCAAAAAAATGAAACCTGCCAACGCTTGGGAAGAGAACTTCAATATCACCAATATCCAACCTGAAAGGGTGACCTTCAACGACAAAAACTGGATCAAGTACAAAGTTTATGAAGCGACTTTCTTTCCTTTTTCTGAAGGAGAAATCACGATCCCGCCCATTTCATGGGAAATGATCAAATACAAGGTGGCCAAAAATCCGACATTCTTTGGGAGCAACAGGCTGGAGGATTTCAAGACTTTTACTTCCTCCTCTAAAAAAATCAACGTAAAACCTTTGCCTGCCCATCCTCTGCGAAATGAAGTAAGTGTTGGGATTTTCCAATTGCGGGAAAATATCACGGAATTTGATGGGCAGACTGGAGAAGGGATCACCTACAATTTTGGCATTACCGGAGAAGGCAATATCAATTCCATTTCTCCACCCAAAACGAGACAGATCCACTTGCTCAATACCTATGATCCCAATGTGCGGCAGCAGGTCAACAGGGGAAATGGAAAAATCACAGGACTCAAAGAATATAGTTATTACCTTACCATCAATGAACCGGGTCAGGTAAAGCTCGCAGATTACTTTGAATGGATATATTTCAATCCTAACCTCGAAAAGTACGATACCCTCAGACCCAAAGCCGTCCTCAATGTGGCCGGGGAGTCCAAAGTAAACCAGGCCATTTCCAATCAGCGTTTGGGAGGAATATATGATTTGATCGATGTGGAAGACAATAAGCTTTCAAACCAGAGATATAAGTACTATTTTTCAGTTTTTATCAATTTGTTGTTGGTCGGTTCAGTCATTCTGCTTGCCGTCTTGATTACTAGAAAAGGAAATGGGTAATTCATTTGGAAGAATATTTAGAATAAGCACATTCGGCGAATCCCACGGATTGGGTTTGGGTGTAGTGATTGAGGGATGTCCTGCGTGCTTGCTGATAGATGAAGGATTTATCCGCAATGAAATGCAGCGGAGAAAGCCAGGGCAATCCAAAATCACCACGCAGAGAAAGGAAGAAGATGAATTTCAGATCTTGTCGGGTGTATTTGAAGGAAGATCCACGGGTACACCGATCGGATTGGTCATCATGAATACCGACCAGAAGAGTAAAGATTATAGCCACATTTCTGATAAATTCAGACCTTCCCATGCAGACTATACCTATTTCGAAAAGTACGGGATCAGGGATTACCGTGGTGGAGGCCGAAGCAGTGCAAGGGAAACAGCAGCGAGAGTTGCCGGAGGCGCAATCGCCAAAATGCTTTTGAAGCACTATGGTATTTCAGTCCAGGCTTATGTCAGTCAGGTAGGGGATTTGAAGTTGGAAAAAGGATACCAGGACCTTGACCTGGCACAAACTGAGGAAAACATCGTCCGCTGCCCGGATCCTGAAATGGCCGAAAGGATGATAGAATATATAGATGAAGTTCGAAAAAACAGAGATACCGTGGGCGGGATCGTCAGCTGTATAGCTAAGGGCGTTCCTCCCGGATTGGGTGAACCCGTTTTTGACAGGCTTCATGCCGAGTTGGGAAAAGCCATGCTGAGCATCAATGCCGTGAAAGGTTTTGAATATGGAAGTGGATTTGAAGGAGTGAAGATGAGGGGATCGGAACACAATGACGCCTACTATCAGGATGGGGACCGTGTCCGCACCCGAACGAACCATTCCGGCGGTATTCAAGGTGGGATTTCCAACGGAGAAGACATTTATTTCAATGTGGCATTCAAGCCTGTGGCCACTATCATGCAGGATCAGGAGTCAGTAAATGAAGCCGGCGAATCAGTAACAGTTTCAGGCAAAGGAAGGCATGACCCCTGTGTAGTACCTAGGGCCGTTCCTATAGTCGAGGCAATGGCCGCCTTGGTATTGGCCGATTATCTTTTGATCAGCCGAACAAACAAATTATAAAATAACCCCAATTTATTATGTTGAAAAAGATACCCTTACATACCCAGATTATTGTTGGATTGGTACTTGGTCTGATTTTTGGCCTGACGGTGATTAAGCTTGGTTTTTCTCCAACTTTTACGATCAATTATATCAAGCCTATAGGTACAATATTCATCAATGCACTTAAAATGATCGCAGTGCCACTTGTTTTGGCTTCATTGATTGTAGGTGTTTCCAACCTAGGAGATATCTCGAAGCTATCAAGAATTGGGAGTAAAACCATCATCACTTATTTGGTCACAACTGTCCTCGCGGTTACTATTGGTTTGGGTTTGGTTAATTTATTTCAGCCTGGAAAAAGTCTTCCACTGGAAACCAAAGAAAATCTCATGTCGCTTTATGTTGATGCGGTCGGATCAAAAACAATGCAGGCAGCTGAACTGAAGGAAAAAAGTCCACTCCAACCATTGGTGGACATAGTTCCCGAAAATGTGGTGGAAGCAGCAGGAGACAACGCAAGTATGCTTAGAGTAGTATTTTTCGCCATTATCATGGGGATTGCATTACTGCAAATACCTAAAGGGAAAGCCCAGCCTGTGATTGCTTTTTTTGATGGACTAAATGATGTGATTATTAAAATAGTAGGTTTCATCATGCTTATTGCACCATATGGTGTATTTGCTTTGATGGCATCATTGATAGTAGAAATAGCAGGTGAAAACCCTGATTCTGCTGTAGTGTTATTGCTTGCCTTATTGAAATATAGCTTGGTGGTTGTTGGTGGATTATTGATAATGGTTTTCTTGATTTATCCTCTGATTCTAAAAAGCTTCACAAAAATAAATTACCTGGATTTTTTTAAAGCCATTAGACCTGCTCAACTTTTGGCCTTTTCGACTAGTTCAAGTTCGGCAACTTTGCCGGTTACTATGAGGCAAGTGGAAAATGAAATTGGAGTCTCTGAAGAGGTGAGCAGCTTCGTTCTCCCCTTAGGTGCGACCATCAATATGGATGGTACAAGTTTGTACCAAGGTGTTGCTGCAGTGTTTATTGCGCAGGCTTTAGGAATGGATTTAAGTCTTGTTCAGCAATTGACCATAGTTTTGACAGCGACATTAGCTTCCATAGGGTCGGCAGGAGTTCCCGGAGCAGGGTTGATTATGTTAATTATTGTGCTGGAATCCATAAATGTCCCGGCTGCTGGAATAGCACTGATCATCGCCCCTGATAGGATTTTGGATATGTTTCGGACTGTCGTCAATGTGACAGGAGATGCAGTGGTTTGCTGTATTGTAGCTTCTACCGAAGGCGAATTGCCTGATGGACTGATCCGTCAATCAAATCCTTTTACGCCAAACATTGATGATAACCTTGGATGAAATTGGAAAAAACAGATAGGAAGATCCAATACTTAAAAACCCTCTAAGATTTCAAAAAACTTGGAGGGTTTTTTTTAATTCTTCTGCTTATACTTCCCAAAAAAGTATACCGGAAAAATAAGCGCCTTGAGTTTCCAATCGTTTTTCTCCTTCAGACTCAAAGAAACGTCTGCATGCACTGCCCTATACATCTTGGAAGCCAAAAGCGTATGTCCGATCAGGATTAAAAATAGGATTGCGTAGATAATCAACTCTGTCATATTTTCTCAAAGATTAATGCTGCCCAATTGTCTTTTGATTTTTGGTTTAAAAGTGAAAGTCCAAATGAAGCAGCTTTGTTTTGAACATCGGTAACGTCATGTTGATAGAACCCACTGAGCAAAAGTTTCCCTCCTTTTATTACAAGTCCTGAATAAATTTCCATTTCCTCCAAAAGGACGTTTTTATTGATATTGGCCAAAACGATGTCAAACTTTCCCTGAGGTTTCACTTCCCGGACAGTTCCTTTTCCCATCCTGACATGTGGCATTTGGTTCAGGTCAAAGTTCTCATTGCCGTTTTCGACACACCATTCATCAATGTCAAAAGCCTCGATTGCCGTTGCGCCAAGCTTGTGCGCCATGATTGCCAAAATCCCCGTACCTGCACCGATATCCAACACCCTTTTGGCTGAATGAACAACCGATAGCTGATGAGAAAGCATCAAAAATGTAGTGGCATGGTGGCCTGTACCGAATGACATTTTGGGATTGATATGGATCTCGTATTTGAACTCAGGTCTGGGTTTATGAAAAGACGCCCGAACATATACCTGATCGGCGACAAAGATCGGATCGTAATTTTTTTCCCACTCCTCATTCCAATTTACTTTGGGCATTTTACCTTCAGTGACTACAATAGAACCTGCCTCCCGGTATCGGTCAATGATTTCCTGATAGGCTTCCCTATCTATCAAATCCTCCTGAATGTAAGCGTCAATCCCTTCGTCCGTTTCCATAAAAGAATCAAA
>JBBRFK010000281.1:0-5117 GCA_038224435.1 Cytophagales bacterium | reverse complement strand
CCATTTTGCAAACCACAAAGGAACAAAAGGAAACAAAGCGGCCGTAATGGGCATGTTTTTATCTTTACATCCAAAGTGTCTTTCAAAGCCCACCGGTCATTCTAAGAGCCACAAAGGAACAAGAGAAGACAAAGTAGCCGGAAGTGTTATATTTTTTGCCTTTACCATCCAAGATATCTTCTAAACCCATGGGTCATTTTACGAACCACAAAGGGACAAAAGGAAACAAAGAGGCCGGAATGGACGTGTTTTCATCTTTACCATCCAAGGTATCCTTCAAAACCCACCGGTCATTTTACGAACCACAAAGAAACAACAGAATACAAAGAGGCGGGTGTAGGTTAACCACAGATCATTCTAAGAACCAAAAAGGAACAAGAGAAGGGAATGTAGCCGGAAGGGTATGTTTTCGTCTTTACCATCCAAAGTGTCTTTCAAAGCCTGCCGATCATTTTACGAACCACAAAGGAACAACAGAAGACAAAGTGGCCAGAATGGGTATGTTTTTTGCCTTTACCAACCAAAGTGTCTTTCAAAGCCCACCGGTCATTTTACGAATCACAAAGGGACAAAAGGAAACAAAGAGGCCGGAAAGGTATGTTTTCATCTTTACCATATAAAGTATCCTTCAAAGCCCACTGGTCATTTTACGAACCACAAAGGGACAAAAGGAAACAAAGAGGCCGGAATGGACGTGTTTTTTCATCCTATCCATGTGAGTGTCTTTCAAAGCCTGCCGATCATTTTACGAACCATAAAGAAACAACAGAGGACAAAGTAGCCGGAAAGGGTATGTTTTCGTCTTTACCATCCAAAGTATCCTCCAAAGCCTGCAAGCCATTTTGCAAACCACAAAGAAACAACAAAGGACAAAGTAGCCGGAAGGGTATGTTTTCATATTTGCTATCCATTGAACCTCTGCATCATTATTGTGACCTTCAGCTCAAACCCTGTTGTTTTTTGATTTTTATGGACACCTGAACTACCCACTGATTATTCTAAGGACCCTAAGGTAACAAAAGGACAAGTAGAAAATCCTGTGAGCTTTTTCTTTAAAGAAAAAAAAAGCGTCTGATAAAATCAAACGCTGCGTGTTTAAAATTTTAGGTTAGTAAAATCAACTTCCGCACATGTCGCATTCATCTGGATTGTCAAGAGAACAGGCGATCGCCCCTTGCTTTTGTCCTTTGGTTAAATCCATCGTTGGTGTAGCTGCTACAGTTATTTTTTCCGGTTCTAAGGCACTTTTGTCCACTGTGAACTGTATGGCTGCCGTGGCTGCCTGGGACCTCAAATAATACATCCCAGTTTTGAGTCCTTTTTTCCATGCATAGAAATGCATTGAAGTCAATTTCCCAAAGTTCGGATCCTGCATAAAGACGTTCATACTTTGGGACTGACAGATATAAGCCCCTCTGTCTGCTGCCATGTCTATGATAATTTTTTGGGAAATTTCCCAAACTGTTTTATAGAGGTCTTTTATATTTTGTGGGACACCAGGAAGTTTCTGAATTGATCCATTGGCTGCAATCAGCCTGTTTTTCATATTGTCATTCCAAAGGCCAAGACTGATCAAATCCTTCATCAGGTGCTTATTTGCAATGATAAATTCACCCGAAAGGGTCCTTCTTGTATACACATTTGAAGTATATGGTTCGAAGCACTCATTGTTTCCAAGGATTTGGGAAGTAGATGCGGTAGGCATTGGGGCCACCAACAAGGAATTCCTTATTCCATGTTTCGCAACATCTTCTTTAAGAGAACCCCATTGCCATCTGCCGGATTTTGGAGTTACACCCCACATGTCAAATTGGAAAACTCCTTTGGAGGTAGGGGATCCTTCATAAGTTTCGTAAGGACCATGTACTTTTGCCAATTCCATGGAAGTTTCCATGGCGGCAAAGTAAATGGTTTCGAAAATGTCTTCATTGAGTCCTTTGGCTTCTGCAGACTCAAACGGCATTCTCAACATGATAAAGGCATCTGCCAAACCTTGAACTCCAAGACCTATCGGTCTATGCCTGAAATTGGATCTTTTAGCCTCTTCTACCGGATAATAGTTGACGTCGATTACCTTATTCAGATTTTTGGTAGCAACTTTGGCGATTTCATATAATTTCTGATGGTCAAAGAATTTCTTGCCATCTGGTCCTGTTGTTACAAATTTTGGAAGCGCAATGGATGCCAAATTACATACAGCAACTTCATCGGGTGAAGTAAACTCAAGGATTTCAGTACAAAGGTTGGAAGATTTGATCGTTCCAAGGTTTTGCTGATTAGATTTTTTATTGGCCGAATCCTTATACAACATGTAAGGAGTACCTGTTTCGATCTGAGATTCCAATATCTCAAACCAAAGTTCCTGCGCTTTTACAACCTCACGTGCCCTGCCTTCTCTTTCGTATTTCTCATACAATCTCTCAAACTCTTCACTATGACAATCTGCTAATCCCGGTGCTTCATTTGGGCAGAAAAGAGACCATTCTTCATTTTCTTCCACACGTCTCATAAACAAATCAGGTATCCACATGGCATAGAAAAGATCTCTTGCCCGCATTTCTTCTTTGCCATGGTTTCTTTTCAGTTCCAAGAAATCCTTCACATCTGCATGCCAAGGCTCAAGGTAGATCGCAAAGCTGCCTTTTCTCTTTCCTCCACCTTGATCGACGTATCTCGCAGTCATGTCAAAGTTCCTGAGCATCGGCACAATACCATTTGATACACCGTTTGTTCCTCTGATATAACTGCCTTTTGCACGGACATTATGTATTGACAAACCAATTCCGCCTGCTGATTGGGAAATTTTAGCGCATTGCTTCAAGGTATCATAAATTCCGTCTATGCTGTCATCCTTCATTGTCAATAAGAAGCAAGAAGAAAGCTGTGGCTTGGGTGTGCCTGCGTTGAAAAGGGTCGGAGTGGCGTGTGTAAACCACTTTTGGGAAAGTAGGTGATAAGTCTCAATAGCTGCATCCACATCCTCTTTATGAATACCAACAGCTACTCTCATCAGCATGTGCTGTGGTCTCTCCACCACTTTATTATCCAGTCGGATCAAATAACTTTTCTCCAAAGTCTTGAATCCAAAATAATCGTAATCAAAATCTCTGTCGTAATCAATGGCTTCATCGAGCTTCGCAGCATGGTTTTTTACAACACCATATACGTCTGAAGCAATCAAAGCTGCATTTTCGCCGGTCTTTGGATTGACATAGGTATACAGTCTTTTCATTGTATTGGAAAAAGACTGTGAGGTTGTTTTCTGCAGATTGGAAATGGCTATTCTAGCCGCCAAAATCGCATAATCTGGATGTTTTACAGTCAAGGATGCAGCTACTTCAGCCGCAAGATTATCAAGTTCGGTAGTGGTGACACCATCATAAAGGCCATCAATTACCTTTTTGGCTACTTCTATGGGATGGATATAATTGATATCTAGCGCATAGCAAAGATTTTCTATTCTAGCGGTTATCTTGTCGAATCTTACTGATTCGCGGCGGCCATCTCTTTTAATTACTAACATGACGAATGGATTTGGGTTGGTGGTGAAATAATTTAGAAATCCTCTCCGATCGAGAACTTAGGTGAATCGACCAATTCTTTGGACTTCATTACCCCAGCCTTTTGGTAATCGCCAACCCTTTTTTCAAAGAAATTGGTTTTACCCTGAAGGGAAATCATGTCCATAAAGTCAAATGGATTGGTGCTATTCCACATTTTGGCACAGCCGAGCTCGACAAGAAGCCTGTCGGCCACAAATTCAATATATTGGCACATCAAATCAGCATTCATGCCGATCAATTTCACCGGCAATGCATCAGTGACAAATTCTTTTTCAATATTTACAGCATCTTCAATGATTCTTGTCACCGTTTCTTTTGGCAGATGGTTGACAACGTGTTGGGTATATAGATGGCATGCAAAATCACAATGCAATCCTTCATCCCTTGAAATCAATTCATTGGAGAATGTAAGCCCTGGCATGAGTCCTCTTTTTTTCATCCAAAATATGGAGCAAAACGAACCTGAGAAAAATATTCCTTCCACAGCTGCAAAAGCAATCAGTCTTTCTTGGAAGTTACCGTTGTCTATCCATCTCAATGCCCATTCTGCTTTCTTCCTTACACAATCGATATTATCAATGGCATTCAATAGCTTATCTCTTTCGATATTGTCCTTGATATAGGTATCAATCAAAAGGCTGTAAGTCTCTGAGTGGATGTTCTCCATCGCAATTTGGAAGCCATAAAAGAACTTGGCTTCTGTATATTGGACTTCTGATACGAAGTGTTCCGCAAGATTTTCATTCACAATGCCATCGCTTGCAGCAAAAAAAGCCAAGACATGCGAAATGAAATGCCTTTCGCCGTCATTGAGGTTTTTCCAGTCTTTCAAGTCTTGACTTAGGTCAATCTCTTCAGCAGTCCAAAAGCTGGCTTCTGCTTTTTTATAGTATTGCCAGATATCATCATGCTGTATTGGAAATAAAACGAAACGGTTTTTGTTTTCTTGGAGAATCGGTTCAAAATGTTGCATTACTCTTAAATGTTTTGAGGTTAGTCTTCTTTAAAGTGGGGAGAAGGCTATATTGTTTTCAAAATACTGCTGGAAAGAAAAGGCTATTTTTTTTAAACGGCCCTCAACAAATATGATGAAGAAATTCCAAAAATAAAACCCTGATAACGTCTAAATATTTCGTTTTTTGAATATAATTCAAAAAATATTTAAAATGTTATAAATCAATATAATATGATTATTTAATTAAAGTTAAAATTTAATCCGTTATAGCCGTATGAGGCATCAAAACTTTTTTATGAGTCCGTAAATTTTTTTTTCTGACCTATTTTTAAGATGAGACTTGAATGAAAGTCAAAATAATCAGTATGGTAAAAATGTAGTTGGGTTTTTTACTGCAGACACTTGATTATTTTTGTATGAAGAGTTTATTTACAGCCTGGGGCATAAGAAATGTTGGCTAATTCTTTGGTATACTTTTTTCTTAAAGAAAGAGTTTTTATATTTGCACCTCAATTTCCTAAAGCAATTAAAATCATTCTATGTACGCAATTGTCAACATCGCAGGAAAGCAGTTCAAAGTAACTAAAGATCAGCACGTT
>JBBRFK010000280.1:0-5160 GCA_038224435.1 Cytophagales bacterium | reverse complement strand
CAAAGCGAAGGAAATGGGTGCATCGGGACTGATGCTCCTGCCCCCGATGCGCTATGGATCGGATGCGAGAGAGACAGTTGCCTATTTCAAGGCAGTGGCCAATAGTACAGACCTTCCCATTATGATCTACAATAATCCGGTGGATTACAAGACTTTGGTGACGCTTGCCATGTTTGAGGAATTGACTGAATGTAAAAACATCCAAGCCGTCAAGGAATCCACCAGAGATATTTCCAATGTGACCAGGATGAGAAACCTATTTGGTGACAGGTTCAAAATACTTTGCGGTGTGGACACTTTAGCCATGGAAGAGTTGTTGATGGGTGCAGATGGATGGGTGGCAGGATTGGTATGCGCCTTTCCAAAGGAGACAGTTGCCGTCTATAACCTCGTCAAGGAAGGAAAGACAGAAGAAGCTTTAAAAATCTACCGTTGGTTCTTACCTTTATTGGAACTCGATATCCATCCAAAATTGGTGCAATACATCAAGCTCGCTGAGCAGATGGCAGGAATCGGAACAGAATGGGTTCGTGCACCAAGATTGACTCTCATCGGGGAAGAAAGGCTGAAAATCGAAAACACAATCAAGCGGGGATTGGACCATAGGCCGAAGTTGTAAGGAAGTGGGAAGTTGGGGGTACGAATTACGATGTACCAAGGACCAAGCACGAAGGGAAGTACGGGTATAAAGAACAATGTACCAAGTACGAAGTGGGCAGGGTGAACTTTATAAGGTTTCTTGACCTTCGCTTGGGCAGGGCCTAAATGTTGGTAAACAAGACAACTTGATAATCCGACAACAATTAGAACCATTCCACCCGTCCGTTGTAGCGAAACAAATAACCATTTTCTCAATAACCATTAACTCATTTTCCAATACCAAAATCCAAACCTACCATGACCAACGACCAGATTTTTGCAAAAGCACAGGAAGCATTTTTGTTTTATAAAAACATTCCCGGAAAGGAAAAGGCTTTATTCCTCCGAAAAATCGCAGATGGAATAGAAGCTGAAAAAGCCAATCTTATTCCGCTTGCCTCCAGAGAATCCAACCTTCCCGAAGGCAGAATCACCGGTGAACTCGGCAGGACAACTGGTCAGATCAGGTTGTTTGCAAAACTGATATCGGAAGGCAGCTGGGTAGAAGCGGTCATCGATCATGCCGATTCCAACAGAACTCCTGCGCCTAAACCTGACATCAGGCGATATTTGACACCACTCGGACCGGTGGTGGTTTTTGGGGCGAGCAATTTTCCTTTGGCATTTTCAACTGCGGGTGGAGATACCATTTCCGCATTGGCGGCAGGTTGCCCGGTGATATACAAAGCACATCCAGCGCATCCTGAGACCTCCAAACTTGTTGGGCAAATCATTCATAAGGCAGTAGTCGACTCGGCTTTGCCGGAAGGGATTTTTCAGCATGTGGAAGGCGGCGCCAAAGAAGGTCAGGAATTGGCTGTTCATCCTATCGCCAAAGCCATTGCTTTTACAGGCTCTCATTCTGGGGGAATGGCCTTGTTCAAGACAGCAAGTCAGCGCAAGGAACCTATTCCTGTTTATGCGGAAATGGGTTCTGTCAATCCTGTTTTTACATTTGAACAAAAATTATCCAAAGACATTGCAGGAAGTGCGAAAGCATTTATCTCTTCTTTGACCCTCGGAGTCGGACAGTTCTGTACCAATCCGGGTTTGATCTTTGTCCCCAAAAGTCTGCAAAAGGAATTTGCGGCAGCAGTGAAATCTGAAATCGAAGACATTGCCGCCGCTCCGATGCTGCATGAGGGCATCGCAGATGCGTATTACAATGCACTCCAATACCTACAGAGTCGCAAAGAACTGGAATGGGTGAAAGTCGCGGCAGCCAAAGACCTGATCAAAGGACATCCCGCTTTGGCAAAAATCAAAGCAAAAGATTGGCTTGGGGACGACAAATTCCAGCAGGAGGTTTTTGGTGCATTTGCACTGATGGTGGTATATGAAGGCGAAGATGATTTGTTGGCAATTGCCCAAAAACTTCATGGACAGCTTACAATTACTATTTGGGCTGAAGAAGAGGAACTCAGCGACAAGCTTTTCCTGATCAATTTATTGGAGGAAAAATGTGGACGTATGCTTTACAAAGGTGTTCCCACCGGAGTGGAAGTCGGTTATGCCATGCAGCACGGTGGGCCTTATCCTTCTACTTCCGACATCAGAAGTACCTCCGTGGGTGCGTATGCCATCAAGCGGTTTGCAAGACCGATCGCATTCCAAGACATGCCCGAAAGCCTATTGCCAGACGCTTTGAGGGAGGCTAATCCTTTGGGGATTTGGAGGACAGTGGATGGAGATATTGTCAATTAGGTGTGAATTAGTGTTTAGTTTACAGTTTACAGTGGGCAGCTTTCAGTTTTCAGTTTTCAGTGGGTAGTGTTCAGTTTACAGTGTTCAGCTTTCAGTGGGCAGTTTTCAGGTTTCAGGTTTCAGTTCTCAGTTTACAGTGGGTAGCTTTCAGTTTACAGTTTTCAGTGGGTAGTGTTCAGTTTACAGGTTTCAGTGGGTAGTTTACAGATTAAAAAACTGAACTTTAGAACGCCTTCCCAACCTTCAAACTTTAAAACCTTGTGATTTCCAACCTTTGAACCTTCCCAACCTTCCAACTTTAAAACCTTTTAATTTTCCAACCTTTGAACCTTCCTAACCTTCCAACTTTAAAACCTTTTAATTTCCCAACCTTCCAACCTTCCCAACCTTCCAACCTTTTAATATTTTAATCTTCCAACTAACCATGTCCACAAGAAATACCTTCTCCTGCATCGACGCCCACACCTGCGGCAATCCTGTACGTGTAGTGTCGGGGGGTGTGCCTTTTTTGAAAGGAGACAACATGCTGGAAAAGCGCCAATATTTTTTGGAAAACCTGGATTGGATCCGTACCGGTCTGATGTTTGAACCAAGAGGACATGATATGATGTCGGGTTCAATGCTTTTTCCACCTCATGATCCTGAAAACGACTTTGCTGTGTTATTCATAGAGACCTCAGGTTGCCTGCCTATGTGTGGGCACGGGACTATAGGAACCATCACCGTTGCCATTGAGGAAGGTTTGATCCATCCCAAGACACCGGGATTTTTGAGGATGGAAGCACCGGCCGGATTGGTTTTGGTATCCTACAGACAAGAAGGGAACAAGGTCAAATCCGTCAGACTCACCAATGTGAAAAGCTACCTTGCTGCAGAAGGACTGGAGATAGAGACCGAAGAACTTGGAAAACTTACCGTGGACGTGGCTTATGGCGGCAACTTCTACTGCATCGTTGATCCACAGGAAAATTTTCCAGGCTTGGAGCATTATAGGGCAGAGCAGTTGATTTCCATGGCGAGAAATCTCAGGCAAAAAATGAATGAAACCTATGAATTTGTCCATCCCGAACATGCCCAAATCCGCGGATTGTCCCATGTGATGTGGACCGGAAAGACCATCGATACATCAAGCACTGCAAGAAATGCGGTTTTCTATGGTGACAAAGCCATTGACAGGTCACCCTGTGGTACAGGGACTTCGGCGCGGATGGCGCAGTGGTTTGCCAAAGGACTCTTGAAGCTGGGGGAGAATTTTATCCACGAGAGCTTTATCGGATCAAAATTTACAGGCCGCATAGAAGAAGTGACTGAGATCGGCGGTAAGCCCGCCATCATACCAAGCATCGAAGGTTGGGCCAAGGTTTATGGCTACAATACCCTCATCTTGGACGACGATGATCCTTATGTGCATGGATTTCAGGTGATTTAGAAGAGGCAAGAGATAAGAAGCCAGAGGCGAGAAATTTTAAAATTGATACATGCTCAAGAAATAATTTAATTACCCGATATTTTCAAAAATGCAACTGGATACCTATTGAAACTTCAGCTCAAACCACACCCCAATCCGTCTCATGTCTCAAATTTCCCTTCTCCCATATCAACCATGAAACCAACCATCATCATCGGCGGCGGGATCGTCGGTTTGTTTACCGCTTATTTTCTCCAAAAAGCGGGAACAGAAGTCATCGTCATCGACAAAGGTGACATGGAAGTCAACTGTTCCACAGGCAATGCCGGGATGATCGTTCCCAGCCATATCGTTCCGCTTGCAGCACCGGGCATGATCAGCAAAGGGATTTCGTGGATGTTTTCATCCAAAAGCCCTTTTTATGTCCACCCGAGATTTGACCGCAAACTGCTTCAATGGTCTTGGCTATTCTACCAATCTGCCAATAAATCCCATGTTGAAAAAAGTATCCCATACCTGAAAAATCTCAGTCTGATGAGCAAGGCTCTGTATCAGGAATTCAACGCTGAGCACAAAGAATCAAATTTGGGTTTGGTAGAAAAAGGCCTGATGATGCTTTATCAGACTTCGGAGGTAGAAAAGGAGGAGATAGAATTTGCCCATTTGGCACGAAAGCATGGCTTGGAAGCTGAAATTCTTTCTCCCGAGGACATCCGGAATATCGAACCCAATCTTGAAGTCAAAGCCCGTGGCGCGGTGTTGTTTCCCGGAGATGCGCACTTGTCTCCAGCAGCTTTGTATGGTTTTTTGAAAAAACACCTAGAGGAAAAAGGGGTTCAGTTCAGGAATAAAGTGACTGTTACAGGATTCGAAACCAACTCAGATATAGTCATTGGAGTTTTGACTTCAGAAGGAAAGATCGAAGGTGAGAAGTTTGTCCTCTGTGGCGGTGCTTGGTCTTCGGAATTGGCCAAGATGCTGGACTTTTCTTTGCCTATGATGGGTGGAAAGGGTTACAGTTTTGTGCAGGACAACAATCCTGAAATCAAGCAGGCGAGCATTTTGACTGAAATGAAAGTTGCTGTCAGTCCATATGGCAATCAGATCCGCTTTGGTGGCACCATGGAAATCGCCGGTACGGACGAATCCATCAACATCAACCGTGTCAAAGGAATCTTTGAATCCATCAACCGCTACTATCCCGGATTTGAATCAAAATTTCCCGAAAAAGACCAGATTTGGAAGGGCCTGAGGCCCTGTTCTCCGGATGGATTGCCGTATATCGGTTTTGCACCCAAGTGGAAAAATGTATTGGTCGGAAGCGGCCACTCCATGATGGGAATCAGTCTAGCTCCGGGAACGGGTAAAATCCTCGCAGAACTCCATTCCCAAAAATCCCCGAGTATGGA
>JBBRFK010000279.1:0-5184 GCA_038224435.1 Cytophagales bacterium | reverse complement strand
TCCAAAATCTCCGTAAGGACATGGGTCTTGAGGTTCAGGACAAAATCAGGATCAAAGTGGCCAAACATAATGACATTGTCAATGCGGCTTTGGCAAACTTTGCTGAATATATCCAAACCGAAACCCAAGCACTGTCGCTGGAAGTGAATGGTTCGGTGACTGATGGAACCCTACTTGATATGGATGATTTTGAATTGACAGTCAAAGTACAAAAGGTATAAAAATAAATTAACACGCCACAGATAGGGGAGATGCTACAAAAAATCCTTAAATCTGTGGCTTTATAATGCTATCGATGACGTATTTGAAATATTTTGGAATCGCCTTATTGGTGATTATGATTGATCAAGCTGTAAAAATGCTTGTCCATTACGAGATGGATTTTGGGACTCCCGGTCAGATCAAAGTCTTCGGAGACTGGTTTAAGTTACATTACACCACCAATCCCGGAATGGCTTTTGGGATGGAACTGGGGTCAGAATATGGCAAATTGCTGCTGACTTCGTTTAGGCTGATTGCCATGTTCGGTATCGGTTATTACCTGTATTATATCATACAGAAAAATTTACATCCTGCGTATATCGTCTGTATTTCCATGATTTTGGGCGGTGCGATCGGAAACCTGGTTGACAGTGTATTCTATGGTGCTTGGCTAAACAACGCGCCATACAATGCTCCAACACCTTGGCTCCACGGTCAGGTGATCGACATGTTTTACATTGACATCTGGGAAGGATTTATACCCGAATGGGTTCCGGTATGGGGAGGCAGCTATACCGCTCTTTGGCCGATTTTCAATATTGCGGATGCCTCGATATTTGTCGGAGTCACCATCATTCTGATATTTCAGGGGAGGTTTTTCAAAGAAGAACTCGTCCAGAAGAAGGAAGAAGAAGTGGATGAGATCCAAAAGCAATTTATAGAAGGTGAAGAAAACGCCTAAAACAAAATCCCTTCAGCATTGCTATCTGAAGGGATTTTTTTTGATTATCAGTATCAAAATACTAAATTGACGTAGCCTTACGTTTATCGTATAAAACCAAATTCCTCCGCTATGGGACGGTTATCTATTTTTTTCATCGCAATCCTTATTTTTTCCTGCATCAGGGACAATGATTCAGCTATTGCTGAAAAAGTAATTGAAACGCCTCAGGGTCAAAGGAAGCGTGGGGTATGGGACTTTGATCTTTCTGATAAAGAAGTGGGGATTCAAATTTTTGAGAATTTGGGAATTGGCCGGATTTCAAAATATTAAAAACGGCCAATTGGATCACCTTATTTGCCTTGCCAGAGTTGCTGATTTTGCACTCAATGGAGAAGATTGGGATAACCTTTATGAAGTTATATTGACATTTACAGTAATCAAATCCCAATTGGAAGACTGTCAATCGGATTTTGCCTTTGAAGCCATCAGTTTTGGTACAAAGTTCACCGGCTGTTACACTGAAGACCAAGGAAATATTTCTTTTCATATTCGCAAAAATGGGATTGAAGATTTGCCAAGTCCTGCCAGCAATACCATGCCGATAGTAGAATTCGATCCAGATTATAAGTCATACCTTACTGGAGCAAAAGTATACCGGACCGAAAAGAACAAACTTTACATTTATGGAAAAGCCGGGGATTATAGAATGACTTTTGCCCCTTTGGAGGATTGACCGATAATGATGAAGTCAGGAGTTGTAATCACCGTCGTTATTGATTTATCCACGCCGTTTTTACCCTAAAATTTAGAATTACTGCTTATTTTTTTTCTTTCCAGATCAATAATCCCTTCATTATTTCGTGATTATCAGCTTTCGTGCAAGTATAAAAAAAAATCAATATCCCCTCGGCCGAGTTAGCCTTCGGAGAGAGGCGAAAATAAAACTTAATTCAGCTACTGTCATCATTGCGGATTATCACATAATATTTCAAGTCTTCCATTTTTAATATTTAATTTCGGGGGATTCTAACAACTATGCCTGAATTTTCTTTTTTCCAAAATCCCGATCAGAAAATCACATTCACCAAAAAGGTTTTTGATTTGAATGTCAGGTTATTGCAGGTATTAAGTTTTTTGGCGCTTAGCGTTTTGATCTATGATATCGGATTCAGCAAAGTGGTCCAATCCGGCAAGTTGGCAATTTTATACAACGTATTGCTGATCGCCCTCTCTCTAGGTTATACGGTCAGGCTTTTTTCAAAATCCGAAAAATATAAGAAGTCCAGGTTAGTCATCGAAATCTTCATTATCCTCTTTTTGCTAACAGCAGCGGTATTGAACCTGACTGTCATAAAGTTGGATCAAGACTTCAGGATTGCAAATTTAAATTTTAAGTCATTTTTGATCAACTTACTTATTTTTATACTTTTTTTGATCGAACTGAGTAGGCTGAGTCTGTCCGTCAATAAGCTCAAAGTCCACCCTGCTGTAGTATTTATTTTGAGTTTTATTGTAGTAATCTTCATCGGCACTGGTTTACTGTTACTCCCAAATGCGACGACCAATGGAATATCGCCCATAGATGCGCTTTTCACCTCCACCTCGGCGGTGTGTGTGACAGGTCTGATTGTCTTGGACACTTCCAAGGATTTTACTTTTATGGGTCAGTTTATTATCATGATCCTGTTTCAGGTCGGGGGATTGGGAATGATGACCTTCACCAGTTTTTTTGGGTTTTTCTTTAAAGGTGGATATTCGCTCAAAAACCAGCTTTTTCTCAGGGACTACATCAATGAAGATAACATTGGAAAAATCAATTCGACATTGGTAAAAATAATCCTGTTTACATTGATCGTGGAGGGAGTCGGAGCGATGTTGGTCTATTCATTGATTGACAAAAGTTTATTTCAAAGTATTGGGGATAGGTTGTTTTTTTCAGTTTTCCATGCAATATCGGGGTTTTGCAATGCCGGATTTTCCACTTTACAAAACGGATTTTATGAATCAGGTTTCAGGTTGGAATACCATGTCCATTTGGTCATAGCCATTGTTATAATTATCGGTGGAATCGGCTTTCCGGTGGTCTTGGGGTATTTTAATTACCTGAGGCACTTAGTCATAGGAACAGGAAAAATGATATTCAAAGATGCTGAATTCAGGCATGCGCCACGGGTGGTCAATATCAATATCAGGCTGATTGTCTACACCACATTCATTTTGCTTATCGTAGGATTTGTTTCTTTTTACTATTTCGAATCCGAGTATAGCCTCAAGGGACTGACAGGTTATGGGAAAATTGTAACGGCCTTTTTTGGTTCAGTCACACCGAGGACTGCAGGATTCAATACTGTAGATATGACTGCGATGGCCGTCCCAACGATATTGATCTACCTGATATTGATGTGGATCGGTGCCTCTCCGGGCTCGACCGGGGGCGGGCTCAAAACGAGTACATTTGCAGTAGCGGTACTCAATACAATCAGTGTGGCCAAAGGAAAAGAAAGGGTGGAGGTTTTCAACCGGGAAATCAATGTTGAAACCACAAGAAAAGCATTTGCAGTTATCCAGCTTTCATTTATTGTTATCGGCTTAGGGGTGTTTATGGTCATGCTTTTCAATCCGGAGATGGACATCCTTGATGTGGCTTTTGAAATATTTTCGGCGTTTTCCACGGTAGGGCTAAGCTTGGGGATTACTCCAAAACTCTCCATAGGCAGCAAATTGGTGGTAACTTTGATCATGTTTTTGGGAAGGGTTGGGACGCTGACCGTTTTGGTAGCATTGATCAAAAAAGCCAGAAGCCAGAATTACCAGTATCCTGAAGAAAGTGTTTTTATAACTTGACCGTATTTTCTTCAGTCAAAAACGGCAATCATTTTGTTCAAATTGGTTGCTCAGAATATTATTATCAAAATCATTTGTTATGAAATACATCGTAGTTGGATTAGGTAATTTTGGGGCATACCTCGCTGTCAGATTGACCAACCTGGGACATGAAGTCATCGGCATCGACACCAAGGAATCCAAGATTGACCTTTTAAAAGACAGCATCACCCATGTCATCATGATGGATGCCACAGATGCCCAAGCCCTCAAAACATTGCCTTACAAAGATGCGGATGTTGTCATCGTCGCCATTGGGGAGGATTTTGGCGCTTCGATCATGGCGACAGCCTTGTTCAAGCAAATGAAAGTAAAAAGGCTGATCGGCCGATCCATGAATAAAGTCCACGAAACAGTCATCAGTGCCATCGGTGTAGATGAAATCATTCACCCGGAGGAAGATTCAGCAGAACGGATGGCAAAAAAACTTCAGATGAAAGGTGTGTTGGACTCTTTGGATGTCTCTGATGATTACAATATTATAGAAGTGACCACTCCTGCGAAGTATGTGGGATTGACTATTGCAGAAACACATATCCGCCAAAATTACAATATCAATATCCTGACCATCATCAAAATGGAGGAAAAGACCAATATTTTTGGAAATAAATCGAAAGTAAAAAAAGTGCTAGGGGTCCTTTCCGGAAACACTAAAATCGAAGAGGGTGATATTTTATTGCTTTTCGGCCATATCAAAGACCTAAAGACTGTCCTGAGCATGGACCAATAGTCCTAACCCTTTTCCCCACAGACTTTACAATAATTTGCATCTATGTCATTCCAATTTCTGCAGGCCACGCATTGTTTCTTTTTGCCATCAGCTTGGTCTCGCTTGATCTGTGTGAGCTCGGAGGAAACTATTCCTGTCGGCACAGCAATGATGGCATAACCCAATAACATGATCACAGAAGAAATCAACTTACCCAATGGAGTCACAGGCGTAATGTCGCCATAACCTACTGTGGTCAAGGTCACAATCGCCCAATACATGGACATCGGAATACTGGTGAAACCACTCTCCGGGCCTTCCACGATAAACATCACAGTCCCTGCTATCAAAACTATCGTCAAGATTGAACCCATAAAAAGCTGGATTTTGGTCCGGCTGCTCCTCAATGCACTTTTTAATGTTTCGGCCTCCTTTACGTAGCGTCCGAGTTTGAGGATCCTTACGACCCGGAGTAACCGCAATCCCCGGATCACGACCAAAAATTGGGTGTTCAATAAAAACAAACTCAGGTAGCTTGGGATGATGGCAAGCAAATCCACTACGCCATAAAAACTGGTGATATAGCCCCATTTCTTGTTGCTCAGCCAAAGCCTAAGACTGTATTCCAATGTGAACAAAATGGTAAAAACCCACTCTAGAATATATA
>JBBRFK010000278.1:0-5211 GCA_038224435.1 Cytophagales bacterium | reverse complement strand
TAACCAATAACCCACCAACCAAACCCAAAATTTTGATTTTACCACAAAGCCTTCTATATTGTTGGCTGTAAGGTTTAATATCAATAAAGATGAATAGCCTTTGGTTATTTCACTTTCATCGGGGCTTCTTAGAAGCCTTTTTTGGTTTCTAGACTTTATTAAGCCAAGGCAAGTCCTTAATTTAGCCTCCCAAATCCCAATCATGTCATTAGAAGTAAACAGGCTGACAAAAATCTATGGTTCCCAAAAGGCGCTGGATGAGGTTTCTTTTGTGGCTCAAAAGGGTGAGGTCTTGGGTTTTTTGGGACCAAACGGCGCCGGTAAATCCACCACGATGAAAATCGCCACTGGTTTTATTTTGCCTGATCAAGGAGATGTTGTGGTCAATGGACTATCGGTGCTTCAAAAACCCAAAGAAGTCAGCCGCTTGGTCGGTTACCTTCCTGAGCACAACCCGCTTTACCCTGATATGTACATCCGAGAGTTTTTGACTTTTATCGGTGGACTTTATGGAATGAAGGGTACTTCACTCAAAAGCAGGATAGAGGAATTGATTCATTTATGTGGCTTGGAGGTGGAGGCACACAAAAAAATCAACCAACTTTCCAAAGGGTATCGTCAGCGCGTTGGCTTGGCAAAAGCACTAATCCACGATCCTGAAGTAATCATTCTCGATGAACCAACGACTGGTCTCGACCCCAACCAGCTGGTAGAAATCAGGAAACTGATCAAAAACATCAGCGCCGACAAAACCCTGATCCTCAGTACCCACATCATGCAGGAAGTGGAGGCCATTTGCGATAAAGTGGTCATCATCAACAAAGGAAAAATCGTAGCCTCGGACCTGTTGAAAAATCTGAAAACGGAAAAAGGAAAGTCTGTTTTGGTTTTGGAAACAGAAGAAGTACTTGAGTTGGAATGGTTTTCAAAACTCGGTGAAATCTCTTTTTCCTCTTCTGACAAATCCATCCTATTGAAAGTGAATGATGCAGCTGCAGCAAGAAAAGAACTTCTTCAAATCCTTCAGGAAAGGAACCTGACACTAGTCAGTATCCAACAGAAGGAAAAAAATCTAGAATCCATTTTTCACCAAATCACCCAAAGTTAAGCCGATGCGTGCACTGTATTGGAAGGAAGTCAACGGATTTTTCAGTAACCTGAGCGGTTACCTGATCCTTGGGGTTTTCCTGGTTTCTTTGGGATTGATTGTGTGGGTTTTTCCCGACACATCTGTATTGGAATATGGATTTGCAGACTTGGAGCCCCTATTTGTCTATACGCCATATGTGTTTACCTTCTTGGTTCCGGCCATTACGATGAAGATGATTGCCGAAGAAAAAAAATCCGGAACATGGGAAATCCTGATGACTTCGCCGCTTTCCATATCTAAAATCATTTTTGCCAAATACACCGCTGCCTTGACTTTGATCGTCGTCGCTCTCTTGCCAACTTTGGTATATTATTATAGCATCGTGCAGTTGGGCGATCCTGTGGGGAATATAGACCACGCGGGATTTTTTGGTTCTTGGATCGGATTGGTATTGATAGGAGCTGTATTTGCATCAATTGGGATATTGGGATCCGCCCTGACTTCCCATCAGATAGTTGCATTTATCTGGGGTGTGTTTATTTCATTCCTCCTTTATTTTGGACTGACCGCTTTGGTGCAGATTCAGGAGATGAGTTCCATTGCATTATTTTTGGAAGAAATGAGTTTGAGTTATCATTACCAAAGTATGAGTAGGGGAGTGATTGACGCACAGAATATTGCTTATTTTCTTTCTGTCATAGTTTTGATGTTGGGGCTGACCGGGATTTTAATCCGTAGAAAATGAAAAAAGCAGCCTCCATATCCCTTTTCAAAAACCTTGGAATCATTGCAGGAATTCTTGTGCTGATCTGGGTTTTGGCGACACTGGTTCCATATCGGATTGACCTTACGGCTGACAAAAGGTATTCCCTGCATCCTGCGACCATTGAAGTACTGGAATCCTTGGAAGAGCCGTTGGAAGTTGAGATTTTACTGACAGGAAATCTTCCCGGTGGAATGCGGAGATTGCAGCGCTCCATAGAGGAGACGATCAGAACTTTCAATGCCTACAGCGGCGAAAAGATCACTTTTTATTATCAAGATCCCCTGTCTTTGCCAAAAGAGGAACAGGAAGATTACATCGTTGGATTATCAGAATACGGCATCAACCCCACCAATCTGTATGTCAATGAAGATGGAGGACAAAAATCCAAACTTATCTTTCCCGGCGTAATCATCCGCAACGCCGAATTTGAGACAGGTTCCCTTCTTCTCAGAGGAGAAATGGGAATGGGACCCGATCAGATTCTCAACCAATCGGTGGAAAACCTAGAATTTGAATTGATCAACGGCATCAGAAAATTGATCAGCAAGCAGGCATTTGAAATAGGCCTCGCCATGGGTCAGGGAGAATTGTCAGGTGATGAAGGTTTTGGAATTGTAGAAGCCCTTGCAGATAATTATGAGGTCTACAAAGTACCCTTGGAGCAGGCCCAAAAACCTTCGGACCTTGATCCTTTCAAGATTGTGATTGTTGCCGGACCAAAGGAAAAATATACAGAAACGGAAATTTACCTTCTCGACCAATACCTGATGAAAGGGGGGAATCTTATTTTCCTGATCGATGCATTGGCTTATGATATGGATCAAGCCGGCGGAGAAGGTACTGTCGCCATGCCATTTGAAAACGGTTTGGATCAGTTGCTGTTCAGGTATGGCATTCGGGTCAACAAAGATTTGGTACAGGACATGAACTTTGGGCGCTATCCGGTCATGGCCGGGAATTTTGGGGATCAGCAGCAGTTGGTACCATTGCCTTGGCCGTTTTTTGTCACAGCAGGAAAGATGGCCTCACATCCCATTACCAAAGGATTGGATCAGGTGATGTTTAAGTTTGCAAGTTCTCTGGATACTGTCAAGGCGGATGGCGTCAGAAAAACGCCATTGATCTTCAGCTCGGATTTTTCCAAAATGTCACCTGCACCTGTCAGATTGGCCTTTGTAGACATGGAGAATGAGCCTGACCTGAATGAATTTGGACTGAAAAACCTTCCTTTGCTGTATTTATTAGAAGGGAATTTTACTTCCTTTTTCAAAAACAGATTCCTTCCTGAGGGAATAGAAAAGGCAACATTCAAAGAAAATGGGAGTTTGGGAAAAGTAATTGTGGCTGGGACCGGCAGTCTTTTCGAAAGTGATCTAAATCCCTCTGATGGAAATCCTTTGGTTTTGGGACAAGATCCATTTAGCAATATCCAATATGCCAACCGGCAACTGCTTTTGAATGCTATCAGTTACTTGGTAGAACCGGAAGGGATAATCGCTGCCAGAACCAAGCAGTTTCAGATTCGCCCGCTCAATAAAATCAAAGTACAGAATGAGAAAACAAAATGGCAGGTGATCAATATCCTTGTTCCTGTGGTATTATTCTCCATCTTGGGGATGGTTTGGATCAGCATCAAAAAGCGGACATTTTCCAAAAGGAGGTAGAAATCCTAAAAGTTTTGTTGAAAAATTTCTTAAGCTTGTGATTTTTTTACTCGAAAGTGTAAGTCAAAGGCATCTTTTATAATTTTATTTATAAATTTACCCATTACAAAAAATAACGAAAATAAAAGCCCTTCCCATATGAAATTTATTGTTTCTTCTAATGCCCTGTTAAAACAGCTATCAGCGATCAATGGCGTTGTGACTACCAATCCTGTAGTTCCTATTTTGGAAAACTTCCTTTTTGAAATCAAAGAAGGAAAGCTGACCATTACTGCTTCTGACCTGCAGACTTCCATGATTACAGAGATTGAAGTTGAAGCAAAAGAAAATGGAAATATTGCTGTTCCTGCAAAGATTTTGATAGAAACACTCAAAAATCTTCCCGAGCAGCCGGTAACTTTCAGTATTGACCAGGATACTTACAGTATCGAAATCAGTTCTGACAACGGACGATACAAACTTGCCGGAGAAAACGCCACCGATTTTCCAAAAATACCTACGGTTACCAATCCGACGACAGTGGAAATGTCCACCGATATATTGAGCAATGCGATCAGCAATACGATTTTTGCTACGAGCAATGACGAACTCAGACCTGCCATGACAGGGGTTTATATCAACCTGAGCAGCACCAACACCACTTTTGTCGCCACTGACGGACACCGACTCGTAAGATACAGAAGGGTAGACGTAGCTTCAGTGGATGGTGCTAGCATCATCATCCCAAGAAAGGCACTCAACTTATTGAAGTCAACTTTACCGTCCGAGAATGTGCCTGTGGCGGTCGAATTCAACAATTCCAATGCTTATTTCAAGTTCAACAGCATCAAAATGATCTGTAGGCTTATCGACGAAAGATTTCCTGATTATGAAAACGTCATCCCGGTGGACAATCCAAACCACATGACAATAGACAGGATGGAGTTTTTAAGTTCTTTAAGAAGAATAGCCATCTATGCCAACAAAACCACCCATCAGGTAAGGCTGAAGTTGACCGGAAGCGAACTCCAAATCTCTGCCGAAGACCTTGACTTCTCCAATGAAGCCAATGAAAGACTTTCCTGTGACCATGATGGCGAGGACATTGAGATTGGATTCAATGCCAAATTCTTGGTGGAAATGTTGAACAACCTTTCTTCCAAAGAAGTGACATTGAAGTTCTCCGCACCAAACAGGGCAGGTTTGATCGTGCCTTCCGGCAAGTCAGACAACGAAGACATCCTTATGCTGGTAATGCCGGTGATGTTGAATAATTACGTTTGATAGAAGCGGGAGGGAGAAATAAGACGAAGGATTCAAGATTTTGGAGGTTGGGCTTGAAGGATTTTAATTTTCATTATTTTGGAATAGAGACATAAATTTTTCCCCTGCAGAAATGCGGGGGTTTTTTTGTTTTTTGTTCATCAAACTAAATTTAGAGAATCCATTTTTTGAAATTTCTAAACCTCCAACTGAGATAATTTTTCAGCTAATTTCTTCAATCCGGAAAAAATTTTTTCTTTTTTGGGCTTTCCGGGGATATTATCGCCTGAAGCGTAATGTTATAATTGCTTTTGGTTGATTCCTATGTTTCTTTCCAAAGATGCATTTGTAAAAATTTTAAGATTGAACCTTCGAGGTCTTAAAGACCTCAAAGGTTCATTTCCAGCACCCAGCTTTCCAAAGGTTTCAAATCCACTCCGATTGTTGCT
>JBBRFK010000277.1:0-5288 GCA_038224435.1 Cytophagales bacterium | reverse complement strand
TCAACCAACCCAAGTCCATTTTTCTCCTTTTATAGATTCTATATTTCATTCCACGGCAATAATTTTTAGATTCAGGCTATGGAAAGAAAAATTGCCTGCATCACCGGGGCAACTTCGGGAATAGGAAAAGCCACTGCCATTGCTTTGGCAAAGTTGGGGTATGCCATTATCGCCACCGGTAGGCGCGAAGACCGATTGAAAAACCTAACCAAAGAACTCCCTTTTGGAACAGATTTATTGACACTTAGCTTTGATGTCAGAGAAAAAGAAGCCGTCCAAAAAGCGCTGGGCAACCTTCCCGCAGCCTGGCAAGATATCGATGTCCTCGTCAATAATGCAGGAAATGCCCATGGTCTTGATCCGATCCAAAATGGCAGCCTCGATGATTGGGACGCAATGATAGACATCAATGTGAAAGGCTTATTGTACGTTTCCAAAGAAATCATGCCGAACATGATTGCGAGAAAGTCTGGAACCATTGTCAATATCGGATCCATTGCAGGAAAGGAAGTCTATCCCAACGGCAATGTCTATTGTGCTTCCAAACATGCTGTGGATGCCATAACCCAAGGAATGCGCATGGACCTTAATCCTTTCGGCATCAGGGTGATCGGTGTACATCCCGGCTTGGTGGAGACGGAGTTTTCTCTCGTCAGGTTCAAAGGTGACAAGGAACGTTCCAAAAAAGTATACGATGGTTTTCAGCCGCTGACTCCTGAGGACATCGCAGATACCATTGCCTTTGCGGTCAGCCGCCCGGCACATGTGGTGTTGGCGGATATTGTGATGCTGCCTACAGCGCAGGCTTCCGCGACTGTCATCACCAAAAACCTGTAAACCTCCATCCCTTGAAAAATACCACATACATTCTCTTTATTATTTTTTGCCTGGGCTGTGAGTCCAAGATCAATGAACAGACTTCCACCGGGGTGGAGATCGATGATCTGGTAGCTATCGGCGACGAGCACTTCAAGATTAAATATGAAGTCAGCGAATTGGAACAAAAAATCATCGATGCTGGATTGGTGGATGTGGAGGTGGTGGTTCCTGGGATTTTTGTTGATTTGAAATATTCGACTACCGACAATTTCTTTGGCAAAGATGTGTATGGTGACATGACAAGATGCTATGTGCAGCCTGAGGTAGCAGAGATGCTGAAAAAGGCCCACCAAAAACTGAAAGAAGAATATCCTAACCTGACCTTTTTGGTCTACGATGGTGTCCGTCCCCAAAGTGTGCAGCAGGTCCTTTGGGATGAACTGGACAAACCCGACAGCGTCAAGCCACTTTATGTAGCCGATCCAAAGGTCGGAGGGTTGCATAATTTCGGAGTGGCCTTGGACCTGACTTTGGCATATCAGGAAAGTGGTAAAGCTTTGGATATGGGAACACCTTTCGATTTCTTCGGCTATCCTGCTTACCCCGAACGTGAGGCACAGATGCTGTTGGAAGGGAACATCACCAAGGAGAATATCATCAACCGTGAAATTCTCAGAATGGCCATGTCACACGGAGGATTCACCGGCATCGGCTCAGAATGGTGGCATTTCAACGCTTTCTCCAGAAAAGTGGCCGGGGAGAAATTTGAGATGGTAAAGTAGAAGGAGGTTAAAAGGTTAGAAAATCGGAAGGTTGAAAAATTTCAAAATTGAAAGATTTTCCTGCCCGCACCTCTTGTCCCGATAGCTAGTGGACTTGCCTCTCACCTTTCACTTCTGACGTTTCACCTTTTACCTCTCGTCTTGCTTCTTGTTTCTGATCTCTACTCTTGCCTCTAAATTCTAAATACTAAAAATTAACATGAACCTAAAAACCCGCCTTTCCTCCCTACTGCTCGTCTGCATCATGATGCTGGGCTTGAGCTTTGAATCTTTTGCCCAAAATAATCCCCAATTCCGTGTTTTGGTATTCAGCCGGACCAAAGGATTCCGCCACCAATCCATTCCTGATGGTGTGGTTGCCTTGAAAAAACTTGCCCGAGACCAGATTTTTGATATCCATAGTACCGAAGATGAGAGTTACATTACAGATAAAAATCTGGAGCGTTTTGATGTCATCGTCATGATGAGTACTACCGGTACGATCTTCAATGACGAGCAAAAGGCAGTGATCCAACGTTTTGTCCAAAGTGGCAAGGGTATCGTCGGTATCCACAGTGCCACGGATACAGAATACGAGTGGCCTTGGTACAACAAACTGATCGGTGCGCAATTTATGAACCATCCGCACCAACAGACTTTGAAACTGAACGTCGTCAACCGTGAGCATCCGGCAACTTATCACTTGCCTGAAAAGTGGGTTTGGTCAGACGAAATCTATGCCTTCAAGAATTTTAACCCTGATGTAAAAGTCCTGATCACCGCCGACGAAAGGACTTACGATCCCGGAAAAGGGATGGGAGAATTCCACCCGATGTCATGGACAAATGAGTTTGATGGAGGTAGGATATTCTATACCGCCATGGGACATACAGATTGGTCGTTTTTGGATGAAGATTTTATGAAACACATATATGGTGGAATCTGGTGGGCAGCCAAAGGATTTCCTATTGATTAAAAGTTTGAATTACTAGCATTTTATCATGGCAGGTTTCCAAAACCTGCCATGTCTTTTTTAAAACCTTCGGCTATCTGTTGTAATTATTTCAACTTTATTTCCACCATCTTTTCAAAAATCCCTTACCGCCTTGTCATATAATCCGTATTTTTTGACACTAAACAAGAAGCATGAAAAACCACTGGCTCGAAACCGTACTCAAAGACCTTCATCAAGAGGCTTTCCATTGGTCGAGACAGTGCTGTGGTTTTGATGAGGATGAGGCCAAAGACGTCTTGCAGCTGGTTTACCTAAAGATATTAGAAGGCAAAGCAGTTTACAGCGAAAAATCCCTTATAAAGACCTGGCTCTTTGCGGTGATCAGATATACAGCATCTGAAGAGAGAAAGAAAAAACTTGACAATACACCCTTGGATCAAATCAATGATTTGGCTTATAAGGAGGATGAACCAGAAGGGCCTGATTTTCCCGAGTCCATGATGCTTCAGCTTCCAGACCGACAAAAGGAAGTTTTGTTGTTGGTTTTCTACCACAGTATGACTGTGGAAAAGGCCGCAGAAATCATGGAAGTCAGCATCGGTACGGCAAGGACCCACTATGACAGAGGGAAGAAGAAACTGAAAGATTTGATTGAAAAAACAAGAATAGAAAAGTGATGATGACCGAACACGATAAAGAATTACAAACTTTCTTCCATCAAATGAAGGAGAAAAATGGGAAGATTCAAGTTCCGGATTTTCCTGAACTTACAAAAAAAAGTAGCCTGAATTGGTGGATCCCAATGGGGATTGCCGCATCTCTGGCTTTGGGTTTTTGGTTTGTATCAGAAAAGGAACCCGAATCCGGACTTCAACACGATGTCATTATCATCACTTTGGAAGAGGATGCCAATAATGAAATGCAGTTTAAAATAGAATCCACAACAGAATTGGAATCCTGGGAATCATCGACTTCTTCCCTTTTGACAGAATTTCAACAAAAATAAACGCAATGAAAAAGCTATTGATAATGGGGTTGATGCTATTTGCAGGAATCTCCCATGCGCAGGATGTCTTTCAGGAAGTCCTGTTTTCGGCCGAACTGGTATTCCAAAACAGTTTTGCCATTTCCCTTACTGACCAACAGGCAGATAAAATCAACAAAATCCACAGCCAAAATTCCATGGAATTCAGGAAGGTCAAATGGGATTTGGATGAGGCTACCGTAAAGTTGAGAAAATTGCTCAAAGAGACTAGGATAAATTCTGAGGCTGTTTCCAAGCAATTGGACATAATCCTTGGATTAGAAAACTCACTGAAGAAGAAGCAATTATCAACATTGGTTGCCATCAAAAATGAGCTCAATGAAGCTCAGCAAAAAGAGCTTCAGGAACTTAAAAGTATTAGTAACATGTCAATACCATTTACCCATGGTAGAGGAAATATAACCGCTACCGGTACAAATACAAATCCAAACGTAAAGCTCAGGCTTTCGTCAGATTCAGAAAATAGCCCATTGATGTTAATGTCAACTAAAGATGGCATGATCAAGATTGAAAACATTGATAAAATAAATCCTGAAGACATCCAAAGTCTTGAAGTCCTAAAAGACAAGTTTTTAATCGATAAATATGGAGAAAAAGCCAAAAACGGCGTTGTTATCATCACTCTGAAAAAAGATAAGGAGTAAGCGACACCCTCCAAGGCTTTCGAACCCTTAGAGGGTCGAATCCAAAAAATTTCAAATTTTTCCTCCAAAACCAATTCAAACCATAATAACATGAAATACCTACTCCTTGCATTTTCAATTGCATTTCTCTTTTCCTGTGGAACTTCAGTTAAAGAAGATCTCAAAGATTACTCAAAAATCACCCTGACAATGGATACTGTGGTGGTGGA
The DNA here is from genome assembly GCA_038224435.1 of Cytophagales bacterium. Lineage (GTDB taxonomy): Bacteria > Bacteroidota > Bacteroidia > Cytophagales > Cyclobacteriaceae > Cognataquiflexum. Next base: position 855 of record JBBRFK010000277.1, on the reverse strand, counting down.
TTCGGGTGATGAAATCATCAATCTAAATTATAACCTATGGAATAGTACCCTAAGCGAAGAAAACAAATTTCTTTTTTTGTGGAATAATGGAGAAACCACTTTGGATAAAATAAACCTTGAAGCATTGCGGTTGGAGAATAAAATCCAATTTGAAAGTGAGGGTCCAAATGGAGTCGGAAATTATGTGGGTTGGATGAGTCTTTTAAATGAAAATCAGGTTTTGTTATCTGGATTCGGAACACTCATGCTTTTTGATATGGAAGGGAAAAAAACGAGAGATTACCCAATAAGCGAAATAGCCAACTTGGAGGAAGGTGATAATTTTGACATAAATCCAATCCTATTGGAAAATGGAGACGATATTTACGGATATCTGGGTAATGGAATTATAAGTAATTGGACTTTTGTCAAGGCTGATTTCAAAGAAAAGCAAGTGACACGCTTTGAGTTGCCTGGGATCAGTGAGCTTCCCCATTACCGGATCCTATTGGAAGGAGATAATATCAATTCCTCGGCTTCACCTGAAAGGATTTTGAAAAAAGTCGGCAATAGAATCATCATTTCCAGCTCGGCATACAGCACCTTATATGTGTTGGATTTGAATAATGATTCTATTTATCAGGTCAATTACACCCCAAAGCTTACTCCCAAAGAAAAGAAAGGAGGATATCCTGAGAAAGTGGAATCTGTTGACAGGTTAAAAGAAGTAATGGCAGAGATTGATACCGAAATTAATTTTCAGGCACCGGTTTGGGATGAGCAAAACCGCAAGTTCTATCGCTTTTCATTTGAAACCCTTCCTACCGACATCTACAATGGTCCATTGTTTATAAGTGCCCACCAAAGACCCATTTC
>JBBRFK010000276.1:0-5321 GCA_038224435.1 Cytophagales bacterium | reverse complement strand
AACAAAATCAAAACCTTCATTTTTTTTTAATTTATCAGCGATGTCATCCGCATTTATATAAATTCCGAAATCCAACTTTTTACTATCCTGAACCTCAACATTAATAATGTATTTGATGATAGAGCTTTTTCCAGAACCATTAGGGCCAGCAAATACTCTCATCCTTTTTTCATCAGTCAAAAACCACTTCAAATTCTTCACCTCCAAGTTCGATTTTCTCCAGTCTTTCTATGCTGCCATTAGAAGTCTTCTTTACCACCCAACCATCTAGGGCAATAATCACATATCCATTTGATTTCATTGCTTTTTCTGCCCCGTCTTTGAAAGCTTTTTTTGATTTGCTTTCAACCAACCTGGTGGTAATGTATTCTTTTTCTGATTTACTCATAGTCTTGTAAATTTAAACAAAAATACCATGTTCAAATTTGTGACATCGAATTTTGGAGGACTATCAATTCTAAATATCCATCTGTTTTCTAACGGTGATTGTGGGATATTCGTTCTCCTTCGATTATTTGTGATGCTTATTTGAATGCAATAACAGGAATTGGGAAAGGCATAAACTTACTTCAAAACTTGATATTCGAGGAGATTTCTTTTTCGGTATCTTATTCCGCAGCCTTCCCCACAATATCCACCACGATCTGCTCGGCATGGATTATTGAGTTTTCGATGAAAAACTCACGGGTATTCAATCCCCCACAAACAACGCCAGCAAGATATACGCCCGGTACATTGGTTTCTTGATTGGCTTGGTCATAGCATGGCTGCCGCTTTTCGTCCAGACTCATTTTCACTCCCAATTGATTCAAGAGAGCAAAATTCGGTCTGTAGCCAGTCATTGCCAACACAAAATCATTTTCAACTGTTACCTCGCCTTCCGAAGTGTTGAGGACGACATCTTTTTCCCGGATTTCTTTGACCATGGTGTGGGTGAAGGCCTTGATAGAACCTTCCTTGATCCGGTTCTCGATATCAGGCCGCACCCAATATTTGACATTGGGATCTATGCCTTCATCCTTGAGTACCATGGTGACTTCAGCCCCTTTCCTCCAAGTTTCAAGGGCGACATCCACAGCGGAATTGGCGCCGCCGACCACGAGGATTTTCTGTCCGATGTATGGCCATGGTTCTTTGTAGTAGTGGGTGACTTTTGGAAGGTCCTCTCCGGGAACGTTCATCAGGTTTGGCAAGTCATAAAATCCCGTGGAAAGGATGATGTTTTTGGATTGGTAAGTCGCCTTAGAAGTGGTGATTTCAAAAATCCCTTCTTTTCTGAAGACGGTTTTGACTTCTTCGTACAGGTTGATTTTCAGCTTCCAGGTTTTTGCTACCCTGCGGTAATACTCCAAAGCTTCGTTCCGTGTTGGTTTATGGGAAATGGACATAAAAGGAATGCCACCCATTTCGAGTTTTTCGGAAGTCGAAAAGAAAGTCATGTTAAGCGGATAGTTGAAAAGGGAATTGGTCAAAACGCCTTTTTCGACGATGATGTACTTCAATTCTTTTTTTTCACATTCTATCCCACAAGCTAGACCTATCGGTCCTCCACCGACAATAAACACATCCAATATTTCCATTTCAAAAAGATTTTAATTGTACAAAAAGACGCTGAAGGTTTTTGAATCGATTACCAAAGTTTAAAAAACCTCCCGTTCTGATGTCAACACCATTACCCGATTTTCTGTTCTCGGACTTCATCCATTTGGAACTCAACCAGGTTTTCTTCAGTCCGGTTCTCTGCCTGAAAATAGCGGACTTCCTTCAGTTCTACTTCGCCGGAATGCTTCCAAAGCAAGACGGTGGTATTGATCGTACCGTAGTAATTGCCCACGTTGATAAATTGGGAGGAAAGCATTCGCTCCTGCTCCAAGGTTGCACCGGTGGCCGGCAAAAATCTATCCGGTTCTATTGCTTTTGACAGCAAAACCTCCCTCAAACTGTTTAGTTCAATTTCATTGTTGTCGATTTTGGCATGGAGGTTTTCCTTTGCCTTGACAAGCTTTGACCAAGGGGTTTCCAAAAGCGCATTGCTTAGACCATAAAGACCATTTTCTAATTTGTAGATTCCTTCCTTTTTGTTGGACAAGTAAAATAAATCATCTCCCTGTCCGACCAAAAGATTGAATCCTTCATATTGGTCTTTTTCCTTTTCGATTTCTTGCAAGTATTCCAAAGGACCGGTACTTCCTTCCAAAAAATTCTTTACCAAATCCCCTCTGGATTTTGCGTTCTGTTTGAGGTTCTTGAGATCCCGGTAATTGGTCAAGGTGGCAAAACGGCCATTGGGATGTAAACCCAGCCATGTTCCGCCGGCCTTGAGGTCTTTGCCTGCATAAAAACCTTGTTCCCAAAGATGCAACGATTGCGTGGGCCGCTCAAAAAACTCATCCCTGTTGGCTACCAGAATGAATTTGTATTCGGGGTGATTGTTCCAGTTGAAGGCTAATAAACACATGGCTGCAAAGTAAAAAAAAAGGCCGAAGTATTTCGGCCTTTTGTGAAATTAAACAAGCTCCTTTTCCTGATAAGCAGGATAATCTGTATACCCTTTTTCGCCCGGAGTGTAGAAGGTAGCTTGGTCCCAATCTGCCAAAGGCGCGCCTTCTTCAAATCTTTCTGCCAAATCAGGATTGGAAATAAATGGTTTGCCAAAAGCTACCGCATCTGCAAAACCATCTTTCACCACTTGATTTCCTTTTTCTTGGTCGAAAGCAGAATTGATGATGATCGTTCCTTTATAAATCGGTCTGTATCGCTTGGCAATTTCCTTTTCTGCATAAGGTATCGCAGAAACATCATTGAAAGGCTCAGAAAGGTGAAGGTAAGCCAAGTTATAATTGTTGAGTTTTTCTATGATATAATCAAAAGTAGGAATGGTTTCTTCATCCATCGTCATTCCAAAAATCCCGTCAAGGGAAGGATTCAAACGGAGCCCGATCCTGTTTTCAGGCATGACTTCTTTGATCGCATCGATCACCTCGAACAACAGCCTTGATTTATTTTCGATACTTCCGCCATATTGGTCGGTTCTGGTATTGGAAGTGCCATTGAAGAACTGGTGAAAAAGATAGCCGTTAGAAGAATGGATCTCGACTCCGTCAAAACCTGCCTCCATGGCATTTTTTGCAGCATTTTTGAAATCCAATATCGTTTGTTGGATTTCTTCCAAAGTCATCTCTTTAGGAGTTACCGTATCCTTGAAGCCTTCCGGGGTATAGGATTGGGCATGCGGGTTGATCGCCGAAGGGGCAAGAGGGAGTTTCCCTCCGTGAAAATCAGGGTGCGACATCCTGCCTACGTGCCATAGTTGTATAAAAATGACCCCACCTTTTTCGTGGACTGCTGCCGTCGTCAATTTCCATCCTTCCACCTGGGCTTGCGAATAAATGCCCGGGGTATTGATATAGCCTACGGCTTCTTTGGATACTTGGGAACCTTCCGTAATCAGTAATCCCGCAGATGCCCTTTGTGCATAGTAAGTTGCCTGAAGGCCTGCGGGAACATTTTCCGAATTGTTGGCTCTGTTTCTGGTCATCGGTGCCATGACGACCCTGTTTTTCAACTTTAGATCGCCGAGTTGTAATTTTTCTAAAAGCGGTTGTGTACTCATTGTGTAGTATAATTGGTTGTTAAAAATCTATGTATATACAACTAATCCGATTTGGATATGGTTCAGCTTTGATGAAAACATTATGATTATCAGCGCCAAATTGATTTGAAATAAACTTAGCGGCCTCCTTGCCAATTCTTATTTAACCTTTTTTAATATTTACCTACGAAAAAAATCGTACAAAATATTTGCATTACGATTTTTCTCGTATACCTTTGTACGAAAGTAATCGTACTAACCGCTATGCAAGCTAAACCAACTGAATCCGAACTTGAAATTTTGTCCATACTATGGCCGATGGAAAAGGCAACAGTAAGGGAAATCCACGAAAAACTGGCCGAAACCAAAGACACCGGCTATACCACCACACTCAAGACCATGCAGGTCATGCATGCCAAAGGACTGCTCAGCAGGGATGAACAGAACCGGACCCACATTTACTTTCCGGCTGTTGACGAGACAGTCACACAAAAAAACCTCGTGACCAATTTTATGGCCACAGCATTCGGCGGCTCTGCCAAAAACCTGGTGATGCAGGCACTCGGACAGGGCAATCCCTCCAAAGAGGAATTAGATGAAATCCGTGCATTTTTGGACCAATTAGAAAACGAACAATAATGGAATATTTACCTTCTTTTGTCTCAGATCAGATTTTGTTTGCCCTTGGCTGGATGATTGTCCATGCGCTGTGGCAAATCGCAGGCATCGGCCTGTTGCTTTGGTTATCGCTTCAGGTATTTGTCAAAAAATCAGCCGCATTCAAATACAGGTTGAGCATTTCATCCCTTGCGGTGATAACGGTTTTGGCGCTGTCCACTTTTATTTATTCCATTCCGCAATCAAATCACGAACCGTCAGAAAACTTCGCCAACACCTCCAATACTGACCATTTGATCCAAGCCGGTTCCAACCACCTGATCGAAGCGCCATCTGACTGGATGATTGTATCCCAAAGGATAGAAAATTGGATCCCTACTTTGGTACAGGTGTGGTTTTTGGGAGTGATGCTTTTTCTCGTAAGGCTCGGAACTTCCCTGGCTGATATCCGAAACCTCAGGCAGAAGCCCCATATACCTGCCGATCTTTCTTGGCAGGAGGTTTTGGAAAAGCAACTGAAATTCCTCCACGTGAATATGCCCGTGCAACTTCTGAAAAGCATCCATGTGGACATGCCGATGACTTACGGGATTTGGAAACCGGTAATCCTGATTCCTGCAGCACTTTTCTTCCAGCTTTCCACGGTGCAGCTGGAGGCCATCATTGCCCACGAGCTCGCCCATATCAAGCGGCACGATTACCTGGTAAATTTGATCCAATCTATTCTTGAAGTGGTATTCTTTTTCCACCCCATCTTCTGGTGGATCAATAAAACCGCCAAAGAACATCGGGAGAACGCCTGTGATGACCTTGCCATCAGCATGGGAATAGCGCCCAAAGATTTGGCTTTTGGCCTCGCCAATGTGCTGAACTTCGCCAAAAACCCAACACCGGAAATGGCCATGTTTGCCGCAAAAACCAACAACCCCACCCTTGAACGCATCAAAAGGATCATGGGAGTCAAAACTTCCACTTCACAACCAACTACTTTAACCAGCCTGACCATGATGATCACATTATTGCTAGGCGCTACCCTGATGGTGGGCGCCAGCGACAAGCCATCCAAGGAGTCCTTTGAGGACCTGATGGCCACCGAATTGAATACCGCGAC
>JBBRFK010000275.1:0-5330 GCA_038224435.1 Cytophagales bacterium | reverse complement strand
ATCTTCTCTGCTAACCTGCACGAAAGATTCGAGCATGAACCGCTGAATTCTGAAGTGTATCAACTCACAATTACCGACGGAAAAATCACGCCTTTGACCAAAAGATTTGGTCCTGATTCCAATCCCGTTCTGTCCCCAGATGGTACTAAAATTGCCTATTTGGGATTTGACGACAGGTTTCAGGGATACCAGGTAACGCACCTCTATGTGATAAATGCTGATGGTTCAGATTCCAAAATCCTCGGGGCTGATTTAGACAGAGACTATGGTAATATTCAATGGGAAGGAAACAGCAGGGGCATTTATTTCCAATACAATGAACATGGGGACACCAAAATAGGCCATGTTGCCCTGACGGGAAAGGTAAGGACCATCACCCAAGGTCTTGGTGGTTTGGATCTGGGAAGACCTTATAATGCTGCCCAGTTTACAGTTTCCGCCAACAACCGGTTTGCTTATACCTTGGGTGGAACAGAACATCCTGCTGATTTGGCAACTTGGGGAGATGGGAATGACAACAGGCTCACCAGAGTGAATGACGATGTATTTGCCTCAAAAAAAGTAGGAAATGTGGAAGAAATCTGGTGGGAATCATCCTTTGACAAAAGAAAAGTCCAAGGCTGGATCATCACCCCACCGGATTTTGACCCTGCCCAAAAGTATCCCTTGATCCTCGAAATCCACGGAGGACCTTTTGCGATGTACGGCAAATCATTCACTTATGAATTGCAGACAATGGCAGCAGGCGGATATGTCGTCCTCTATACCAATCCACGCGGAAGCACGGGCTATGGGGAAGAATTTGGCAACCTCATTCACCACAATTACCCAAACAACGATTATGACGATCTGATGTCCGGAGTCGATGCCGTGATCGCCAAAGGCTATATCGATAGCAAAAACCTTTTTGTCACAGGCGGCAGCGGCGGCGGCGTATTGACTGCATGGATTATTGGAAAAACGGACAGGTTCAAAGCAGCTGTGGTGGCAAAACCAGTTATCAACTGGTATAGTCATACGCTATATGCGGATAATCCGGCCTTCTTTACCAAGTATTGGTTTCCCGGCAAACCATGGGAAGAAACCGAAAATTATATGAAACGCTCTCCCATTTCATTGGTTGGCAATGTCAAAACCCCTACCATGCTGCTGACCGGTGAATCTGACCATAGGACTCCTATGGCCGAATCGGAACAATATTATGCAGCATTGAAGCTCCAGGAAGTGGAATCCGCTATGGTCAGAATCCCAAATGCATCGCATGGACTCGTAGATCTTTCAAGCATGCTGGTGAGCAAAGTAGCAGCAATACTAAGCTGGTTTGACCATTATAAATCAAAGCCATAATTCCTCTCGGAATTAAAATGAGTTTTTCAACAGGGCAAAAAAAAGGTGAGTCTGAAAATTGCTTTGATGACCTTTGTCATAGTAAATAAAAATCCCAATCCTGCAGCACAAAATCAATGTTGCCGACAGGATTGGGATCAGTTAAAGTTTGCTCAGTCTAACTGTTTAGAATTGATAATTTCATTCCACAAATCAAATAAGACAAGATTTGATTAATGGTAAAGGGAAGTCGACCGTCGTCGATGGATAATTGACGAATATTCGCTTCAAATACTTAGAGTTTCAAATCCGGCTTTATTGCGAATAATCATCTTACTTCTTCTTCATTCCTTTTGCTGTCCTGTCTTCATAGGCAGGCGCAGGCGTCATGGTAGATGATTGCGTTGGGATGAGTTTCAAAACTTCCTGAACAACCCTTTCCATCTGAGGGTCTCTTCCCTGCATCATCAGGTTGGGATCATCCCATACGACGATGTCGGGACTTACGCCTTCACCTTCCCAAAACCAATGACCCGCATTGTCATATAACCTTGCATCCGGAACAGTGATTCCCCCTCCGTCAATGAGCTGATGACCCGTCGCCGGACCTACCAATATTCCCAAGGTATTCTCACCGACAATCGGTCCTGCTTTCAAAACCTTGAACGCCCAAGGAAGTCCATCCCCTCCAGATCCGGCCCAGCCATTGATCAGCATGCCCATCGGACCAGTGTTGGCTTTGATGGGATTGGTATGATCTCGGCCATGCCTCCAATGCAGGTTATAGACCACCGGTCTTTGGAGCAGTTCCAAAAATCTGTCGGCAAGCTGACCGCCTCCATTGAATCTTTCATCGATGATAAAGCCTTTTTTGTCCAATTGGCCGTAATACATGCTCACCAATTCACGCTGACCGTCACCTGCCGTATTGGACATATAGACATAGCCTAGCTTCCCATCTGAAAGCTTCTCGACAAGTTTTCTGTTGTTTTCAAGCCACTCCAGATACCGAAGGCTGGACTCTTCACCTGGTGTAAGAAGGGTGATTACTACTTCTTTTGTGGTTTCAGCATTACCCGATTTTTGACCGATTGTCAAGGAAACAGTCTTGCCGCTCAATCCCTCAAAAGCAGCATAAGGGTCTTTGTTAGGATCAAGTTTGATACCATTGACCGCCATTATAAAAGCCCCTTCTTTCACCTCGACCCCTGACCTGTCAAACGGAGACCTTACCTCGGTATTCCAGGCCGCAGGCTTGCGGATCCTTTCAATTTTGTATTTATCTCCCTCTTTGCCCCAGACTATTCCCAAAAATCCAGTCATCACCTGAGTGACAGATTCTACATCTCCACCATTGGTATAAGTGTGACCTGCGGCAAGTTCTGCCTGCATATTGGATTGGATATTGGTGATATCCCAGCGTGTCCTTGCATCTTTGATCAAGGCACCATACCTCTTTTTCATATCGTCCCAATCCACTCCCTGCATTTTGGGATCGTAAAAGAAATCCCTATACCTTCTCCAGGTATCATTGAATATCTGGTTCCATTCCTCTCTAGCCACCCAATTCATCACGAGACCATTGGTAGGGATTGGTTTTTCCATTTTTTGTGCGGTATTGGCAGCAATGATTCCATACTGACCGCTGCTTGAAACCAAGATGGACTTGCCATCCGCCGATACCTCATAATTATTCACTTTGTCTAAAATGGTTTTTTCTTCCCTTTCCTTGATATCATAGAACATCAGGGTAGATTCGTTTTCACCTGATCCAGTCCTTGGATAGCGCATAAAAACCAATTTGTCATCTATGGCAACCATTTTGCCAAAATTGCCAGGCTTGACAGGAAGTATCACCAAGCGTGATTCCAGTCCATCAAAATCAATGGCAACCTGAACCCCATCGGCTTTCTTTTCCTCCGGTTTCTTTTCGTCAGGTTTCTTTGCGTCAGGTTTCTTGTCAGTAGCTACCGTGACCGTATCGTTTTTTGGAAACAAAATGGAAGGAACAGATTTGGCCAAGCTGATTGCCCCGATTTGGGTGGCATTGGGGTAGACCCAAGTTCCGTCTCCCAAAGCAGAATAAGCCGGTTCCATATTCCTGTTGGTCTGGAAAAAGAGGTATTTGCCGTCTTTGCTGAATACCGGCGAATCATCGGAATAATACCCTGAGGTTGCCTGAGTCAGCTTATTTCCCTCCACATCATAAATGAAAATGGCCGTATTGGCATTTTCCAGACCTGTAGGGAAGGTCACAAATTTAGAATCAGGAGACCAACTGATCGGAAAACCCGATGCTCCGCCATGGCCGATTACCCAATAGGTGTTTCCCGCTTTTTTAATCTGACCCGAAACAGCGTCTGCAATGGAGATATCATGTTTTTCATCAATAAAAGCAATTTTTTTACTGTCAGGAGACCAATGCAATGTATAACCAAAGCCACCTTTCCTATCAGTCAATTTCTTTGCTACCTGGTTTCCCTGCGTATTATGGAGGTATATTTCATATTCCCCAGATTGGTCACTCCAATAAGCAACGGATTTGCCATCAGGGGACCAAGCTGGGCTGTGGTCGAGAGCTCCGCTTGATTGTGTCATGTTAATGGTAAAACCTTCTTTGGAAGGAACGTTGAACAATTCTCCTCTAGCCTGCAAAACCACCCTTTTGGCATCGGGAGAAACAGTCATGTTGGCGATGTTTTTACTCACATCCTTTTGCTGGGCCATTTCTACCGAAAGGTCACTGACCACATGCACATCCACTTTCTTGTAATTTTTGGTAGCCAAGTCCATCAGATACAAGTCGCCTCCCATTTCGAAAACCAGATCCTTTTCACTGGCTGAAAGGTAAGAAATGTCAAAATCCTTAAAATCGGTAAGTTGTGACATGGCTTTGGACTTGGTATCATATGCCCAAATGTTCAGACGCATATCAGGGTTATCATCCGAAAGAAAATAGACTGTACTGCCCGACCATGCTGGCTTCCCGTCAATGGCTATCCTGTTGGTAATATTCTCTACCTTTTTGGAATTCATGTCATAAATCAAAATATCCGAGTTGTTTCCGCTCCGGATTCTCTTGAAAGGATAATTTTCTGTGATTTTGGTGATGTAGGCCAACTGTTTTCCGTCAGGGGAAAAACTCGCCAACTCCCCATAAGGCAAAGGCAACTTTTCAGGAAATCCCCCTTCTTTGTTGACAAGAAAAAACTGGTTCAACAATCTTCTGCCTCCCAATTCACCCGTAGAACCGATCAACAGCTGCTTTCCATCAGGATGCCAGTCGATCATCCGGTCGGGAAAAGATTTGTATGTCACCCGGTTTGGAATCCCACCATTCACGGGCATCATAAAAACATCAAGGTTGCCGTTATAGCTTGCAGAAAAACCAATAGACTTCCCGTCCGGCGAAAATCTCGGCCAGGATTCCTCTCCCGGCGATCTTGTGAGTTGGGTGGCCATGCCTCCTTCTTTGGGTACGGTCCAGATATCACCCCCAAAAACAAAGGCGATCTGGGATTCAGAGACATCCATATAGCGCATCAGCTTTGCATTGATCTGGGCGAAGGATGGCAAAACTATACAGATCAAAAAGAGTAATGTAAAAATTGTTTTCATAGTGATTTGGGTTTTGGTATTTTTCAAAAGTTAGAAATTAAACCTGGTTTTTTTTATAACCTTGGTTTGAAAACGGAGGATTCTGGGACAGAAATCAAAAAAAGCCCTTAAAAGGTCTTCATCCATTTTTCGACATCATCCATCCATCGGACTTCGGAAGTTGGATTGACCATGCCGAAGCCGTGCCCCCCATTTTCGAAGTAAGTATGGGATACAGGGACATCATTCTGCTTTAGAGCAGCTTCGAAAAGATAGGGGTTTTCAATTTTAACAGGATCGTCTTTGGCATGGACGAGGTAGGTCGGAGGCGTTTCTGGCGTTACCTGCTTGTCGTTGGAATAAAGGTCGATCATGGATTGCGGCGGCTTTTCGCCTATGAGGTTTTT
>JBBRFK010000274.1:0-5351 GCA_038224435.1 Cytophagales bacterium | reverse complement strand
GATGTGTTTAAGGAAAAATGGATTGCGACTTTTCTGCATCCTGAAACTTGGAATGATGCCAGGAGATTTAATTATGCCTACAAGAACATGACCCTTCCTCAGAACCTGAACCCAAATCTGAACAATCAATTTATCAGAAGGCTTCCATATCCCGATTCCGAAGTAAGCAGAAACGGAAACAATGTTCCCACTGTCACACTTTTGGACAGGATCTGGTGGAACCAATAACATGATTGATTTACTAAAAAGTCCCCTGTTACCGCAGGGGACTTTTTTTATTTTGGATTTGATTGAATATGGCTATATTAAATTTTCAAAATCCACATCTTATGAATAAAACCGCAACCTTCTTGGCTTTTCTGATTCTGGTGAATTGCCAATTCCTGTTTTCACAATCCTTTACAATGGAGCAGGTGTCTTCCTTTTCCTTTCCTTCTGAATTGGTCACCTCCGAAACAGGAAATAAAATGGCTTGGGCAATGAATGAAAAAGGGCTCAGGAATGTCTACGTAGCATATTCTCCGGATTTTATACCAAAAAAAATAACCACATTCGACAAAGACGATGGTCAGGAAATCAGCAGTCTGCAGTTTTCCCCGGATGGGAATTGGTTGCTTTTTGTCCGCGGTGGAGAGCATGGCAGCAATTGGGATCCAAATGTAGGATTCAATCCGGCAAACCTTTCCACTATGCCCAAAGTTGAAATCTGGACAGTTTCCTTCGAAGGAGGAAATGCCAAGGCACTTACAGAAGGAGATTATCCCACCATAGCACCTGACAGCAAAACCATTGCTTATATCAAAGGCGCACAGGTTTGGACCATAGGTTATCAGGAAGGAAAGGCATCCCAATTATTCGAGACCAAAGGAGATGTACATTCCATCGCATGGTCTCCGGATGGAAAGAAATTGCTTTTTGTAGCCGATAGAAACACACATTCCCTGATCGGGGTTTACACCGGAAACAATGATCCCATCCATTGGATTTTCCCATCTTTCAGCAGAGATATCAGCCCGAGATGGTCTTTGGACGGGAGCAAAATCGCTTTTGTGAGAATGGCGGGAGGAAAAGGGGAGGCTTTGCCATTATTGGAACAAAGACACAATCCTTGGGAAATATGGGTGGCAGACGCCAATACCGGGATTGCCTCCAGAAGGTGGAAAGCCCCTGAAACGTTACGTGGATCTGTACCCACGACCAATGGGGGATTTAACCTCAACTGGGCAGCTGACAACAAGATCGTGTACCTCTCCTATGAAGATGGATGGCCCCACCTGTACGCCATGAATGCCGAAAGTGGTACTTCAATGCAATTGACAAAAGGCAACTATATGGTAGAACATATCCGACTGAGTCCGGATAAGAAATTTTTGGTTTTCTCGACCAATACCGGACCGGCTAAGGAAGATATAGACAGAAGGCATATCGGAATGGTTCCGGTAAATGGTGGCGAAATGAAACTATTGACCCAAGGTGAAGGCATTGAAGCCATTCCGTCAGTTTTTGCGGACAACCAATCGTTGGCATATTTTTCAGCAACGGCGAAGCGCTCACTTTTGCCTGCTGTGGTCAATATAGCTACCAAAAAATCCAAGTTACTGGGGGAAAATCTGATCCCGACTGATTTTCCGGCCAAGAGTTTGGTTGTTCCCAAACAGGTAACTTTCAAGTCCCCTGATGGACTTACCGTTCATGGACAGCTGTTCGAAAAAGAAGGAGGTCCTTCCAAAAAAGCGGCTGTTTTATTTGTCCATGGCGGGCCCCAGCGGCAGATGCTTTTGGGATGGAGCTACATGGACTACTATTCCAATACCTACGCGGTAAACCAATACCTTGCAGAGCTAGGATTTGTCGTCCTGTCGGTCAATTTCAGGTTAGGAATCGGATATGGGTATGAATTTCACAAGGCCCCGAGAACCTATTGGCAGGGTGCCGAAGAGTATCTGGATGTAAAGGCGGCAGGAGAATATCTTGCCGGTTTAGCCCAGGTGGATAAAGCGAGGATTGGGATTTTTGGCGGATCCTATGGTGGCTACTTGACAGCACTGGCTTTGGGAAAAGATTCAGGATTGTTCAAAGTGGGAGTGGATATACATGGTGTGCATAATCTATCGGGAAGGCTTGAAATGCCCGAAGGGTATGAAAAAGCTCCTGACTATGATGAAGCAGTAAAGACAGCATGGTTTTCCTCACCGCTTGCCTATGTGGAGACCTGGACCTCACCGGTTTTGTTTATTCATGGAGATGACGACAGAAATGTTCCCGTCAGTCAGACAACGGATTTGGTCAGGAGGTTTGAGGAGAGAAAGAAGCCTTATGAATACCTCATAATCCCGGGCGACAGCCACCATTGGATGGTGTTTTCCAACATGGTCAAAGTCAACCAAGCCACCGCCGATTTTCTTAAAAAACACCTTCATCCTTGATGAAAAAAGTCCATCTCCTATTTGTGATTTTAGCTGTTTTTGCTTTTGAGAATGCCTTTGCCCAAAAATTAAACAATAGGAAAGTCCGCAGGCTTTTTGGGCAATCCGAAATAATGCAGGAGCATTTTGTGGGGTTCATGCTTCAGGAGCAAGGGGGAAAAATCATTTACGAACAAAATTCTGGTCGGTATTTTGTTCCAGCCTCCAATGCCAAATTGCTGACTTTATATGCTGCTCTTAATATCCTTGGGGATTCCGTTCCCGGTTTGAAATACCACATCAACGGAGATTCCTTGATCTTTTGGGGCACAGGCGATCCCTCATTCTTACATCCTAAACTGGACAACGGAAGGGTATTTGATTTTCTTTCCAATAGCCCTTATTCCCTCTATTTGGCCAAAGATCCTGAAATTGAATTCGAGCCCAGTCCATGGCGGGCTGACCTCAGCCATTTTCCCATGTATGCCAATGTGACAACCATAAGATCAGATTCAAGCCGGAACCTGCATACAGTCCACTTTCTATCCTACGGTATTTGCGCGTGGATTCCGCGATGGTTTCTGAGAGGTTCACATTCAGGCGGTCAAAAACCGGCAACGAACTCTTGATGCCAAATCTTCCGATTCCGGTTGGTATTGAAAGTCAAATCCCTTTTCCCATGGATCTTGAAGTGACAAAGATATTGCTTGAAGATACTTTAAAGAGGGACCTCACGCTTATCATGAGGCGAAAACCGACTGAAGTCAAAACCATTTTCAGTATCCCTTCTGATAGTTTGTACCGGCACATGATGCTTCCAAGTGATAATTTTCTGGCCGAACAGATTCTATTGCTTTGCTCCGGGATGATTGGGGATACTTTAGAGATAAGTAAAACCATCGAATTCAGTCTAAAAAACCATCTTAGCGATCTGGAAAATCGACCTATTTGGGAAGATGGATCGGGATTGTCGCGTTTTAATCTTTTTACCCCAAAATCCCTATTAGAGGTTTTAAACAAGCTTGAGCAAAAAGTAGGGGATGACAAAAGGCTAAAGCTTTTCCTTCCCGCAGGCGGTATGTCAGGAACTTTGAGAAATGCATACAAAACTGATAACGGAGTTCCTTTTGTCTGGGCAAAAACCGGCTCCCTCAGGTACATGCATCTCCAAAGCGGCTGGATTGAAACCAGAAAGGGAAAAGTTTACCGCTATGTATTTATGAACAATAATTTTATCAGGCCCACTGCTGAAGTAAGAAATGAAATGGTGAAAATAATGACCGAAATCCATGAGGAATACTGAAAGGGTAAAAGTTTGATATTTTTAGAAATATCAATTTTTTTAAATTAGATATTTGAATTATACAATAATCCATCTTTGTTTTTCATTTTTTGGAAAATAAATACCCAGTACTGGGTATTGTTTTAAACTAAACTAAAAAATATATTTATCTCTTTCATAAGTGAGTTTAGAACTTTTAAATTGACTGAATATGGATTTAGAGAAAAAGCAATGCCACTATTGCGGAAAGTCAATTCTTGGAAGGGTGGATAAAAAGTTTTGCGATGATTATTGTCGCAACAGCCATAACAACCAAAGAAGGATTGGAGATAGTGCAGATGTGAGAAACATCATGGGTTATCTGAAAATTAACCGGAACATTCTTGAAAGCATTCTGGTAGATGGAGTAGAGAAGGTAAAGGTTCCCAAAGAGCGCCTTCATCGCTTGGGTTATCATTTCAAATACCATACCCATACCTTTATCAATTGGAAAGGAAATATGTATACTTACAGTTTTGATTATGGTTTTGTGGAATTGGAGGACGGTTGGATCCTAGTGGTTAGAGATCTTGGGGATAACACTTTAAAAATCATAAACAGGAATTAATTGGTTTTTGGTATCCAAAGATTGCTGCAATCCGTAACAACCTGTAGCACTTGGAATAAAGTCCAATGCACCATTGATTTTGTATAATAAGAAACCGATCAAATCAGAAATGCCCCAATCTTTGGCCAGTTCCTTTTACGATGACATCGCCTCTGCGGAACTGAACGGATGGTTGGCCAAAACAAGGAAAAGACCCGGATTTATAAATAAACTTACCAAAAGCACCCAAGAAGGAATCAATAGCCTGATCCCTGAAAAAGTCCATCAAGTCATCACCTATACAATAGAGAAGATGGTAAAAGGGGTATTGTTTGGCACCATGTACATTACTCCTTCTCCTTTACAGGCCTTGACCCTTGAAGAAAGGGAAAATAAAGTAAGGAAAATCATCAAGATTTATCAAAATACAGCCTCTGCTGAGGGAGCAATAACAGGTGCAGGAGGGATTTTATTAGGATTGGCAGATTTTCCTGCATTTCTTACCATCAAAATGAAAATGCTTTTTGAAATTGCTGCTGCATATGGCCATGATGTAAAAAAATTTGAAGAGCGATTGTACCTTTTGTATATTTTTAAGCTGACATTTTCAAGTCAGGGAACCAGAAAGCAGACATTGTCTCTGCTTGAAAATTGGCAGGATTATATTTCCAAGCTTCCTCCTGAGGTTTCGGATTTTGATTGGAGAGATTTTCAGTTGGAATACAGGGATTACCTTGATTTGGTGAAATTGGCCCAGCTTATCCCTATAATTGGGGCCGGCGTCGGGGCAGTTGCCAATTACAAATTGGCCAACAAACTTGGTCAGAATGCCATGCAATGTTATAGGTTAAGGCATTTCGATTGGGAGATTTGAGAATCCAATGATTTACATAAATATTCAAAAAGAGGTAGTTGAGTTGGTTTTATAAAAGTTTCATTAAATTTGTATTCTTATTTCAAATATTATAATCACCCCAAATAAAAATAGTATGTCAAAGCTTAAATTTTTATTCCCGAATTCTGTTTTATTGATTTTAGTGACTTTGTTAGTTTTTGTTTCAGGTTGTGTCCGTGAAGA
>JBBRFK010000273.1:0-5356 GCA_038224435.1 Cytophagales bacterium | reverse complement strand
TAAAACCATTTCAACCATTACGACCATCCTAATCCCAAAATGAAAATCCTGATCATAGACGAGATGCACCTGAGTATTATCCCTTTGTTGGAAAAGGAAGGTTTTGCGGTGGATTATAGACCGGAGATCAAGAGGGAAGGGATTATGGAAATTGTCATGGAATATGAGGGATTGATCATCAGGTCCAAAACTCCGATGGACAGGCCGCTGCTCGAAAGTGCAACCCGCCTCAAATTTATTGGTCGTGCAGGGGCAGGATTGGAAAAAATTGACTTGGAATACTTGAAAGAAAAAGGAATCCATCTTTTTCATGCTGCCGAAGGGAATAAAGATGCCGTAGGCGAACAGGCTATCGGGATGTTGTTGGCCTTGTTTAACCATATCGGAAAAGCGGATCAGGAAGTCAGAAAAGGAATCTGGAAAAGAGAGGAAAATAGGGGAGAGGAACTCCAGGGCAAAACTGTCGGCATCATCGGTTACGGAAATATGGGTTCGGCTCTGGCCAAAAAGCTTTCGGGCTTTGATGTCAGGATTTTGGCCTATGACAAATTCAAAAGCGGATTTGGCAATGCATACGTGGAGGAAGTCGATTTCCATACAATCCTTGAAGGATCAGATGTACTCAGTCTGCACGTGCCGCTGACACCCGAAACAAAGAATTTTTTGACTTTGGAAGTACTGAAACAATTCTCGAAACCCTTTTACCTGATCAATACCGCGAGGGGAGAAATCATTTCCTTTGAGACACTGAACCAAGCCCTTGATCTTGGAATATTGAAAGGAGCGGTGTTAGACGTATTGGAAAATGAAAAATCCGAAACCTATACCGTTGTGCAAAAAGTTTCATTTGAACAATTGGCAGCAAGGGAAAATGTGATTTTCAGCCCACACATAGCAGGTTGGACGCGACAATCGTATATCAAAATCAACGAGGTGCTTGTGGCCAAGATAAAAGAAATCTTAAAATAGGTAGGTGCTTATATAAAATCCAAAAAGTTTTCTTTTTGATTATGGATTGCTTTCTCTGACTGATTTAATTACATTTGTAGCACAAAATAAGAAATTATAATCGAAGAAACGGTTTCAGCAATGAGACCGTTCTTTTATTTTTCATAGGCATAGTAAAAATAGAATATCATGGGACAAATACAGTATTACACTGAAGAAGGGCTGAAAAGGCTGAAAGATGAACTTCAGGAATTGAAGACGAAAGGAAGAACAGACATTGCCAAGCAGATTGCTGAAGCAAGGGACAAAGGGGATCTGAGCGAAAATGCAGAATACGATGCCGCCAAAGATGCCCAAGGTTTGCTTGAGCTGAAGATCTCAAAACTGGAGACTGTTGTAGGCAATGCACGTGTCATGGACAATTCCAAAATGGACGCTTCCAAAGTCGGTATCCTCAGTACCGTCAAAATCAAAAATATCAAAAACGGGATGACCGTAACCTACACTTTGGTGTCAGAAGAAGAAGCAGACCTCAAGGCAGGCAAGATATCATTGGCTTCTCCATTTGGAAAAGGACTGAATGGAAAAGCTGTCGGTGACATTGCAGAAATCAATGCTCCTGCAGGCGTATTGCAGTTTGAGATTCTGGATATTTCACATTAAAAAAACACTCTCCCGATGGATTCCCCTTCGGGATTTTTTATTTTTACTCCCATGACAACAATCTTCACCAAGATCATCAACAAAGAAATCCCTGCTGAAATCATTGCAGAGGATGAAAGGTTCATCGCATTCCTTGACATCATGCCTCTGGTAAAAGGGCATGTACTTGTCGTCCCAAAGCAAGAAGTAGATTATATTTTTAACCTAGATGATGAGACACTTTCAGGACTACATATTTTTGCAAAGAAAGTAGCCAAAGCCATCGACAAGACTATCAAGTGTACAAGAGTAGGTGTGGCTGTGATAGGGTTGGAGGTTCCCCACGTTCATATCCACTTAATACCATTGCGCACCATGGATGACATCAATTTCACAAGACCTAAGCTGAAATTAAGCAAAGAGGAATTGTCGGAGATTGGGGAGACTATCAGGAAGGGGTTTTTGTAAAGTTGGCAGTGGTCAGTCGCGGTTGGCAGTTTCAGTCACAGTGGTCAGTAGGCAGTATAAAAACAGTTTTCAGGGACAGTGGTCAGTTGGTAGTTTAAGTGAGCAGTATTAATTTTAGCAGCAGTTTTTAGGGATATTGAATCAGGAGGGGGAATCAGTTTTCAGGTTTTTTAGAACTTACTTTTACCCCAAATTTTTCAGGATTCTGAATCATGAAATTGAGTAATTTCCCTATCTCCTGATTTTTCAAAACCAATTGCTTGTAGCATTCTTCTTCCAAATATTTACAAGAAAATGCAAATTCAAGCCAAACTAACGTTTCACTGTTCTCCATATCTGCGTCACTCATTTTGGCGATAAAATGGAGTGGATACATGCGTTTCCTGTAGCCTTCCGAAATATTCACACAAACAGACCTGCTACTTCTCCTGATTTGGTCAGTTAATGAATATTTCTCTTCCTTTGGAAATAGGCTGCTTACTTCAAAAGTTTCCATAGCTAGCTGAAATGATTTTTTATATGCCAATAAGTCCCTAAAATCCATATTCATCTCAAAAATCGATAAGTTAAGTTTTAAACTAATATGAGATTAATAAATTTAACAAATACACAATTTGATACAAAAATAGGGAAAGGCTTTAATCCATAAAAAAAGCTGAAAATGTGTTAAAGTTTCTGCCTCACTGTCCTTCAGCTAATGTAAAGTGAATCAGTATTCTAACAAATTCACTTTTTTTTATTCATTGAAAATCTGCCAACTACCCACTGAAAGCTACCCACTGAAAACTGCCCACTGATCACTGCCCACTGTCACCTGCCCACTGTCACCTGCCCACTACACTCCAAACCTCACTTTCCCCATACCTCGGAGTTCCGCCTTTTTTTGTAGCGACAAAAGCGCCCATAGCGCAGGCAAAATCCAGGATTTCATCAGGGGATTTTCCTAGTAAGTAGTTTTTGACAAAGCCGGCTAAAAATGCATCACCTGAACCAACTGTATCTTCCACAGTCACCTTGTACCCTTGATGCCGGAAGATTTCCCCGTTTTGGTAAATCATCGCCCCTTTGGAACCCAAAGTGACGCAGACCATTTTGATGGGAAAATGAGTAGTCAAAAGTTTGCAGCAACTTTCTACGTCTGATGGCACTCCAAAATAATCAGACACAATCTCCAATTCGTCCTCGTTGATTTTGAGGATATCTGTGAAACCGAGCATAAGCTCGATTTTTTCAAAGTCAAAAAATGGTGCACGAAGGTTGATGTCAAAAATCTTTAATACCGGTTGGTGGAGCAATTGGTGCAAAGTCTCCCAACTCAAGGTATTCCGCACAGCCAAGCTGCCAAAAATAAAGGCATCAGCATCGGTAACAGCAGTTTTGTTTGCCTCGGTCAAGGCAATAAAATCCCAAGCTGCAGGTGAAACAATGGTGTATTTGATGTTTTCCGGGTCTTCATTGTGCACTATGACGGTTCCGGTTTTATGGTTTTGGTCTTCCTGTACCAAGGCCGTCGGAAAATCGTAGGAATTGACAAAGTCCAAATACCTTTTTCCATAACCATCTTTTCCAAGCCGGGAAATCATCTGGACATCGAGCCCAAGTTGATTGAGGTGTAGGGCGACATTCATCGGTGCACCTCCGGGGATTTCGTGGTCGGGAAAGCAATCCCAGAGCATTTCCCCAAAACATATGACTTTTTTAGACATGGCCTTTTTGTAGTTCTTTTTGAATTTCTTCCAATGATTTTCCTTTGGTTTCAGGCATTCTGAAGATTACCCAAAGTAATTGTAACACCATCATAAAGGCAAAGAAGGCAAAGATATTTCCCGCGCCATAGGTATTGGCGAAGTAAGGGAAAATATTGGCTACCAACGCTGCCAAAATCCAGTGGGTAAATGAACCCAATGACTGACCAAAAGCGCGGAGCTCATTGGGAAAAATCTCTGCAATAAACACCCAAATAACAGATCCCTGCCCTATGGCATGCGAAGCAATAAAACCGAAAACAAAATAGGGGAGAAGCTGTGGAGGAATGAACCCCCCAAAATAACTGTAAGCCATCAGGGAAAGTGAAATGATATAGCCCACGGATCCGATATACATCAGCATTTTTCTTCCGATCCTGTCAATGAGATACAATCCGAGCATGGTCGCGACAAGGTTGATGACGCCGATCCCGATGGTAGAAAACAAAGCGTCCTCGGTAGAAATACCTGCAGATTCGAACACCCTCGGCGCAAAATAAATGATGGCATTGATTCCCGACATTTGATTGAAAAAAGCCATCAGGAAAGCAAAGAAAGATATTTTTCTGAATTTGGGATTGAAAAGGGTTGAGACGGAAATTTTGCCTTTGATTTCTTTACTTTCAGCGATTGCGAGGATCATGGCTTCATCGACGCCTTCAGGATCAGTTTTGCTGAGTATTTCCCTTGCGGCATCATAATCCTGTTTTTTGGCAATCAACCACCTTGGGCTTTTTGGTACTTTGACAATCAAAACACTGTAAATCAAAGCCGGAATGGCTTCCACGCCCAGCATCCACCTCCAGGATTCATTGACATTCGCCGTCCCTATCAGGTAATTGGAGAAATAGGCCATCAGGATACCAAAGACAATATTGAATTGGTACAAAGCGACCAATTGCCCTCTTCTCTTTGCAGGAGCAATTTCGGAAATGTACATGGGCGCTACCACTGAAGAAGCTCCTACACCCAATCCGCCAAGGAAACGAAAAAACATAAACGTATTGACATCATTTGCCAAAGCCGAACCAACAGCAGAAACAAAATAAAATACCCCGATCCAGATCAAAGAATTCTTCCTGCCATATTTGTCCGCAGGAATTCCCCCAAACAGTGCTCCAAAAACTGTCCCGTAAAGGGCCACTGCCACCGCCATGCCGTGACTCCAATCATCCAGATTCCAGAGTTTTTGGATATCCCGCTCAGCCCCCGAAATCACCGCAGTATCAAATCCGAATAAAAATCCACCCAATGCAGCAGTGATTGATAAGAACAAAACGTAGTTTTTACTTTGCATAAATTGATTTTTTTGGGTTAGCTGTTTAAAACTAAACAGAAGAATGGAAATATAAAATTTTGAACTTGCTTAAGGGAAAGATTCACCGATAATTCAAAGTTTCCTTCTTCTTAAATCGGAATCCTGTCCAAGAACTGACCTGCCTTTTGCCAAAATCCGTTTTTTGGCTTTTGGATTTTGGAGTGGATTCCAGGAATTATGATCACAGCCACAGATCCATACCATTCCCTCAATTCCATTTTCAAGACACCTGAGA
>JBBRFK010000272.1:0-5382 GCA_038224435.1 Cytophagales bacterium | reverse complement strand
TCAAAAGCTTCGGTAGTCAAAAGAATATCGCCTTCATTATCCTCAACGAGTAAAATGTGCATTTTTTTCATAAATCAGTAGGTTATGGTAATGGTAAAAATTCCTTTTATGATTGTACGCCTTCTTGCCACCAACCAAATATAATAAGCCTTGAAGTTCAATTAAATCTGCTGTGGACTGTCATCTATGGACTATCGACGATTTTCCGCATCAAAAGAGATTCAAAATAAACTTAGTGGGATCATAGCGGATAATCATAATTCCTTTTATTTGGGCAATGTAAAATGGAAAGTTGTACCGGTCCCCTTTTTAGAATCAAGCCATATTTTGCCATTCCAGCTCTCAATGTTTTTTTTGACTATAGCCAATCCCATGCCAGTTCCGGTATACGCGTCTTTGTTATGCAATCTTTGAAAAATGATGAAAATTTTATCGAAGGATTCTTTTTCTATTCCCAGACCATTGTCTTGAATAGAAAATAGCCAATAATCGTCTTTTTCTTCTACTGTAAATGAAACTACAGGAGAGACAAATGGTTTTGAATATTTTAAAGCATTGTCCAATAGGTTATATATGGTTTGTTCCAAAGGAGCTTTGAATGCCACTACTGTCGGCAGGAAATCAAATTTTATCGAACCGCCATTGTCGGCAAGTAGCCTTTTTCTCAGGCTTAGATAATTTTCGATCATTTCCTTTAGGTTTATTTGCTCTCTGTCTGATTCCGGTTTTCCCGCCCTTGAATATTCCAATAGATCACGGATAATCTGCTTCATCCTCCTGGCTCCATCCGTTGCAAAATCAATGTAGGTATGGGCTTTCTCATCCAACAAGTGCCCATATTTTCTGTCAAGCTGGGTCATAAAACTTGACACCATTCTCAAGGGTTCTTGCAAATCGTGTGATGCAACAAATGCAAACTGCTCCAGCTCAGAATTTGAAAATTCCAATTCCTTGGCGCGTTTTTCAAGTTCATGATTTAGATTTTTGAGAGATTCTTCATACTCCTTTTGGTGGGTGATGTCAGTGATCGCACCTACCATCCTGACGGCTTTTCCGTCACTGTCCCTGATAATCACACCTCTGTCAATCACTGTCCTGTATCCCAGGTTTTCATTGTTGATCCTGTATTCATTGATCCAATTTTTGATATTGGGATCCTCGATGACTGAATTAACGCTTGAAATAATGTCATCAAGGTCATCAGGATGGAATCTATCAGTCCAGAAATTATCCTTATGCAAGGCATATTTAACCTCCCCTCCCAGGAGTTTTTCGAAGCCTTTGCCCCGGTAGATGTTTCCATTATGAATGTCCCAATCCCAAATGGCATCGTCAGTGACTTCGGTGACTTTTTCAAATCTTTCATTAGAAAGCCTGATTTGTTCATCGGCCACTTTCCTTATGCTTATGTCTTTAAAATAGACCGAAAGCCCATCGTCCGACGGATATATATTGGTTTCTATCCATTTGTCGATCTTTGGTGAATATTCCTCAAATTGAACGGACTTGCCGTTTTCCATGGCCCAAATTCCTTCTTTGTAGAATTCAGTACCAATGGATTCAGGGAAAGCAAGCCAGTAGTTTTTTCCGATGGTTTCAGTCCTTCTTTTCTCAACAAGTATTTCCGCCCTGTTATTCCAATAAGTGATGACCCAATCTTTATCGATTGTAAAAAAGCCGTCATCAATGCTTTCCAAAATAATTTCTTTTTCTTTCAAGGTGGCCAAGAGTGTTTCCTCAGCCAATTTTCGGGAGGTAATGTCAAAACGGATGGCTAGGTATTGGAGGGGTTTGCCGTCAGCGCCGATAAATGGAACAATCGTGGTATCTACCCAATAATAGGACTTGTCCTTTGCCTTGTTTTTGATTTCTCCCCGCCAGACTTTTCCTGATGAAATGGTGTCCCAAAAGGTCTTGAAAAAATCCTTGGAATGAAATCCTGAATTGACCATCTGATGCGTCGATCCTAAAATTTCCTCTTTACTGTATTTGGAGATTTCACAGAAATTATCATTCACAGAGAGAATCACGCCCTTTTCATCCGTAATGGCTATGATGGCAGACTGGTCCAAGGCAAACTTGTAACTTTCCAAAGAATGCAAACTCTCTTTCAGGTTAATTTCTGCTGCTTTCAATTGCTGGATATCCTGAAAACTACCAAAAACCCTTACACATTTTTCGTTTTCAAAAACCGGTTTTCCGATTGTTCTGACCCATTTCAGATTTCCTTTGTCTGTAATAATCCGCAATTCCTCATCCCAAGGAATGCCTGTTTCGATGCAATCCTTTAATCTTTGTCGGATGGTATCCTGGTCATATCCTGTCACAAAACCGGCTATCCCTTTGGAGAGCGTTGGTTCAAAATCCAGCCCAACTTCACGTATTTCTTTGGTCGTATCAGACCAATAGACGGTGTTTTGTACAAGGTCAATTTCCCAACTCCCTACTTTTGCCAATTTTGAGGAATCATCAAGGAGCAGTTGAAGTTTTTTCAACCTTGTGACATCCTTAGCAACGGCATATATCAAATCTCCACCTTCGGCCGAATTGCAGGTCCATGAAAGCCAAATGATCTGTCCTGATTTTGTAATGTATCTATTTTCAAAATTGACGACTGTTTCCCCTTGTCTAAGTTTCAGGAATTCAGCAGCAGACATCTCCCGGTCTTGGAAGTGTACCAACTTCGCATAATGAAGACCGTATGTCTCCTCCTCCGAATACCCTAACAGTGCGTTCCCTGCCGCGTTCATTTTCCGGAAACAACCTTCGAAATCAATGAGACAGATGATATCAGGGGCAAATGAAAAAAAATGGTCCAGGTCATTTTCCAACCTCTTCCTTTTGATTTCGGATCCTAGGAATGTTTCGAGATTTTTGAATAATTCGAGAAAGAAAGAAAACTTGCTTTTGATCTTCTTGATACCAACGACAATGGCACCAATTAATTCACCATTATGTGACAACGGGATTCCAATCAGTGAATTAAGGCCGGATTTAGTTAAAGCATTTTTTCTTTCAAACGTGTTTTCACCGGCGGTTCCATCGTAAATTTCAATCTTGCCCTGCTCCCAAACTCTTCCGGGAAGGCCCTCTCCCAACTTTAATTCAGTCACCTCCGGGCTTAATTCATAAAAATCTTTTCCTGCTTGGTCCAGGGAATATTTTGCCGCCATATGGAGCTTGGTCTTGGCAAAATCTTGAAGCCAGATTTCGGCGAAGCTGAAATCCCCAAACTCAGCCAATTTCTCTACAACAAATTCCAAACAGGGTTTCAGTTGCTCCTCCTTGTTGAAATACAAACTGATGTCGCTAAATAATTGCTTTTCCAGTTCTTGGTTTTTTTGGAGGGTAATATCACGCTCAATCGCAATCCAATGTGTATACCATCCCGTTTCATCTGCTACAGGGGAGACAGTGAAGTTATTCCAAAAAGGATCCCCGTTTTTCTTATAATTGATGGTGGTGACTTCGTATGTTTCCCATTTTCGCAACGCTTCCCCAAGCTTCGCCAATTCAGCGAAATTTGATTTGGGGCCTTGGAGCATCCTGGGTGTTTTTCCGATAACCTCCTCAGCCTCATATCCAGTCATTTTGGTAAAGGCTTCGTTGACAAAGATTATTCTTGGGCCTGGCATACCCGTTGGTTCCGCTTCTGTGATCAATACTGAGTCCTTGGTGTTGGTAATCACACTTTCAATCAGTTTTAACCTTTGTTCCTCAGATTTGCGGAGGGTAATGTCTTGGACCGTTCCTTGGTATACCAATGTTTGGTTTTGGGGATCTCTCTCGATAGTGACCACCTGATGGACCCACTTGGTACTTCCGTTCTGTAACAAAATACGGTGCTCGAAATTAAGCTCATTATTCACTGCTGTTGAAGATCCATCCCAATTGAAATTTTGTCGGTCTTTTGGATGGATGAAATCGAGAAAGATATCGAAGCGGGGTTGAAAGGCCGTTTTGTCCAATCCCAAAATGCTGTAAACTTCATCCGACCATTCCATGGAATTCAAATCTGCCTGTAAGTACCAATATCCTATTTTGGCTATCTTTTGTGCTTTCCTGAGCCTGGATTCACTTTCGGTAAGCTTGGCCTGTGCTTCTTCCCGGAGTGTTACATCCAAACAGGCGGCGATGATACAAGCTCTACCCAAGTACTCGGTTTTATTTCCTGAGAATTCCACCCTGATCAATTCTCCGTTCTTTTTTTTGTGGGTGGTGATGCCAAACCGAAAACTTTCTAACCCTTTATCTTGGTTCACTGAATTGAATGTAGCGTCGTATTCTTTTGCTTGGAGATCATTGATGGTCATGTTCAGAAATTCGGCGGATGAATAGCCGTATTGCTGTAAGGCGCTTAAGTTGATATCAATAATCTCAAAAGTATCAGCGTCGTATATGCATTTGGGTAAGGGACTGCTATTGAATAAGGATCGGTATTTTTCTTCTGAATTTTTGAGTTGGATTTCAGCTGTTTTTTTTTCAGATCCATCCCGAGCAATGGCATAGACAATGTTATCTTTCTTGTCATGCTTTATTGACCAGATCAATGGAACCAATCTTCCATCTTTTTTGATTAACCTGTTTTCGAAAAAAGTCTTTTCTTCTCCTGCGACAACTTCAACTGAAACCAGGAAGGTTTTTTCCAAATCCCCTTCGAAAACATAATCTAAAGCATTCTTACCGATTAGCTCTTCGGGATTATATCCCAAAATCTTCTCAGCTGCTGCACTGACTTTGATAAAACGCCCATCCATGTCAAAAGTGCAGATCAGGTCCAAAGAAGCATCCATGATTTTGTTCAGACTCTCTGCTTCTTTTTCTTTTGCTTGTTTTTCCTTATCGGCTTCTAAGTACATCCTTCGCAATTCCAATAATCTGATCGCCTGATTGGCAAGAATCTGAAGTGTTTGGATCTGGATTTCATTCAGTTTTTTTGGATGGTCGTCCATCACGCTGAGTGCTCCCAGAGGTGTACCATTGGGAGAAACCAATGCAACTGCCGCATAAAATGCAATATGTGGAAAAGAAGTTACGAAGGAGTTGTCCTTGAACCGATCGTCTTTGCCGGTGTCTTCGACAATAAAAACATGGTCAGGTTCTTGTATGGCATACACACAAAATGAGGTGTCCAACGATGATTCAGTCAGATCTATGCCATGGTGTGATTTGAACCATTGCCTGTCTTTTGCCACAAAGCTGATCAAAGCCATTTTTGTCTGACAGATTTCTGCGGCAATCTTTGTCAGGGAATCAAAGTCCGTCTCCTCGCTTGTCCCGATGATGTGATAGGCTTCAAGTTCATTTAGCCTTGCTTTCTCAGTTTTTGAGATTTCCATAAATTTACTTTCAAAAGAAGTATCTTAACAATACCCGATTGTT
>JBBRFK010000271.1:0-5420 GCA_038224435.1 Cytophagales bacterium | reverse complement strand
AAAAAGTCATCAAAACAGCGATGGGTCTTGCCAGTAAAAACCTAACCATAGCGCTTAATCTTTGATGATTTGAACAGGTGCCTGATGTGCGAGCTGGAGGTTGTTGGAAGTGATGACGGTCATGCCGGCTTCTATTCCGCTCAGGATTTCAACTTCCTTGCCGTTGTCCTTGCCGACTTCGACATAGTTCCATTTGGACTCCTCCTTTTCGATGGTGAATACCACCGGACGACCGGAACGGTACACCAATGCCTGCTTGGGAACCACTGTACTGTTGTTTTGAGGAGCGCGGATGATCGCCCTAGCATTCATGCCGGGAAGTAAACCTTTGGCTCCATTGACCCGGATACTTACCTGGACCAGGCCGTTTTCATCCACTTTGGGATTGATGCTTTGGACGGTCCCGCTGATGCCTTCTCCTCCGCCGACGGGTAGGATTTCAGCTTTTTGGCCAAGGGATATCAGGTTGATGTCTGATTCGAGTACTTTGACTTTGAGTTCGAGGGCTGAGGGGTTGATGATTTCAAGCATTTCATCGCCTGACTTGACCAATGTTCCGCGCTTGGTTTTGAGGTCTGCCACCCTGCCTGATATCGGTGCTTTGATGACTGTTTTGTCCAGATCCATCTGGGCTTCCTTGACGGCGATTTCTGCTGAGAACAAGCCGCTCTTGGCTTTGAGCTGCTCCTGTATTTGCGTTATCCTGTCGGCATCGCCACTGTTCATGATGCTTTCGAAGCTCAGAATTTCAGATTGGTAGGTTACTTGGGCGTTTTTGAGTTCGATCTGCGCCTTTTCGAGACTGATCAGACTTTCTGACTGATCGAGTCTGGCGATGGTTTTTCCTTTTTCGACAAAGTCACCTTCTTTGACCGATAGCTCTATGAGGTAGCCGGGACGCTCTGCGATGATTTTGACCTGCTCGGCGGCTTCGATCTTGCCGGAGGCATTGATCAGGTAATCGAAGGTCCGCTTCTCGGCTTTGGCTATCCGGACCGGGGTGGCGGCCACTTCTCCCCTGAAAGATTCCAAGGGCTGATCCTGACTTTCGGCTTTTTCCTCTTTACAGGAAGCAGTCAACATCAAAACAAATGCAAATAAAAACAAAGGAACAAAACGCATATTACTTGTGGTTATTGAACAGGCTTACAAGAAACTAAGTTATTAAATAAAATCAAAAAAGAATTTGTTAAAAAGTTTGAAAAAATGGTACTTTATAAATTTTTCTCAACCATTTAATTATCTTCCTCTAATCTAAATATGCTAATGATCCGATATCCCGACACTTTAATACTAAAAAATTCAGGGCTATTGTATGGCTCAATCCTGTTTATCATATCAAAATATTCTTTTTCATTTCTAGGATTCAAAAATGAGATAAAATAGTCTGCATCCTTCTGATCTGAGACAAAGATAAGTCTGTCAGATTCTTTTTTTGGAAAATTCATGGTATTGATCTTTCCGATAAAATCATGGTTAAAAATCATTAAACTATCCTTTTCTGTATTGTCTAACAAATGTTTCAATGCCTGCTTGTACGACAATCCATAATAATCCTTTTCAAAATTTTTTTCGACATTACTTGCCACTTCATTGAAATACCCGTTTTGGTGAGGATGGTATTTAATCATAAAAACCAAAGTCTGTAACAGATTAAAAATGACAATAAAACTTAGAACCCCCGAAACAAGAATTCGCTTTTTCTCGAGAAAACTTCTTTTGACAAACAAAAAGAGTGTCATAAATCCCCTCACACCGATCAACAGAAAAAAAGGATATATAAAATATAGGTGCCGCCAACCATTATAAAGAACCGAGTTAAAAAGGATTATTGAACAAAGAGGACCAAAAAATAAACCCAAAAATATCATATCCATCTGATTCGATTGGGATTTTAAAAACCCCTCTTTTTCAATATATAAAGACTTACAAACAGAAAAAATGCCCGCACAAAAAAACAAGATAAATGAAAGCGGAGTAGTAACCAAAATCCAAGAAGGTATATAATACCAAGGCAAGTCATTTGAATTGATCATTTGACCCCACATAAGGATATTTCCATACCACCTGAATTTTTTCATGCTGTTAAAAGAATGAAGGAAACTTTCAATTGGGTTTTCCCATAGGACAGGCCAAAAAATAAAAGTTGCCATGAGTAATGAAAAAATGAATGTAGCTGATCCAAATACCAAACTTTTCAACGGCACTTTTGATCGACGAAATTCAAAGACTCTAAGAAGAATTAGCATAAAAGTAAATACTGGAATTATAATTCCAACTATTCTTGTGCTTACTGCCAAACCACATGCAATGCCATGGTAGATCGCATTGGTTTTTGTTTGGAGGTAAAAAAATTTGATCAAAGTATAGGTGGAAATAATAAAAAAAGACATCAAGGGAATGTCTTTAGGATTATAAAATGAATCAGCAAATAGACGTGGGCTCAGTAAGAAAAATACCACCCCCAATAGGCCTATTTTCCAATCCTTGAACCGCATTTCTATGATTTTATAAAAGAAGATCAAACTCACATAAAAAAGTAAAAAAACCAAAAAATGACGAATGAGAAATACGTCTCTACTGTTGTCTATATTAAAAAGCAACTCCAAACTATATGCTGAAAATTGAAATATCAGCCCTTAGTCCCGATGGTCATAATTTATTAGGTTGATTTCGGTTCCTTTTGGAATACTTGGAAATAAACCGAATTTTTCATTCACAAAATCAAATGCTACAATCCCATGTTTCCTTTCAATTGGTTCGTCCATGGAAATTCCATAATTTCCAATGATCATTGTTCCTAAAAGTAAATACACCAAAAAGAAAAAAAATACAGAATTATTCATCCTTTCAGAAATTAAAACCTAAGATTTATTTATTTAGATGTTGCAAAACAATTTGAATATCAAACTTTAAAAATTCATCTGAGTGTACATCAAAGGTATAAAGTTCCTGTCTTTTGAAATCAATATCAAAATCGGTGAAATGGTTTTCCATTTTCAATTCAGCCAATGGATTTCCTTCCCAATCAAACAACATGATGGACGGAAGTTGTTTTCTGATCGTCTCATAATCCTTATAACTTTCATTTACATAGATTACACCAAAAAAATCATCGAACGCTTGATTATTTACAAATACATATTTTCGATCCCATTGTGGCCATTCGTCTTGAATTTTGGAAATATCACTTAATTCTTCCCCGATGCAAATCGTTTTGACGATGGAACTATCAAGCGCATAAATGTTTATATAATTCAAACCCGTCGGGGCTTCTATAAACCTATTTTTGACATCACTAAATTTTGTATTGGTTGCTAAGATATTGAAATCACTACCTTCTTTTAAGGCTGCCTGATTAAGTCTATCCAATAACGGTAAGCTTATTTTTTCACCGTTTTTGTATATGAATCGGAGTTGCTGCGTATCACGGTTACCAATTTCTTTTGTAAAATAGGTGATACTGTCCAACATAATGAAATTAGACAAAAAAGGAGGTAAAGAAGACTCTATTTGAGTAAGGTGTAACTCTCCGTCATTTAAGGATTGTGAAATATTGAACTTCTTGACATCCCCTTTTTGGAAATCATATAAAAAAGCCAACAAACGTCCATTCTCATGGACAAAAGTGGCCCCATTTGAGGTACTTGGACCTTGCATAAACTCGAGTGGGCCTTCTCCCCTTTTTAGAAAAGAGCCAAGCTTTTGGTTGGACGGTAAAGAAATAAAGGACCATATCCCATATGGGTTGCTAGTACCCATGACCATGATGCTATCAAATATTCTAAAATCGCGAATCCCGATTACATCAATTTCGGGGTTCTCTCCCTTTTTGAGAAAAAAAGTTTCAGGAAATTGAATTATATATTCAATTTCATTAAAAGTCATGTATACCGGAGGTGAAGAAGAGGATGTATTACAACTTATACAAACAACAAGACAAATAGTTATAGATGAAAGTAGTAATTTGAATTTATGAAAAGAGATCATATATAAACAATATTAAAAAGAAAGTTAGGGACTTTTAGGGAATTATTCAAAGGTCCCTGCTTTTTGATTAAAATTTAACAATTGCTAGAAGGTGCATACCATGGGGCTGCACTATTGTTAATAAATTGACATCCCGGGCAATATCGCACTTGATGACCTGATGCAGAAGTTATAGTATTGTAACAAACATTATTACCACTTCCGGCATAAGCATTTTCAAGTGCTAAATCTTTGTCTGAAAATACTTCTTCCGTTCCGCCAATGTTAAATTGCCACCCAGCCATCAACATAAACGCCATTGCCCCAAAGGCAACCATTCCGATTTTGAAATTTCAAAATAATATAACCATGTTTTGATTTGTTTGCAATTAAAATAATTTTTTTGCGCTAGAAAGAAAAAACCAATTACGTAAAACTAAAGACGCTTGTTTTTTTACTTTTTTTTTTTGAATTTTAGACATCATTCCACTTTATATTTATAACTTCAATTAAAAAAATATCTTTTATCCGAAGAGGTTGGATGGGATCCATTGTGGTTATGGTTTTTCTGCTTTTTGCAGGATTGAACTTTGG
The DNA here is from genome assembly GCA_038224435.1 of Cytophagales bacterium. GTDB lineage: Bacteria > Bacteroidota > Bacteroidia > Cytophagales > Cyclobacteriaceae > Cognataquiflexum. The sequence continues at coordinate 857 of JBBRFK010000271.1, read as the reverse complement.
TACTCACCCGGAAGGGGAGTTTTATGAAACAGAAGTGGCTTTGGAGAATGGGATTGCTGGGTCTGGCAGCAATCTTTTTATGTTAGTAGAAACTAGACTATCGTGCCAAACAGGTCAATGCCTCTACTATGTCATTTGTACTTATGGCCGGATTTTTATTAATATTTAGTTTAAAATAGCGACATAATAATAATGGCTACAAAGAATATTCTCTTTGGCCCCTATTATTTTTTTGACCGGTCACTCATGCTTATTAAAAAAAAACCAATATGAAGAAATCCTATGTATATTTTCTTATCTTCTTAAATGTCACTTTTATTCTTTCCTGCGCAGAGAAAAGGAAGGAAGAACTAGTTGTTATCGAGAAGTTGACAGAAATCACCTTTCCTCTAACGGTAAAAGACGAATTTGGCTTCGGTTGGCCTGAAGGCCTTGTAGTGGATGATATCATATATCTCCAGACGGAGGAAGGCCGGTTAATCGTGTCATTTTCCAAACTCATTATCTCTCCATCTCATGACCGATATTATATTTTTGATGACAGGCAGGCCAAAATGTTTGGGTTTGATGGGGAGGGAAATAGTATTTCAATTTTTAGTAAACTTGGACAAGGTCCCGGAGAATACCGAGAAATAAAAGATGTCCAGATTGATTTTGGTAAAAATCAATTTGAAATTTTGGACTACGATGAAATAAAAAAATACAGCTTAACTGACTTTGAATACTTGGAAAGCGTTTCTCTTCGTGGAATTGAAGGAAATAATATTTACGGCAATTTTGTAAATATAGAAGGTGTCTACTACTTGTTCACACCCTTACCACCTACACACAGGATGGTTCCTTCCGGAAATGCAAAC
>JBBRFK010000270.1:0-5478 GCA_038224435.1 Cytophagales bacterium | reverse complement strand
ATTTGGACAACTCGGAAAATCAAAGGCAGCCATTGCGAAACTGCAGGGAGGCTTGAAGTGAGATCGAGAATATTTTTACTACCGATGATGAACTTTACAAAGCATTTAGCGAGGATAATAATCTGCTGTAGCAAGGTGCTCCAAAGCAAATCCTTTATTATCGGGAATCACTTTGGAAAGGGCGAACAAACCCTTTTATCATTCAAATCTAACCGGAAAATAGCCTTTCAATATTATAAGACCACTTTTTGCCTGTTTTCTAAGACAATTTTAAAGCTTGGATCGTCATCGGTAAAATTTACATTGATGATTTTTTCGGCTTTTTTCAACAATACCCTACTGCTGCTGCTCAGATGGCGGATATAGACGGTCTTCCCTAGTTTATGATAGCGTTCGGTCACTTTGTGGATGGCATCTATACCTGAGTGGTCTACAATCCTGCTTTCCTGAAAGTCGATGATGATTTCATCCGGGTCATTGATGGGATCAAATTTTTGTCCAAAAGTCAAGGCAGATGCAAAGAATAGGGGACCAAATATTTCATAATGTTTGACTCCTTTTTCGTCCACATATTTTCTTGCCCTGATCCTTTTCGCATTTTGCCAAGAGAAGACCAAAGCGGAAATAATCACCCCGATCAATACTGCCAAAGCAAGGTTATGCAAAAAGACTGTCACCAACGTAACCACCAGCATGACCAAAACATCATGCATGGGAACCTTCCTGAATACCTTTAAGGAAGCCCATTCAAAAGTCCCAATCGCAACCATAAACATCAAGCCAACCAATGCTGCCATGGGCACCATTTCAATATAGGCTGATAGGAAAAGGATAAAAACCAACAACCCGACCGAAGCTACAATTCCCGAAATCCTGCTTCTACCGCCTGCATTGACATTGATCAAGGACTGTCCTATCATGGCGCAACCTCCCATCCCTCCAAAAAACCCGGTTGTTACATTCGCTACACCTTGTGCGATACATTCCTTATTTCCGTGTCCCCGTGTCTCGGTGATTTCATCTATGAGGGTCAAGGTCAACAAACTTTCTATCAAGCCAACTCCAGCCATGATAGAAGAATAAGGTAGGATAATCATCAATGTTTCTAAATTCAAAGGAACCATTGGCAAATGAAATTGAGGCAACCCACCACTGATGGAAGCCAAGTCTCCCACTGTCCTTGTACTGATTCCTCCAATAATAACAATCAGTGATACTGTCAAAATAGCTACCAAAGCCGAAGGTACTGCTGTGGTGAGTTTTGGAAGGAATTTGATGATAACCATGGTCAATAAAACAAACCCAACCATGATATACAATGGATTTCCAGTCATCCATTCTGAAATACCTTCTGCATTGATAGTTTTGAATTGCGCAAATTGCGCCATACCGATCACAATTGCCAAACCATTCACAAAGCCAAACATCACAGGATGTGGAACCAAACGGATCAGTTTACCTAACTTAAGTATCCCAACAAGAACCTGTATCAACCCCATCAAAACAACTGCTGCAAAAAGGTATTCGACTCCATGAGAAATCACCAATGCCACTACCACTACTGCAATAGCGCCAGTTGCTCCTGAAATCATCCCCGGCCGTCCGCCTAAGATGGAAGTAATCAAGCCGATGATAAAAGCAGTGTATAATCCGATCAGAGGACTCACCCCTGCAATTAATGAAAAAGCTACTGCTTCGGGCACCAAAGCCAAGGCTACAGTCAAGCCAGATAATACTTCGTCTTTCAGATTTACCTGGGTCGGTTTGAACAGGCGATAAAACATCTGCGTCATAATTTTTCAAGTTTAATAAAATGGCAAAAGGCAATTTGTCCTCCGGTCATTTAACTGAAGGTTTGGTTATTAAAAAATAAATTTCAGGGTGGGGTAATGATTATCCTTAATTGCCTAAATGAATTGAAGCCACAAAAGTAGCAATTTATGGGGAAAAAACAGAATTTTATTCTAAACAGAACAAGTTTAGTGAGTAATTTTGAAATAAACCACCTATGTATTCGATTGGAAAGCAACTTTACAGTATAATACTTTCATTATAAAAATAAAATGGATATCCTCCGTTTAGGTTCTTTCATAGCTCAATCTTTGTTTCAAATGTCCTTCAAGCCGCTAAATCTTTTTTATTGTAACTTCGGGTTTTTAAAGAACCAAATTATTTTCCAAAAGGATATCTCCAAACCTACTCCAAATCTTGAACTACCTACAGTTTGTCCGTAAAAACCGCGTAATGGTGATTTTTGGGATCATCATGACTGCCTTGTCGAGTTTTGGACAGACATTTCTGTTGGCGATGTACGTTCCCTTTTTGATGGAGGAATTCAATCTGTCCAATGGGCTGCTGAGTACTTTCTACGGGATTGCGACCATCGGGGCAGCCATGGCCTTACCCAAATTGGGTAAACTTATCGACACAGTTCCCCTTCAAAAGTTCACTTTGGCTACCACAGCGACTTTTGTTATATCCTTGTTTTTTTTAAGCATTTCCCAGGCATGGTGGTACATACCCATTGCATTTTTCGGGCTGCGCTTGGCAGGTCAGGGGCTTTACAACCATATTTCTATCACATCCATGTCCCGGTATTTTGAGGAAAACAGAGGAAAAGCAATCAGTCTCGCTTCCTTGGGCCATCCTTTGGGACAAGCCATATTGCCTGCGATTATTCTCGTGGTAATAGCCAAGATAGGGTGGAGGGAATCTCTCTGGCTCAATGCCGGTTTGGTCACTATCACCGTGACGGTTTTTACCTTATTTGTCTTGAAACCAAGCCATCTGGTCAGCGAATCAGGTGAAGTGGTGACTTCGCATGCAAATGAAAATAAAGTCGACCGCGTCCGCCAAAGAGACATCATGAAATCAAAGCCTTTTTGGCTTTTGGCTCCAAACATATTTTTTATTCCATATGCCGTGACAGGTCTTTTTTTCTATCAGTTTGCCATCATTGAATTCAAAGGATGGCAAATAGGTTTGGCTGCAGCGGGTCTTACCTCTTATGCAATCGCAAGTTTTTTGAGTATCCTGCTTTCCGGTCCGCTGATTGACAGGTACAAGGCCAAGACTTTCTTTCCATTTTACCTTTTCCCATTATTGATAGCTTTATTGGTCATTTGGCTGGTGCCAAATGTCTGGGGGATATTTGTTTATAATATTTTGATGGGATTGTCCGTAGGATTTGGAAGTGCTACAGTCGCTGCTCTTCAGGTGGAGTTTTTTGGTCAGTCAAACATCGGTACGGTACGAAGCTTATTTACCTCGATCATGGTTTTGAGTTCAGCGATCGGACCTGCATTGTTTGGTATATTTCTCGATCTGGGTTGGGGGTTTCAAACAATATTTCCGGTGACTTTGGGAATCCAGGTTTTGATCATGATACAATCATTTAGGGCTGTACCTAAATACTCCAGGGCCAAGTGGAAATACAAATACAAAAAAGTGACAGGCAAAAAAAAGAAAATCCCCAAACCATAAGCTTGGGGATCGTTTATTGATTTAAAGGCCTCTGTTGAACATCTGGATGACCCGAAGGATCTCGGCATCCATTTCTTTGTTCCTCATGACATATTTTTCTTTGGAGATAAAGCCCCCTTTGATACTGATGTAGTACACCATTTTGGTTTTGGAAGGGGCAAAGGTCACAGAAAGGTTATTGGCAGACTCGATTTTCAGGATATTCTCTGTACTTCCTGCAAAAGAATTTACCTTATCAGTGAGAATATTAAATTTCACACCCTTTTTGTAATCGGTCACACTGTTGAGCGGAAAGGTGGCTTCAAGCGATTTTGGATTTTTTCTAAGGTTGTCCATGATAGACAGCAAATGGGAACGCTGTGCATCTGTATTCAAATCCACTGTGATGGTTTTTTCTTTGTAAAAGCCAAATTCTTTATAGATTTCCATCATGTAATCAAAGAAAGTAAGATTAGAAGCTTTCAAATCGGTTTCTTTTTGAGTTATTTCCAATACAATCTGGAAGAAATCAAGCGCGGAATGACAAACCTGCTGGTCGATGTTGAAGGCACATATAGGGCTGTTTTCATACATCTTTTGAACCTCAGCCATGGTTTTTCTCAATTCTCCCGGTTCGATAATTTCGCTTTGCAATTTCAATCCCGATTTGATGGCAATGTTCTCCACCAAGTCTGATGTGTGGATGGATTTCAGGCAAGCCAAATCCTCATACTTTCCGGAGTCTTTCCATATATTCAAAAGTATGGCTGCAAGTTGGTGACTGTTAAGGATTACAAATCCGCTTTTTTCATCTTTTTTGACTGCAATGGTTATCCTTTCATTCTTTGCATCGGTGGCGATAATCAGGCTGAAACCTTCGGCTGTGGCATGGTCAATGGCCGGCTTAAGGGTCATGAAATTAAAAACTGGGTTTGGATTGTTTTTGCCACCTTCCAATTGAATTTGTTCATAAGAAAGACCTGAATTGTCAAGTGCACTGATAGTCGGATCATTTTTTTCAAATGATGCGAACAAAATTTTGGCTGTATCTACTTCGACAAGCTCTTCGGTTAATTCTTCAACAGGTGCTAAATTCATGATTATTCTTTTTGTAACGGTGGATATGCTATTTTCAGATTTTATGTCAATTACTAGGCATTCAACAGAGTATTTGCAATAAAATCAGCAAATTCAATGGCGTCAATAAAGTATTGAAGGAGAACCGGTAAGCTTGAAAAAATAATGAGAGGTCGACGTTCCTACAAGGTCAAATTTGATTATCAGTTGATTACATGCTGTAAAGATACCAAATCATGCCTTTAGAAAAAAGGAATTGGCGGAATTTGGTAGCTGTTGGAGGCTTTAGTTATGGTTTGGCCACATAAATTCAGGTTTTGAATGCTGAAATATCTAGCCAAATTTGGTAAAGACAGTTCACTTATGAAAACAACATCCAAAATCCCGGTCTATTATACTGAAGAAGAAAAAGATCTTGAAATGATGGCTGACCAAGCCATAAAATCATCAACTGAAGAAAATGTTAACAGTTATTTCCAACACTTGGCGTTCAACTACGCCCTTTCCGGGGTTGACATCTATAGTATTCTGATAGATAGGAAAATCTACTTTATCGATGACGAATCTTAACAACCAATTTCCGGAGAATTTTCTAAAATCCTTCAATCCAAATAATACACCCGCTTTACCCTGCTGCTGATATTGGTAAGTAGCTCATAGGGAATGGTTCCTATACTTTCCGAAAGTTCGTTAAGGGAAATTCCCGGACCATAAATGATCACTTCATCGCCTTCATTGGCTTCAATCCCTGTGATATTGATCATTGTCATGTCCATGCAGACATTGCCGATCACAGGCGCCTTTTTTCCGTGAATCAAGACAAAACCTTTACCGTTGCTGAATCTCCGGTCATAGCCGTCAGCATAGCCCAAAGCGATGGTAGCAATCTTTCCGTCTTCTTCCATTTTACCTTTTCTGCTATAGCCGATGGTTTGGCCT
>JBBRFK010000269.1:0-5493 GCA_038224435.1 Cytophagales bacterium | reverse complement strand
AATGCTTGTTGCCTACAAAGTAAAAACCTCAGGTCATTACAGTTTGGTGTATAACCTTGAATGGGATGTTTCAACAGGTATTCATTTCCCTAAGAGGAGGGAGAGCTATAGGGTAGACAGCTTGGGAAATACTTTATATCTTAGGGCGAAGTACCAATTTGGTGACTTTAGATCCGATTGACTTTTGTAAAAAAAAAATTATTGAAGCGTCCTTTTGTCTAACATTTGTAGGATGAATAAGGAGGTAATTTAATTTTTGAAAGCTTGTTTTTATTTATATTTTTGGAATCGTGTTGGTAATTTCCCAGAATTTCGGCACGGTTTTGAAAGGAAAATACCGGTTTGTTCTTGATCATATAATATTTTAATAGCCATAAATTAAATTCACCATGAGACATTTTTCCTCCCTACTTAAAATTTTCTATTCACTTGCTTTGATTGCAATTTTTTCTTCCTGCCAAAAACAGGAAGAACCTGAGAATAGGATATTGTCAAATGATTTTAATAATGGGGTACTTTTCTTAAGTCATAGCGACAATGGATTTGATATCCAAATCCAGACAAGTACGCCGGCAAAGTTTTTTCCTTCAACCTCAAAAGCAACCTTCGATATAGATGAATCCGGGGAGGATTTTTTGGAGTTGGCACAAGGTTTATATTGGATAGATATTGCATGGGAAAATGGCATGCCCGTCCGGGAAACTATACCTGTCTATATCACAAAAAACAAAGATGAGGCAATCAAGACAGTTTCTTCCTTAAAAAAAATGAAAACGGAAAATGGTGGATTCGTCATCGTCCTGAGGCATGCCAATGCTTCGGTAGGGGAAGATATCGTCAATTCCCAAGTTCCGCAATGGTGGAAATCCTGTGATTCAAATGTTGCCCGGCAGCTTAATGAGCAGGGGAAAAATAATGCCAAGAAAATTGGAAACGCAATCAGAAAACTTTCAATTCCTGTTTCTGCAACGATCAGCAGTGAATTTTGCAGGTCGGTTCAGACTTTCGAGAATATTGCTTCGGGATTAACCATACAACAAGACCGAAGACTTAACCACGAAAATGAAAGCAAAAAACTTGTGATGTGGGAAGATGTCTTTCAGGTGATCAAAGACAATCCCAAAAACGATGGGATTGTAGTGCTTGTCGGCCATTTTAATATGTTAGCAGAGAATCCCCATAGAACTTCCATCAGGCCATTCAATCAGTCCGATGGGTTTCTGATGAAAAGACTCCCCTCAGGAGAATTGGATTTTATCGGTTGTATTCCAATGTATATGTGGGATCTATTTTTATAAATTTTGAGCTAAAAACGCTTCTGGGAATTCGCTTATTTAAATTTTTGACCTGCTCAATGGCATGGTCATACACCTTGGTCCACCAAGTCCCCGGGAAAGTTCAGAAGAAGGGATTTCCAAGACCTCAACGCCCATATTTCTCAGTGCACGGTTGGTATGGATGTTTCTATTATAAGAAATCACCCTTCTAGGACCGATGGCAAATACGTTTGCACCGTCAAACCACTGTTCTCTCATCGAATAATCAGGCTTTCCGTCAGCCGTGGACAGGATTTCAAGATGTGGGATTTCTTTTTCCAAGACAGTCAAAAGAGATTCGTTCAATACTTGTCTTTTGATATTGATTTTGTCGTCGTTGATATCCTTCAGCGTGTAAAGCGAGGTTTGAAGGACGGAGTTCAATGCGTCAGGATAGGTCAAAACAAGGTTTTCATCCAAGATGGTAAAGACAGTGTCGAGATGCATGTACTGTCGTTTTTTAGGCAAGTGAACCTCATAAACCCTTTCTACGCTTCCTTCAGCCAACAAAGCTTTGGCTACATGATAAATGGCCTTTTCATCAGTCCTTTCAGAATTGCCGATGGCTACCGCATGCTTAGAAAGTACAATCACGTCCCCTCCTTCAATACTAGGTGGGGAATCGTGCCCGTTTACGGGATAGAGACGGTTCACATGGTCTTTGAAATCTACGTGGTTTTCGAATATTGCCCTGAGAAGATTGGCCTCTCTTTGTCTTCCTTCTTTTTTCATGCTTGAGAAAATGATTCCTCCGGGGGTAATTGCCATCGGATCTCTCTGAAAATAAAGATTGGGACTGGGAGGGATGATAAAAGCATAATCCAACAATTCACCTGAAGACAAGTTGGGGATTTTTCTTTTGAGCTCATGGACTTTTACGCCGGCAGTCAAGGCTGTTGCACATTCCGCTGTGGATAAGCGGTCCAAGATATGTTCTTTCAAATGTGTCAGACCCGATTTGGTGAGGGCATCATGCATCAGTTTTTCCAATATTTCCCTATTGTAAAGAACTTGTATAAGCAACTCATGAAGCCTAAAAACCTGCGCTCCTGTAGTCTGTTTGATCAAATCAGTAAAAAAATCATGTTCCTTTTGCATCGCTTCCAAATATGGAACGTCTTCGAAAAGAAGCAGTTCTTTATTATAGGGCGTTAACCTGTCAATTTCTTTGCCCGGCCGGTGCATCAGGACTGCTTTCAATGTTCCAAATTCAGAATTAAGACGGAGATTCATGGCTTATAGTGAATGGTATAAAAATTTGATAATTATTTAACAATAATATTTAATCGTTGCAAATAAATCAAAAAAATGACAATATTTTTATCAAAAATAAAATTTGATATTTTTTTATTCTCATTTTGATTTACTCCTGATGTATAAAATTCCACAAAAAAACCGGACAGTTTATCCGGTTTTTTGATTTTATATTTCAGTATAAAAATAAATATTAATACACATTTCTTTGTCAGTAAACCCTAAATACAATTAGAATCAAGTCTAAATGCTAAAAAGCTGGTGACATCGGACATCGGTCTTCCGATTTATAGAAATAAAGATACACTTCCTGCCAGAATAGCCTAAAATCATAAAATGGAACTATGAAACCCACTTTTCCACATCTTCCTTTGTCGGATTTGGCACTTCAAGTTTCAGTTTTTTTCTTCTTCCACATACATCATTGAAAAGCTTGTTTGGATCCATTTCCTTGAGTTGTTCAATTGTCTGAATGTTCATGTCCCTGATTACGGGTAGCAGTCCGATAGGAATCCCTAAATCCATGAAATCCTCATCTGAGGCAATGCTCAATTTCTTTTCGGGCCTCATTTGTGGGAAGAAAAGGACCTCCTGAATGGTAGTTTTGTTGGTCAGCAACATCGTAAGTCTATCGATTCCGATGCCAAGACCTGAAGTCGGAGGCATGCCATATTCTAAGGCTCTCAAAAAATCCTCATCCATGGCCATCGCCTCATCATCGCCCCTGGCAGCCAACTTCAATTGGTCCTCAAATCTTTCCCTTTGGATAATCGGATCGTTCAATTCAGAATAGGCATTGGCGATTTCTTTGCCGTTGACAAAAAGCTCAAACCGCTCCACCAAACCTTCTTTTGACCTGTGGTTTTTGGCCAAAGGAGTCATCTCCACAGGATAGTCTGTAATATAAGTAGGTTGGATAAGATTGGCTTCCACTTTTTCACCAAAGATTTCATCGATCAGCTTGCCTTTGCCCATACTGCCATCCACCTGTATTCCCATATCCACACATACCTGCCTCAGACCTGTTTCATCAAATTCGCTTACATCAATCCCTGCGTATTCTTTGATGGATTCAAACATTGTCAACCTCCGGTAAGGTCCCGCAAAATTGATTTCATGATCGCCTGATTTTACAATAGTCGTTCCATGTATTGATTCAGTGATTTTTTCAATCAATTCCTCCACCATTTCCATCATCCAGATGTAATCCTTGTAGGCCACATAGATTTCCATACCGGTAAATTCAGGATTGTGGGTTCGGTCCATGCCTTCATTTCTGAACATTTTCCCAAACTCGTACACTCCTTCAAATCCACCAACAATCAATCTTTTTAGGTACAATTCATTGGCTATCCTAAGAAAAAGAGGCATGTCCAAGGTATTGTGATAGGTGTTGAAAGGTCGGGCTGCTGCCCCGCCATGTACTTGTTGCAGGATTGGGGTTTCCACTTCCAGCCAGCCATGGTCGTCAAAATAACGGCGCATGTTGGTGATGATTTTTGACCGCGTCACAAAGACATTTTTAACTTCCGGATTGACAGTCAAGTCAACATACCGCTGCCTGTAACGCATCTCAGGATCGGTAAACCCGTCATAAATATTGCCTTCCTCATCTCTTTTGACTACAGGAAGTGGCTTGATTGACTTGGAGAGGATTTTCAGATCAGTGACATGGAGCGAGATTTCACCGGTTTGGGTGGTGAAAATATATCCTTTCAGTCCAATGAAATCTCCGATTCCCAAAAGCTTTTTAAACACAGTATTATAGAAAGTTTTGTCCTCGTCCGGGCAAAGGTCGTCCCTTCTCAGGTATATCTGAAGTCGTCCGGTGGAATCCTGAATTTCGGCAAAAGAGGCAGAACCCATGATTCTCTTGGTCATCAACCTACCCGCAATAGAGATGTCCTTATAATCAGTCTTTCGGTTTTCGTAATTTTTATGGATGTCTTCTGCGGTGACATTGATGGGGAATGATTCAGCCGGATAGGGGTTGATTCCCAGTTTCATCAATTCCTCCCTGTCTTTCCTTCTTTCTAATTCCTGTTCGCTTAATAACTGCATTTCTTTATTTATTCAGTTCAAATTTTTAATAACCAATTATGTATGTACGCTTCTTTACCACTAACCAAATAAAATCACGCTTGCAGTCCAATTAAACCTGCTATGGTCTGTCGTCTATGGACTGTGGACGATTATCCGCACCAAAAATGATCCGAAATAAACTTAGTGGCATCATTGCGGATAATCATTTAACCAATAACCAATATCTTATTTTCTTACTGTTCTTCTCCTCGCCATTTCCTTTTTGACAAGGTCAAATTCCCTGCTGCTTTGACCGGCAACAGAGGTGTTTTCCTCTGCCCTTCGGGAAAGGTAGGGCATTACTTTTTCTACAGGACCATAAGGGACATATTTCACGACATTGAAGCCTGCTTTTGCCAGATTGAAGGAAATATTGTCGCTCATGCCATAAAGCTGTGCAAAATAGATGCCTTCGTCAGCCGGATCAATCCCATATTTTGAAATCAACTCCGTCAAAAGAATATTGCTTTTATCATTATGGGAACCTGACACAAGGCCTATGGATTTGGTGTTTTCCACGCAATAAACCAAAGCAGCGTCGTAATCAATATCCGAGGCTTCTTTATTTGGCTGGATGGGGCTTGGATAGCCTTTTTCTTCCGCTCGATCTCTTTCTTTCTCCATATATGCTCCCCTGACTAATTTTGCGCCAAGCAAATAGCCCTTTTCCAAGGCATCATTACAGTCTTTTTTCAATTTTGCCAAAGAATCATGGCGGTACATTTGGTAGGTGTTATAGACAATGACTGATTTTTGGTTGTATTTTCCCATGGCTTCATAAGCCATTTGATCAATCACATCTTGAAACCAAGACTCTTCCGCATCGATCAATATTTTTGTA
>JBBRFK010000268.1:0-5520 GCA_038224435.1 Cytophagales bacterium | reverse complement strand
CCTTAGCTACTTCTTCGAAAGTCCTGAAGCCCTCGATGTCAGTTGATGGCCCAAAATAATTGAGCGCTACCTGATGGTGAAAAGAACCCGGAATACCTTGAATGGCGACTTTCATTGGATATTTAATTGGTGTTTCGAGTGTATTTAATCTTTTTAACCAAAAATGAAAAATTGGAAAATTTCAAAAACCTGAGGTCAAAACAGTCCTGTTATGTATTCTCCTCGCCTTCTGAATTTTACCCAACTCTCCTTTAGATAAAGTTGGCCCATTGGATAATAAATCCCTTAAACTCTTCTGTTTTGCAAAAGAAGGTTCTGACTTTTCAGCATATTCGTCCAAGAGTTTCCTGACTTCAAGAAGTTCATCTGAGGATAGCTGACCCAACATTTCCTTAAATTCTTCTAATTTATTTTCAAATGAAATTTCCATCCTTAAAGCTATCTATTTTTTGAAAATAAAGTAAACCGCAAGAACCAAAAATCCAAATCCGATAATGTGGTTCAGTTTGATGGTTTCATTTTTGAAAAACACCAAAGTAAAAATCATAAATACCACCAAAGTGATGACTTCCTGAAGTACTTTCAACTCAACCAAAGAAAACGGACCTCCATTTTCTTTGAAACCGATCCTATTGGCCGGAACCTGAAAGATGTATTCAAAAAAAGCAATTCCCCAGCTGATCAATACGATCGATATCAGGCCGAGATTCTCAAACCATTTCAGATCTTTGAATTTCAGGTGTCCATACCAAGCCAATGTCATGAAGGTATTGGATAGGATCAGAAGTAAGATGGTGTAAGTGCCTTTCATTGGAGGAGATGTGAGACAGGAGACGGGAGAAATGAGATATGAGAAGGAATTAAGGTCTTGCTTCTTGTATCTCGCTTCTTGTATCTATCAAAGAAACGTGCTTCCAAAAACTTGGATAGGATTTATTGACTACAGAAGGGTCCTCAATCAATACATTTGTTTTGGTCATCAGCGGCATAAAAGCCATTGCCATCCTGTGGTCATCGTAGGTATGGATGTGAACTTCATGGGGCATGGTGACTGAGGGAATCAAGGTGAAAACTTCATTTTCACCCTCCACCAATCCTGCATTGAACTTTGCCAATTCTTGCTGAAGTGCATATATCCGGTCAGTTTCCTTGATCCTCAAACTTTCCAATCCGGTGAATTTTGTCTTTTGGCCGATGATCGCGCATGTTACTGCAACAGTCTGAGCCAAATCAGGACAATGGGTAAAATCCCAGGAATCAAGCCCTTTGACAGGTTGCTTCGAAAGCTTTACCCCTCCTTTTTGGAATTCACTTTTGACACCCAGTCTGTCCATGATGTCCACAATTTTGGAATCGCCCTGAAGACTTCTTTCCTTCAATCCCTCCAAAAAGAGCTCGCCTTCATCCGCACAGGCCAATAAACTGAACCAATAACTAGCCCCTGACCAATCGCTTTCAACATTAAATCGGGTGGCTTGGTAAGCTTGATGGGAAACTTTAATGAAATTTCCTTCCCAAGAATATTTTACACCAAAAGCAGCCATCAGCTCAAGCGTCATTTCTATATACGTTCTCGATCCGACCTTTCCGGTAAGTTCAAGTTCAAGTCCGAGTGGAAGCACTGGAGCTACCATCAAGAGTGCAGAAATGTATTGTGAACTGACGTCTCCCCTGATTTTGATTTTGTCTGTCTTTTGCTCCTTTAGACTGTGAATAGCTAGCGGTGGAAATCCCTCAATATTCATGTAGTGGATCTCAGCGCCGATTCCACGCAGGGCATCAACCAAAATCCCTATGGGCCTTTCGCACATCCGGGGAGTTCCTGTCATGACTTTGTTTTGGTTGGTCACCGCAGCAAAGGCTGTCAAGAACCGCATGGTCGTCCCTGCATCCAAGACATCAAAAATCGCCGGATTTTCTTTCAGCAACCTGATCATGGTTTGTGTATCTCGCGCTTCAGCAAGGTTGCTCAGTTGGTTTTCCCCTTCTGTTAGGGCATCGATGACCAAGGCCCTGTTGCTCTCACTTTTGGAGGACGGAAGCGGGATAACGGTAGATTTAAAAGCGCTTTTCTGGCTGAGAAATAAAGTTTCCGAGGTTGGATTCATTGGTTTAAGGGAACTTGGGACGTCAAAGTCTGGTAATATGTAATGGCTTCTTTGATTTCGGAAATAGCGGCTGAGATGTTAAAATCGCAGTTTCCTATTCTCCGCAAAAGCGAAAAGTTCATAGTTGCACCCTCATTTTTTTTATCCTGACTGCAGAGTTTGATGATGCCATCGGTGTCTGATATTGGAAATTGAAAAACACCGTAGATTTCAATCAAAGCATCAGTGATTGTTTTCAAATCGTCTTTTGGTAGTCCTGATTTCTTATGGGAGAGGAAAGCTTCGCAAATCATGCCAATGGCAATAGCCTCCCCATGCAATAAATATTTTTCGGAATTGAGGTAAAAAGATTCAAAAGCATGCCCGATAGTATGTCCAAAGTTGAGGATTTTCCGGAGTCCTGATTCCTTTGGATCTTTCTCTACCACTTCCCTCTTGATCTGAACAGACTTTTCGGTGATTTCCCGCCAGTTCTGATTTTCCCAATCTTGGATTTTAAGGCAGGAAAAGTAATTGGCATTTTGGATCAATCCGTGTTTCAACACCTCCGCATAACCGGATCGGAGTTCCTGATGGGGAAGTGTTTCTAGGAAAATTTCAGAAATGAGAACCAGTTCAGGTTCGGTAAATACACCGATATGATTTTTGAATCCATTGAAATCGATGCCCAATTTTCCACCTACGCTTGCATCTACCTGAGATAGTAAAGTGGTAGGGATATTGATAAACCGAATTCCCCTTTTGTAAGTTGCCGCACAAAATCCCCCCATGTCTCCGGTCACTCCTCCGCCGAGATTGATGATCAAAGCCTTTCTGTCAAAAGCTTCACCGGTCATCCATTGCCAGATTTGTGTGCAGGTGTTGAGGTTTTTATTGGCTTCTCCCGCGGCAAAAGAAAAATGTTTGTGGCCTTCCGGCAACAATTTCTCAATAATCGGGTAGCAAAATTTTGCCGTATTGGAATCTGAGATCACTCCCAATTGGGAATGGCCCAATTGATTCAAGTATTTACTCAAATCAAATGAGATATTGTTTGAAAATATTACCGACTCCAAAATGGGAAGATTTTAAAGTTATATGAAAATAGGAATCAAATTATTTATTGGGAGAAGTAAGAGGCAAGAGGTTTACAGAACCTCTTACCTTTAACTTTTTACTTTTTGACCGGATTAGCCTCCCTCAACTGCTTTTCCTGTCTTTTCACCGATTCTTCGTGGATACAGTAAAGCAATTCTTTCATGAATTTCTCACTGAGGTTTTTCTCTACTCCTTTTTGTGTGCGTGATTCCATCACATATTTCCATCTGTCGGATTGGAATACAGTCAGGTGATGCTCTCTCTTATAAGCCCCGATCTGATCAATGAGCGAAAATCTTTCTTGAAGAATATCCAAAAACTGATCATCCAGATGATCAATTGCTGTCCTGAGGTCATTCAATTTCTCACTGGGGTTTTCACTTCCAAGGGTATCTTTGAAATCAATCAAGGACAAAATTTCCTTCAATCTTTTTGGCGTTACCTGTTGCTTGGCATCAGACCAAGCATTGTCTGGGTCGTGGTGTGTTTCGATCATCAGACCGTCCAGGCCAAAGTTAATGGCTCTTTGTGCGGTCTCGAGGATTCCTTCCCTGTTTCCAACAATATGGCTTGGATCATTGATCACTTCCATTCCTTTCCATTCTCTTTTTAGGTGGATAGGCATCGACCAATTTGGCTTATTTCTGAATCTTTTGTCATAAGAATCTGAAAATCCCCTGTGGATAGCTGCCAGTTTGTTGATTCCCACTGAATGCATTCTCTCCAATGCTCCGATCCAAAGTTGTAGGTCAGGATTCATCGGATTTTTGATCATCACAGGGATGTCCACACCTTTAAGTGCGTCAGCGATTTCCTGCACGGCAAAAGGATTTACTGTAGTTCTTGCCCCTACCCAAAGCACATCTACTTTGTGTTTCAAGGCTAGTTCCACATGTGCTGCGTTGCCGACTTCAGTCGTGATCGGAATATTGAGGTGGTGTCTCACTATTTCCATCCATTTCAAACCTTCCTCACCGATACCTTCAAAGCTTCCCGGTCTGGTTCTTGGTTTCCAGATTCCTGCTCGGAAAATATCCGGAATCATGTTTTCTTTCTTCATGTCCAAGCATACCTTCTCGATCTGCTCCGGTGTTTCTGCACTACAGGGTCCAGCGATGACGACGTGACCTTCGATTCCGAATCCCCAGTCTTTGATTTGTAAATGGTCTTTCATGTGATGATGATTTGATAGGTTTAATAAAAAAAGCCCGACTCTTTCGAACCGGGCTTTTTTTGCTTTATGAATTTTTAGATTTTTTCCAGACAATAAGCAGCTCCGATTCGACTTTGAAGGCGAAAGTAAAAGTAATAAAAGCTAAAGAAGGCGAATGCTGCGATTAACATGTGTCAAAAGTAAGTGCCTCTTTTTTAAAAACAAATTAATTAATAAATAATTTATTACTGCTTGTTCAAAAATCGGACAAACAATTAAAAATTCAATAATTACTATTAGCGATCAAGTAGAATCCAAAATATAATTTTGCTTTGCTGAATTGTATAAGAATGATCGCCGGAGCTTTTTCAGCTTATTCCGTTTATTCTTTCTTCCTATCCAAATAGTTCAGAATTAACTTTTGGCATTGATTTATCACACCAAATAACCAAACAATCCCCTACCCCATGAGGTTTTTTTAATATATTTGCGCCGTAATTTTAGTCTTATGCCTTCCAAACCCAATATTTCTTTTGATAATCTTGAAGTAGCTTTTGCATCCAAGTCAAATGCGGATCTCAGGAAAATGTATCTCATTTTCGCTACTATCAACAACAATGTCGCTGTAAGCCTAGGTACAAAACTGGCCAATTGGTCTTTTGCGCTCGGGCTTCCTATCAAAGGAATCATGAAAAAAACCATGTTTGGGCATTTTTGCGGGGGAGAGGATATCAGGGACTGTCAGCATGCTGTAGATGAATTGGCAAAATTCCATATTCGAACGATACTTGATTATTCTGTAGAGGGAAAGGGAAATGAGGAGAGTTTTGATGCTACCAAAAATGAAATATTAAAAACCATAGAAAGGTCTGCCGGTGATGGGAATATGCCTTTTGCGGTTTTCAAAGTAACAGGCCTGGGGGATTATGGTATCATGATCAAGATCCAAGACGGCGAAACTTTGAATGAAAAAGAAAGCCTGGCATTTCAAAGATTGAACAGAAGGGTGGATGAACTTTGTAAAGCAGCATTTGAAGCAAATACAAAAATATTGATCGATGCGGAAGAGTCTTGGTTTCAAGATGTGATTGATCAAATGGCTTATGAAGCCATGGGAAAATACAACCAAAAATCAGTCATTGTCTATAACACCTACCAAATGTACCGCCATGATTCTTTGGC
>JBBRFK010000267.1:0-5552 GCA_038224435.1 Cytophagales bacterium | reverse complement strand
GACAACCTCACTTTATCCCAAGCCATACTCACCTTGGCGACTTTGTTGTTTTCCGCAGAGATGGAATAGGTAAGTCTTTCATGGGAATCAGCAGCCATTACCGGCGTTACTTTGATGGCGACGGCATCGTCTTTTGCCATGGCTTCTTCGTCGATTTTCCCGTCTTTCATGTAAGTGAAAACAGAATTTGCTTTTCCGTTGAGGTGGATGGTCCATTCGCCTGAGGCCATTGGAGTGATAAAAATGGAATATTTTCCGGCACGGAGGTTTTTACCCCCAACACTTACACCTGTGCTGAATTCAATCGTGGTCGTAGCATTGGCACCTGCTCTCCAGGTTACCCCATATTTTTCTATCTCTCCAAAAATCTGTCTTCCTTTCACAGCAGGAGAGGAATAGTCGATGCTGATTTTGGTGAAACCGACATTCTGTGACACGAATGCAGCCGGGCTGGGAGCAGGAGACTGTAATTGGGCCATAGCAAAGTATGGGGCTGACAGGCAAAGAAGAACTGTTAGAGCAAATAAGAAGGTTTTTGTTTTTTTCATGATGGTCAGAATTTTTCTGGGTTTACAATTTTCGAAAGATACAATGTTATTGAATATTTACTTCAAACGGATGGAGTCCAAAATCATATTTCCACAAAAAAATCTCTCGAGAGTTATAGCGCAATCCATGAATTAATCTAAATTAGACAACTCAAAAATCAATATCATTTTTGAATTAGTTGACTAAACAATATACCCAATGAAGTCAAGCCGAAGAAAATTTCTTGAAAAGACAGCCACCGCAACTTTTGGCGCAGGGCTGTTTTCGATCATCCCTTCCAAAGTGTTTTCCGCAGATGTCGTTCCGAGTGATCAGGTAAATGTTGCGCTTATCGGCTGCAACGGCCATGGGTTTAGCATCCTTAAGAATCATCTGAACATCCCGGGTGTAAATTGTATGGCCATCTGCGATGTTGATCAAAATGCGTTAGAAAGAAGAATCAAAGAAGTCAAGGATACCTATGGACAAAACCCCAAGCCATATGGAGACTACAGAAAAGTCTTGGAGTTAAAAGAGATCGATGCTATTATTATCGGCACTCCTGACCATTGGCACTGCCTGATCATGGTCGAAGCATGTGCTGCAGGAAAAGATGTCTATGTGGAAAAACCCTTGGCCAACTCCATTGCGGAATGTAAAATTATGGTGGATGCTGCTGCTTACTATAATCGGGTAGTGCAGGTGGGACAACAACAGCGGAGTGGCTATACCTTCACTGAACCTATAGGTTTGATCAAAAACGGAACGATCGGAAAAATAAGGAAAGTCAATATCTGGTCAAATTTCAATTATGGTACAGGTCCGATTCCCGCGCCTGACAGTCCTGTTCCATCCGGCATTGATTATGATTTTTGGTTAGGTCCTGCTGCCAGCCGGCCTTTTAATTCTAACCGGTTTCATGGGAGTTGGCGACATTATTGGGATTATGGCGGTGGGCTGATGACAGACTGGGGTGTTCATTTACTGGATATGGGAATCTGGGCAATGGACCAACCGAAAGCACCCACCAAAGTCATCACCTCGGCCACCAATAGCTCTACAGATAGAAGAAGTAGGGATACCTTTGATACCATGTCTGTCATTTATCCAAATGATGAATTTGTCATCAATTGGGACATGACCGCCGGAATCGAAAAAGGACCTTATGGGAAATCATATGGTATAGCTTTCATTGGCGAAAAAGGTACCATTGTAGCTGATAGGCGCTCTTTCCAAATCTTCCCTGAATGGGACAATGAAATAAAAGCCCTTAAGACCGAAGCTATCCATTTCACAGAAGGAAAGGAATCCCATAATCTCCATGTTAAAAATTTTATAGATTGCATCAGAACTAGGGAAACAACCATCTGTCCTCCTGAGACAGGCAGAATCGCAGCATTGTATGCACATATTCCAAATATCTCCGGAAGGGTCAATGAACCTGTATTGATATGGGATGACACCATTCAGCGGTTTACAAACAGCGAAAAGGCCAATGAACTGATAACCCCGGTTTATCGGTCTCCTTGGGCTTTACCAAAATTCTGATCCAAAAAAATGTTTAAAATATTTTTGTTTTTACCCGATCAGACTTGGAAATATGGAATTTGAACAGGCAAAATAAATAATGGGTGGCTTTCATAACCCATTTTATTTCTAATAAAAAATTCAATATGATTGTACGCTTTCTTGCCACCAACCAAATAAAATAAGGCTTGAAGTTCAATTAGATCTGCTGTGGACTGTCGACTATGGACTATCGACGATATTCCGCATCAAAGGAGATTCAAAATAAACTTAGTGGCATCATTGCGGATAATCATATAATTCAATTACTCTTCTATCAATTCAATTAATTAAAAATCAAATTGATATGCCCTAATGTCCAATTTAATCAGAATAGATTTTCTAATTTCCTGACAAAATAAGTAAGAATTCCTTTTTTATATAATTATATGACGATCTCAAACAATCCACCCAAACAAATCGCCAAAAATAGAATTGAAGAAACCGTCAAGTATTGGCGGACAAAATTAGAAAGCCTTGAGGAACTTCAACTGCCTATTGATTTTCCGAGGCTTGCAGGAAACGGCACCAACCGGGGTTCTTTTAATTTCTCTATTGATTCCAATATTTTATCCAAAATTGAAAAAATCGGACAACATCCCGGTGAAACACTTTTTATAAGACTTTTAGCGGCCTATAAAATCCTTTTGTACAGGTGGTCCGGTCAAGAGGATTTATGTGTTTGTCTGGTGGAAAATAGAATTTTAAAGCAAGAACCGAATAAAAAATTTGAATTTTCCAAAGACATTATCCCAATACGTACCCAAATCCAATCTGACCTTGATTTTGACAATCTGACAAAGAAAATCCACCATAATGTAAAGGAAGCGCATGGATTTCAGGAAGTGCCATTTGAAAGCGTTATGGAGCACTTAAATCATGAAAAAGACGCTATTTTCCAGGCACTTTTCGAATTTGAGAGTAAGCCCAAAATTAACCTTGAGGTAGACAAATCAGATACAGCCGGTGGCATTTACCTACAGTATTCCTCCAAATGTGCCATATCCTTTGAACTTTCAGAGACAAAAGAAGGAATTCTGGGAGTTGTTAATTACAATTCGCATTTATTCAAAGAGAAAACAATAGCTGATTTTACTTCACATTACCTAAAGCTTTTAGCATCTATTTCGGAGAATTCTTCCTTGCCGATTGGAAGGCTAAAAATACTTTCGGTTGAGGAAGAAAATACGCTCTTACATGCATTTAATCTCCCAGAAAAACGATTACCAAAAGACACCACAATCCTCGATCTCTTTAAAAACCAGGTAATGAAAACACCTGACGACCTCGCCGTTGTCTTTGAAAATGAAAAAGTTACCTATAGAGATCTTGATATCAAATCAAACCAGCTTGCGAATTACCTCCTAAATAAAGGAGTTAAACCTGAAAATCTGATTCCAATCTGCCTTGACAATTCAATTGAAATGATTATCGGGATATTGGGAATTCTAAAATCAGGCGGAGCTTATGTTCCGATTGATCCAACTCTACCCGATGAAAGAATCGGATACGTTCTTTCAGACACCAGAGCGGAATTGGTTTTGACAACATCTGATATTGCCGAAAGGCTTCAAATCGGAATGAAATTGGTCATTCTGGATAGTGAATGGGTAGAAATAGAAAAGATGAGGGAATCTTTAACTCCTCTTTATATAAGACAAACCCAACTAGTATATGTCATTTATACCTCAGGTTCTTCGGGAAAGCCAAAAGGAGTAATGATTGAACACAAAGGTTTGTTGGCTTTTTTATTGGCAAGAGAATCATACCATCAAAAAAAAGCTGCCTCAATATTATTAATTCCTCCATTTTCTTTTGACGCATCTATTCCCGTAATTTTTGAAACTCTTACCTCAGGAGGCAGATTGATTTTGTGCAAAAGAGAGTTCATCAAAAACCCAATACTCATCAAAGACAAATTAGAGGATTCTGAGACTATACTTTGTGTTCCTTCCTATTATAGGTTTTTATTAGAGGAGGATTTACTTGCCCATTCCCGAATGTCTAAAGTGATTTTGGCAGGAGAGAATCTTGAAGAATCTCTTGTAAGACTTCATTTTGAAAAAGCAAAAAACGTCCCTCTTTTCAACGAATACGGTCCTACAGAGTGCACTGTCTGGGCCACTGTTTCCGAAATCAAATCTCCCAATGAAAAAATCTCAATTGGAAAACCGATAGATTATTCCAGCATTTATATACTCAATAGGGAAAATCAACTCAATCCCATAAACGTCCCAGGTGAGCTTTGCATTGCAGGTGAAACCGTAGCGAGAGGTTATTTAAACTTACCTAATCTTACTTCTGAAAAATTTACTCCAAATCCATACAGCGATACCAAAGGTTCTACAATGTACCATACCGGAGATCTTGCCAAATGGCTGCCAGATGGCAACATCGAATACCTGGGACGGATAGATGACCAAGTCAAAATCTTTGGCCAGCGGATCGAACTCGGGGAGATTGAAACTTTACTTCAGGAGTATACAGGTATCAGTCAGGCAGTTGTAGCAGTAAAACAGGATAGCTTTGGTTTCAAAAGGCTCATAGGCTACGTGGTATGTGAGAGCACTTTTAATAAGGATAAAGTCACTTCTTTTCTCAGGATTAAACTTCCCGAATACATGGTTCCAAATATATGGATGGAACTTGATAGGATACCACTGACATATAATGGGAAAGTCAATAGAAAAGCCCTTCCAGAGCCTGCAATTACCTTTGAAACCGCGGACTACGAAGCCCCAAAATCCGGACTCCAAAAAACGGTATCTGAGATCTGGCAAAAATTATTGGGTGTTCAAAAAGTGGGACTCCATAATAATTTTTTTGAACTCGGAGGAAACTCACTTCTTGCGATGAGAGTAATAGGCGCTATAAGAAAGGAAACAGGACGTGGACTTCATATCCGTGACCTATTCTCAGCACCGACAGTCGCGCAACTTGCCCTAGTCCTACAATCCCCAAGTACCGACAGGTCACTCTCCGTTCCACAGCCTGTTTCAAGGCCTGAAAACATCCCGCTTTCTCATAACCAGCAGGCACTATGGTTTATTCACCAGCTGGAGGGAAGTGTACAGTACCAAATTCCCCTGATTCTTAACATCAGTAGCAAACTTGACATCGCAGCATTGGAAGAAGCGCTGAAAACCATTGTCAACCGCCACGAAGTCCTCCGGACAGTGATCACGGATAAGGATGGAAACGATTACCAAAAAGTGCTTGACACCGACCTCTGGAAACTCAACAGGATGGACTTTCATTCCCAGAATCCTGAGCTCCTAAAAAATGAAATCATAAGGCTGGTCAGGATACCTTTTGACCTCAACAATGACCATATGATCAGGGCCTGCATCATCACAAAAGCCCCTCAGGATTATTGCCTTGTAATTACCATGCACCACATCGCCTTGGACGGTTGGTCTTCCCACATTCTGAGAAAAGAACTCTCTGAATGCTATCAA
>JBBRFK010000266.1:0-5607 GCA_038224435.1 Cytophagales bacterium | reverse complement strand
CCGCATTGCCAATCCAAACTCCGCATCAATACTCATCAATAGCGGCTGCTTTGATATTTTTTGATATCTGATGATGAGGCTTTTGAGCTTTTCTAGGGTATTTTCATAGGTCAGCTTTTCCTGTCTTTTCTCAAAATTGGCAGCAGCACTGTGACGGCTGTGGAAAAATGTCAAGCCACCGATCTGATGGTTTTTGATCAAAGATTCAATTTCAAGGTGATTTTCCTCCGTATCATGGATAAATGCCGCAGGCGAAAAAAGCTGCCCTATTTTCTCTATCAATGTCATTATGCAGTAATTATTGATTCCAATTTATTTCCAAATCCAATTTCATTCATCATTCTTAATTCATCATTCTAAATTCTTAATTCTTAATTCTCAATTCCCTCATTTTTCTTTTTCCCATATTCCTTTGGAAATTTGATATACCTCACCATCAAGATGCCGGGGACAGCGGCAGCCACTACCCAGAGAAAAAACCCCTCATAACCCAACCATTCCTGCACAAATCCACTTGCCATACCAGGCAGCATCATGCCCAGCGCCATAAATCCCGTGGCAATGGCATAATGTGATGTTTTGGAAGGGCCATCGGAAACATAAATCAGGTACATCATAAATGCCGCAAACCCAAAACCGTATCCCAGTTGCTCGACTACCACAACAAAACCGGCCCAAAAGGCGGATTCAGGTTGGAAATATGCCAGTAGGTAATAAAAGAAATTTGGCACGTTCAATGCCAAAATCATGGGTAATATCCATTTTCCCAAACCATCTTTTGAAATGACGACACCACCGATAATGCCTCCAAGTGAAAGTGCAATGATTCCGAATGTGCCATAGATCAAGCCCACGTCAGTGGTACTTAATCCAAGACCGCCTTCAGGCCTGCTGTCCAACAGGAATGGGGAAGCCATTTTAGCCAATTGGGATTCGCCAAGACGGTAAAATAGGATGAATGCCAAAGCAGCCCAGATTTCCTTTTTCTTAAAAAATGAACTGAAAACTTTTCCAAAGGTAAGTTGGACTTCTTTGACGTAAGTAGCGCTTTTCTCAATATTGGGAGTTACCCAAAGATTAACCAATGTCAGGACAAACATCAATCCTGCGACCATGACCATTGTCATTGACCATGCTTTGGTATTTTCTCCATATTTGACTTCAAGGTATCCAGCTATAATGACAAACAATCCCTGACCCGTAACCATGGCTACCCGGTAAAATGTACTTCTCAATCCGATGAAAAAAGATTGTTGCTCTTCTTTCAAGGCCAAAAGATAAAACCCATCCGAGGCAATGTCATTTGTAGCAGATGCAAAGGAAGCCAACCAGAAGAAAGCAAGTGTCAAAACAAAAAAAGAATTGGTGGGTACGCTAAAGCCGACACACAAAAAGGCAAAAGACAAGACCAATTGCATGGCCAAAAACCATTTTCTCTTGGTGCCATAAAGGTCGACAAGCGGGCTCCAAAGCGGTTTGATGACCCAAGGGAGATATAGGAAGCTGGTATAAAGACCAATGTCCGAATTGTCAACCCCGAGTTTCTTGTACATGATCACAGACACCGTAATGATCAAAACATAAGGAATTCCTTCAGTCAGGTATAGCGGGGGAACCCAATACCAAGGATTATTTTTGATGGTTTTGCTCACTGTTTCTTTCTGATGAGGTTTTCGTAAATACTGAATTCTGAACCTTCTATGATACTGGCGCCAACGGTATTTTTATAAAAATCCGCTGGGCCCACACCACCGATGATGGCATAGGCATAGCCCATTTCTTTGAGGGATTGAAGGCTTCTGACCAAAAGAACCTTGCCGATTCCTTTGCCTCTCATGGATTCCAATGTGCCGGTTGGACCGAAGAAATTCTTGGCGGTGGTTTCGAAGCAGGCAAAACCCAAAATTTCATTTCCCTTTTGTGCTATCCAGCAATGAACAGGCAGGTGACAAAAGGAGGCTTCCACTTCATTGGCCCAATAAATCCCAAAGTGCTCGAAAACCCAATCTTTGACAAAAGATTTTTCGGGAGGAATGGGTTTTCGGAAAATTATCTTTTCGGAAGCCAATTTGTCCTCCAATTCTGAAACATCAGGAAGAGTCATCAGCCTGACAAGCATGTCTTTCATGGGGAAGGGATTTTGGGGTTACCTTGAATTTCAAAAACCTGCGGCCTTGACTCTTTGCCATATCGGTCCAAAAAGCTGATGGCAATGTATTTTTGACTCATCGATGTCAATATCGGCAGCAGCATCCTGTTGCTTTCATCGAGATACACCATTTGGGAAAAAACATTGGCTTGTCTTTTTTGCAAATCAGCAATTGTGGGTGCGGTATGGATGATGGCAAACCTGTAATCAGGTTGGATGGCCAAGGGAAATTGAAAAGCATACCCATCTCCGTGCGGAATCAAAATTGGTTTTTGATCCAAACCAAAAGTGCCTGTGGTCAGTATGACGTCCGGTGGCAGCGCTGCATATTGGTAATGGTTTTTGTGCAAGAGTTCTGCCACATCTTTATTTTTGACATACATTGATTTTGCGCTGAAATAGGCGTTTCCTGATATGTTTGGTGTAATCTTGGAAAGTCCGACCTGATTGGAGATTTCCATGGGATTTTCCCAAGCCTTGTCGGCGTTGTCCCTGATTTTGTAAGGCCCGTTTCCGATATAAATCTTGGTATCGTAGTGGTTTTTTGACCACCAATTGACCAATTCACGATGCGATGCAAGGTTGTAATCCATGCTCCAGTAGAGCTGTGGGATGAGGTAGTCGATCCATCCGTTTTTCATCCATGTCAGGACATCGGCATAAAGGTCGTCATAGTTGGTCTGTCCGGCTCTTGTTTTTGATCCTGTTGAATCTTTGTCAATATTTCTCCAAACGCCAAATGGACTGATACCAAATTGTACCCAAGGTTTTTCAGCTTTGATGGTTTCATTGACTTCTTTGACCAACAGGTTGACATTTTCCCTTCTCCAATCGTCCTGTTTTTGGCCGGGTTTTCCATACTTTTTGTAGGAGACCGCATCGTTAAAAACTTCTTTTTCGACTTTGTAAGGATAGAAATAGTCGTCGAAGTGGATGGCGTCTATATTGTAGTTTTGGACTACTTCTTTGATGATTTTCACCAAATGTGCCCTGACTTCAGGTAAGCCTGGATTATAATAATACTTCGTGGCATACTTGATCATCCAATTAGGATGCTTCACAAAATCATGGGCTGGGCTTAAGTCTTTGGTTTCTAAGGTCATGGTCGCCCTGTAGGGATTGAACCATGCGTGAAATTCAAATCCGCGTTGATGTGATTCCAGGATCATCCACGACAAAGGGTCTTCCATCGTGTCCGGCTTTTGGCCTTGCTTGCCTGTCAGGTATTTGGACCACGGGGAAAACTTTGAAGGGTAAAATGCATCTCCTGCAGTTCTGATTTGGACTATGACAGCATTGAAATTTAGCGATTTATAATAATCTAGGAGCTTGATGAAATCTTCTTTTTGCTTGGAATACAAGTCGGTGGAAGATGTAGGCCAGTCTATGTTGGCCACGGTTGCGATCCACACTCCTCTGAATTCCCTCGGACTTGGATTCAGTTCGATTTCCAAAGGTTTGTAAAATGAAGGAGGATTTGGAACGGAAACTGTTTTGGAAGGATAGTTGGAGTTTCCGTTTGGTTGACTTGGGCCGCTTATTTGGGGATTTGGTTTGGTTTTGGTTGATGCTGCGGGTCCTATCGTTTTGCACGACTGCATCCCCATAACGATAGCAAGGACAAAGGCAAAATAAAATATTCGGAAAATGTTCAATTTGAAATAAAACTTCATGCTTGCTTACGGATTACTTTTGAAATTCAGGTCTGCCAATTTTTTTCTCAACTTTTTCATGAACTTTGGACCGGGATCCTGCTTTTGGGTCAGGTAATTCGGGTCGGTTTCTTTCCACATCGGGGTTCCCTGAAAGGCATAATATTCATGGTGGCCGATGACGTAGGTCAGTTTGTATTTCTTATTCAAATACCTGATCAATGCGGCATTGGCCTTGACTTGGGCTTTGGTCAGCGGCGCATCCGGCCCTCCGATATTTTCGATACCAATTGCGGTATAATTCAGCCCAATAGTATGTCTCGCAAATGTCGTGTCCGGAAGTAACCTGAAAATAGCCCCGTCCCTGTCCACCAAAAAATGAGCTGAAACATTGAGGTTACTCGCAGCAGTCAGCTCGGGTCGGCCTCCAAGACGGACTGGGTTGAACACATCAAAGGTCGATTCCAAAGAATACACCGCTGTCCAATGGACTACCACCATGGTAGGTACGATGGTGGCAGTTTCTTTTTCTATACCATGCCGATTTTTTAGGTATTCCAAAGAAAGCCTTTCCCGTTCTTCATCGAAAATAACCGGCTTGTCAAAGATCCTGAAGGTCTGGGAACTGACTTCGAAAACAATGATACTTTGAAGTACCAATGTAAGTAAGAGGAATAGGTGGCTTTTCTTCATTTTATTTGGAAATGGATACAGTATTGTCCGACTTTCATCCAAAATAAAGGAATTTATTGGTAGGTATTGTTTTACAAAGCAAACTTATTGCCTGTCAGCTATTATATTGAAAGAGATGATGGGGACAAGCTTTGGAGGATTGGAAACAAAATCATGTTAAATTTCTCAATAAGAACTCTATACTTCTTGCTGCCAATCTTGCGGTTTCGTGGTCTCGGTCAAATTGTGGATTGAGTTCGACCACATCCATGCTTATGAGTTTGCCGGATTCGGCTAAAAACTGCAGGATTTTGAAAGCCAGTTCAGGCGAAAATCCCAATGGCGATGGTGCACTTACTCCCGGTGCAAATGCCGAGGAAAACCCATCCAAATCAATGCTGAGGTAGATTTTATTGACCTTACTGCAAAAATCATCCAGCGTCTTGGCAATAGCGCCCCAATTTTCTATTGTAAATTCCTCCATTTCCATCCATTGGACCTTGTGCTTTGCTGTAGTCTCAAAAAGTATTTTGGGATTTGCAGCTTGCTGAATTCCCAAGCACAGGTAATGGAATTGGTCTCTGTATTCATTTGCCAACTCAAAAAATGGAGAACCCGAGTGTCCTTTGCCGTTGTTTGTTTCCCGCAAGTCAAAATGCGCATCTAGATTGATAATGCCCAATTTCTCATTTTTTGGGATTAAATAATCAAAAATCCCTTTTCCATGCGCATATGCCAAGTCATGGCCTCCGCCCAGTAAAACCGGGAAAAAGTGGTTTGAAAGCAGAGCTGTAACCGTATTTGAAATGAGTAAATGGCTCGATTCCAAGTCTGCACTGTCGGTGACAATATTCCCAAAATCATAAAGCCCGGCAGCGTCCTCCAGATGAAATGCCATCGTCGCCATCATTTTCCGGATGGTGTCAGGCCCCAAAGCGGCGCCGGTCCTTCCCTGATTTCTCCTTACACCCTCATCTCCGGCATAGCCAAGTAGGGCGATATTCTTCCCTTGATAAGGTTTATTGATTTCCAATTCATCCAAACAGGTAACTGCCTGATACCAATATTGAATGGAATCTGAAGGACGTCCGGTCCAGATATGTGGTAGGGTTGGATGGTGTAGAGGAGTCATTT
>JBBRFK010000265.1:0-5684 GCA_038224435.1 Cytophagales bacterium | reverse complement strand
GATTTTGATTTTGAAAAGACATTGGTATTTCTTGTCAATTACGGCCGTGACAACGACACCACAGCGGCGGTTGCAGGAGGGATTTTGGGGGCATATTATGGATTTGACCGGCTTCCGGAGAAAATGAAAATCCAAGTGTTGGAAGTGAATAAAAGGGAGCTTGACATTAATTTGGTGGAGTTGGCAGACAAGATGGGTGAGAATTTATTGAGGAGGTATAGGTAGGGAAGTGATTGGTTAATTGGTTATTTGGTTATTTGGTTATTTGGTTATTTCGACAATTTTACTTCGCTTATCCGCAAATTCGTCAGTCAGCGTCTGACGAATTGAAACAAATAGGTTTTAATTATCCTCATATCCTTTTCTATAATAATATCAGCCTTTCCTTTCAAGCTTCTAAAAATCCCGAAGGAATGATAATTTATAATAATGAGCAAGAAAGCCATTTAAAACCCCGAAATGGTGAAATAATGTTATTACATAAACGACATTGATCCATAATTACGAAAAAACATTGGAAATCAGAAATTAAAAACTTTATTTTGTTATCTAAATGGATAACAAAAATGCCGACAGTAAAAACCATTGACACCATCAAAATTGACATTTACGCACGGGAACATCCTCCACCGCATTTTCATGTAAAATTTGCCGAATACGAAGAACTGATTGAGATTAAATCACTTGAAACCTATGCGGGCAGCATACCAAAAGTTCAGCGAAAAAAAGTGATAGAATGGGCGGCAGAAAACAAAAAATTCCTTTTGGATATTTTCCAACATTTAAATCCAAGGCTATGAGACAGAAAATTAAAATCCCCAGAATAGTAAAAATCGAGTCGGTTTCCGGACATAAAATCCAATGCATGTTCAACAACGGGGAAAGCCGATTACTGGACTTTGAAAAGATTTTTAAACAGTGGAATGTTTCAGAGCAAGACTTCGAATATCCGCTTCTTGACGAAAAGGAATTTAAAAAAGTAAAACTCAGGGAATACACACTATCATGGCCGAATATTGAAATTAAGGTAAAGGGAGAAAATGGTGAAAACATGGCCCTGGCCTATGAAATTGGTGCTGATGTTCTTTACCAACTCAGTGAAGAAATCAAAGATCCCACGAAATATAGGTACGGAAGCCTGATAAAAAGCGCACGCCAAAAAGCAGGTTTGACCCAAGAACAATTGGCTATAAAAAGTGGGACAACAAGGTTTTACATCTCGAGAATTGAGAATGATAAAGCGGACTTGGAAATGTCAACCTTTAGAAAAATAGTGGAAGCCGGACTTGGTAAAAAGCTGAAATTGACTATAGAATGAATTATTTGTTGGGTCCATAAAATCCTTTCCTTTAAGTCTTTCATCAAAATAGAAAATTCAATGGTTGAATTGGATTAAAAAGGAAAAGAAATTAAGTTTAGGTAAATGGAAAATAACATTAATTATTGTTGATCCTAGCTCAATTTGGGTAAATGTCAATAGGTATTTTTGATATACAAACATTGTGCGTCAGCATAGAAAACCAAGACATACCGACAAAATATGAAATTAATAAAGGAATTAGGAAATAGATTTGTTACCCTTTAAGATACCGTGAGTAATGCTGATTCAAGTTTGGAGAATAGACCTCATGACTTTTATTTAATTTTTGGACAGCTTGACGAGAGCAAGTCGCCTTGGATAACAGCTAACTGGAAATCAGATTTTGAACCCTATTTTAATTTGCTAATAAAACACACAGAAAATTCCAATGACACAGGAATTAGAGCAATAAAGTACAATCCTGAAAAAAGAATTTCCAAAAAGGACAACAAAGAATTTATTTACCATTCAGAAGTAAAACTTGGACGACTGAAATGGAATGAAAAATCACACGAGAAGTGGACGACAACTGGTAAATTGAAAATTACTTTCTCAATTTTGAACTTTGGAACCCGACTTGGACAATTTACGACAAAAGACAATCATCTCCCGACATTTATATTACAATATCAAATGAAAGAGATTTTGAAAATAAGCGAGACATTAAATTTGGGTATTTAATAGTTGTTGCAATAGCAAAGAATTTAAAAATGCTGGATTCAAAACCTAAAATAAAAAAACTACCGCAAAAAATAAACTCAAAAGCCACTATTTTGAAAACAAGAAGATGGGGCAAACCTGAAAAAGTTGGGAATTGGACTTTTGTAAATTGGATTCTAGACACTTTTAGTAACCGAATTTATCAAAGACAAAATTTATACACTTTTGACTTTGACAAATTAGAATTTGAGCCATTGTGGGAGATTATATCCCGACAAAAGTAGAATGCTGATTCACGACAGCCGTTTTGAAAAAGCGGGAGTTCGTGCTTCTACAATAGTGAAGTGCTAAATCCAAGCTCTGTTCTTTTAATGAAGTTACTGCAGTAAAAAAAAATTGCCTTTCGGATAGCTGCCAAATGTTACCTGCTTAACCAAAAAACAGAACGCTGAAAAGTTCCCAAAATGAGAATTTTTATTATATTTGGATCATGTTTTAAAATAAATGGGAAGAATATTTGCAAAAAGCACATTAAGAGAATATTGGGAAGTTCATCCTGATTCGGAGCAATATCTTAAAACTTGGTATGATACGGCAATGAATTCAGATTGGAAAAGCCCGAATGATGTAAAACAGACATATGCAAATGCAAGTATTTTCAAGGATAGCAGGATTGTATTTAATATAAAAGGCAATTCTTATAGACTTGTTACCAAATTTAATTATAAGAAACAATGGATTTTTATTCGATTTATCGGGACTCATAATGAATATGATAAGATTGATGCAAACACGATTTAAAATATTTGACATGAATATAAAACCGATAAAAGCAGATGGAGATTATAAAGATGCTTTAAAAAGATTAGAAGTAATCTTTGATTCCGCAATTGGGACATCTGAAAGTGACGAAGCTGACATACTTGGATTAATGATTGATGAATATGAGAAAAAAAATTATCCAATTGAAGCACCTGACCCTATAGAAGCGATAAAGATAAGGATGGAAGAGATGCATTTAAAACAAGTTGACTTGGTTGATGCGATTGGAGGAAAAAGCAGAGTATCTGAGATTCTAAATCGTAAACGGAAATTGACTATTGATATGATTCGGAATTTAAACAAACGATTAAATCTATCACCAGGACTTTTAATTAAGGATTATCAACTGACTAGAGAAAAAGTAAAGTTGGTAGTCGAGTAGAGGCCCCCATCTATAATCCCACGATTCGCCTCCCATATTTATTTACCGAAGGCCTGACCGCCTATCCCGAAAGTTTTCAGGTCCGGGTCTTCCCGAAACTTCAGGAGTGTTTCACTCAACTGGAGTTTCCGTTGTGAAGAATAATAACAGCTTTAGCCAAATGCAACAAAAAAGCCCTGAAGAATCAACTCCAGGGCTTGCTTTACAATAGTGGTTTAAGTTTAAAGGTAAAGGGTTTTTGTTCTTCCGGTGGCGTCAGTGACTTTCAAAGACACGTCTTTGGTGCTCAGGTTTTTGAGGTGGTAGACTTTGGTAAATGCTTCCGCTTGATCGATTTTTTCAGAGAATATAGCCCTTCCGGTGCTATCCAAAATTTCAACTTTGGTTCCAGGTTCTTCCAACCCGATGACTGCCAATCTGAAGGAATTTTCGTCAAGGCTTTTGCCATAGGCCATCAAAGGAAGCGCGGCAGGTGCTTCTGTGGTCTCAACAGTGTATATCATCGTTTCTGAATTTGGCTCTTTGATATTACTTTCGATCATGACTTGATATTCACCTGCAGGAAGCTGTGAAAGGTCGTAAGGAACCTGCGTATCCTCTTTTACTTTGATAATTTGCTGGTGAAGTTTCTTGCCGTCGCTGTCTAATATGGCGAGTTTGACTTTTCCCAGACCTTCTTTCAAAGAGACGGCTACTTTTTTGTCTTTGGAACGTACAGAAGACATTTCTTCTAGACCTTCGTTTGATGCGTTTGCGAAGCTGGCTACACCTAGTGTGGCGGCTAATGCGAGTGTGAGTAATTTTTTCATTTTGTGTGGTTGTTATAAGTTGGTATGATCCCTTATCCATCTTCTGTACCAATTATTTTTGAGGCCACTCCATGCCAATTCCCATGTTAAAAAAATTTAACCCAAACATTAATATTTTCATTTTCAATCATTTGCGGGCTGGCAGCCCCAACCCAAAAACTGTATTATCCTGATACACACCGGACCAAAAGTGTCCTTAAACAGGACAGGTTTTGGCAAAAAACTAAAATTTTACCTTTACCAAAGGTTGCATCCTGCCTAAGATTTTAACTTTAAATTAATTTGAAATAATCCGAACTATTATTTTTGACAAGAATCAAATAAAAAAACCTGTACGGTATTGTACAGGTTCCGTTCTACATCGGTCAGGAAAAGCGGACAAACATCTGATTACAATTCTGATTTGATGATTTTGACCCTTTCGGAAATCGTCATGTTGCTGATGTCGAGGTTTTCTGAGGTCGCCTTGAGGAATTCGAGGACAGCGCCTTCGTGGTTGGTGGATGCGCCTTCTTTGACTGTGACGTAGCGCATGGTCGTCCAAAGGACGGTTTTGAGTTCCTTCTCTGTATCATCAGTCATGTAGTACTCGACTACGATGGTATTGTGGTTGTACCAAAGCAAGCGGCTCATGATCCTGACCCACTCTCCTACTTTGGCGGGACGGACATAGGAGATGTTGTGGTTATATACCACCCAAGCGGAGTTGTATTTCCTTATAAAATCGATTACTTCCACACCATAAAGCTTTGGGACCTGATCTTCCCGCGCGTTGAAAAAGTAGTCAAAGTATTTGGCATTGTTGAGGTGTTGCAGCGGATCGCAATCCTGAAACCTGATCACCACACGGCTTTCGGTTTCTTTTGGATAATGCTTTTCGGGATTGTATTCAAACATGTCTGTTAGGTTTTTTGGATTGAACAATTTGAATTTAGGGAATTGTTCCTTTTGATGGGGAATATTTGCGGGAATTAGATTACTTCGACTGGTTATTGGGTTACTTCGACTCCGCTCAGTATTGGTATTGAGTTACTTGGTTAATGGGTTATTGGGTTATTGGTTATTGGTTATTGGGTTATTGGTTAATGGGGTATTGGGTATTGGGTTACTTCGACTCCGCTCTGTTCGAGTATTTGATATCTTTGGTTCTTGGTTCTTAATACTTGGTTCTTACTTCTTGGTTCAATAAATACCAGCTTAGATAAAAAATCCTACTCAAAATCACCACCAACCCTCATTCCTATATTTCTTCTTTTTAGAGGCTTTTTCCCGGTTATATAGCCGGAGGTATTGGGCATCCAAATGCCGCACCCGGTAGCCGAGTAAATGAAAAAGAGGTTTGGCTACGAACTTGGCGATTTTCAGATCCACAAGCATGATTTCCTTGTCCTTGTGTTCCCATTTTACACCGGGGAGCAGTGTGAAGAGGTTGTCGATCTTAATTTTTCGGAGGAAAGCGGAAAGCCACAATGCAATTGGAGGAATCTTTTGGATAATAAAAAACCCATCGTTCCCCTGATTTTGGTACAGCGGCATAAACAGCCTGCCATCAAATCCGGAGTAAACAGGAAGAAAGTTGTTGGTCGCCAAATGGGTTCCTGTGTTGATCTTTTGAAAGCTCTCAAATCCCGGCAACATCCTGAAGACATCT
>JBBRFK010000264.1:0-5736 GCA_038224435.1 Cytophagales bacterium | reverse complement strand
GATGTTACATAAGCAGTTCTATTAAATGGTTCTAAGTATATTTTAAGTTTTAATGGTATTCTATTGTTGTTTTTAATCCGGGCAATATCGGTATCCCAATCCAAGCCCTTATTTGCGGGATTTCGGGTTTGATATGTCGGATCAGCAGTCCAATGTTGTCCATTTGGAAGCTTGTATTTCCTGATTCAAATTTCAAAGCACTTCCCAAATCCGCCGTTCCGTTGTTCACTATATAAAGTGTTTCCTTTAGGTCTTGATCAGTGGCTACAGCTTGAAGGCTGACTGTCACTTGGATATTTTCCTGGACCACCATTTCCACCCATCTCAGTGGGGTTTCCCCTTCTTTTGGTATGGGTTGAATGATCCTTGGGTTGAAGTTGACACCTGCCGGCAGTACCAATCGGACACTTACCATCTGGGCTTCGACCTTGCTGATATTTCCAAATACCAAGACCGAGACAAGCAATACGAGACAAACCCTAATCATAGCTGGTGAAGGATACATTAATGTTTATTTCTCCCTCATACCTTCCTGCCGGCACCATTCCGATAGGTCCCAAAGTCCCATAGAAGTACAGGTAAGCTTTGGCTGTTGGCCTGGTAAATGCCCCGTCTTCAGGTGAAGGTGGTGCGGTGGGTGCTCCGGAACTCCTCCTGCTGACTGGAAAGGTGATACTGTAAAACCCCGCCGGCAGCTCCACCGAGCCCAGCTTTCCACTGATTTCATCCAAAGGACTTACGTTGTTATATGCTACTTTCAAAAGAAAAGGAATCGACTCCGTAGGATTGTCAGTGAGTATAAATCCTGAAGGAGAACTGATGTCAACAGTCAGGTCAAATCCTTCCGGTGCTTCTATTTCATAGATTACCGCCTGATTGTCCACCAGATCAATGGTGACCGCCTCCGAACCCGGTACCAAAGCGCGCTTCTTTTGGTTAAAATCCAAAGTGGGCATCGCTCCCTGAGGAGAAAGGATGGTGATGTCATCGCTCCCTGTCCAGGTGTTGAAACTGATCCGCTGCGCAAAACCTGTCCCGACTCCCAATACAAGGAAGAGACCAATGCCCAAAAGCATCCTGAAACCTACAATATGGAAATGAACTTTGACCACTTTATATGTATTCCAATTCAATGATAAATTCAGACAGATATACACCCGGAATGGCTTTGGTCAGGTCAAGATTGGCCCCTAGCCAAACATACAATTCCCCATCCGGTCCAATAGGAAAAACCCCCTCTCCCACATCCAGCAAGGCACTTTGAAATTGCAAATCATTGAATGCCGCACTCAGGATGTATTGAGCCGAAACGACACCAATTCCTTCATTTGATTCTTTGATCAATTCATTTTGCAAATAGGTAATCCTTACCCTTGCACCCGGACTTCCGATGATTTTGAACATTCCCGCAAACTCACTGGTAATCGGTGACACTACGATAGTGCCAGCCATAACCGGAGGATTCACCAAGTCTATGTTCCGGATTGTCAGCATGTTCAAGTTATCAGTCACTGTGGCTGTAGCTTTCACACTTAAATTAGCTTTTCCAGAATCGTATTGTCCAAAGGATGATGTAACCCAAAAACAGTTGAAAATCAGAAATAATGTAAAGAATCTATTCATTTCAGTTTTTAATCAGTTTTTGGGTAAATCGATAATTTTCAGTTGCCAACTGGACGACATACATGCCGGGTGACATTCTATTGGAAGCCGGTATCCAATCCAGTTCATGCATTCCTGTCCCATACTCCGCTACAGGAAATCCACCCACCGGCTGACCCATCAGGTCATAGATAAGGACTTCTGCTTTGGCGGATTCCGGTAAGAAAAACCTGATTTTGGCTGAATCCCTGAAAGGATTCGGGCTTAATGGAAATAACTTCGGAAAATCCGGTAGGTATTCAATTTTGTCCTCTTTAAATGCGCCACCGATATAGATGGTAAAAGGTCTGGTCGGGGATTTGGAGTTGATTTTTGCATTTATTTCGCCTGTTTTGTATGGTGATTGAAATACTATTGCTTTTGGCAATTCAAATTCATTGGATGAAAACCTTGCTTTTTTCTCAGGAAGTTCAGGAGCCTGAAAATTGAAAGAATAAGCGGTTTGCACTTTCATGTCGATGGCTTTCTCGTTGATGTGGTCCATCAGCACAATATTTTTGTCGGAAGGCCATTCTATAGGCAATGACCAATTCATCAGGAAAGAACCTTTGAAAGCTTTCCCTTTTTTGGAAGCTGCAAGGTGTAACGGAATGACCATCTCTTGCTCTCCGAGCAAAGGGAGGTTGTTGATCACCAAAGGATTGCTGGTCCGGAGTGAACCATAAGTAAATAAGAAAAGCCAATCGTCTCCCAAAGACTCCAATTGATAGGCATCCTTTGGATCGTTTGCTTCTCTTCCTTCCCTTCCAAAGCTGATAAATGACTCCGCCTGCAATTCCTCTCCGGCCACCCCGAGCTGGATTGCGAATGGTGCTTCTTCCAATTTTCTTCCAAAGAAATCCTTTGAGACAGCTCTTTTCACCCCATTTCCGATTAACCGAAGGCTGGGGTTTTCATTATTTGTTTTCACCCAAAATGCCTGATAGGGAGCCAAACGGCCATTTTGCAAAGTACCGAGTGTACCGTTGTGTGTCAGAAAGGAATTGGAAGCCGGATCCCACACATAGATCGTGTTGTCGATATTGGTTTTGTTCCAGCCATCGGGAGCATAAAAATCAATCATGCTCGCTGTCGGATTGGCGATCAGGTTAAAGCCGGAGTCCGCAATATTGATTTCAGTAAGTTCGCCGGCATCTGCGATCAGATTGGTATCCCGAGCGGTGAAAGTGACTCCAAAATCAAATAAACCTGTGGCAAGATTCGGTTCTGTTCCGGTAGCTGACATCGTTAGCGGCAACACATCGTTGTAATTTCCCCCACCTGATGGCTTTTCTGCACCATTGAAAACATACAGGTAATGCCCTCTTCCTGAAGGAACGGCATCTGAAATCTGGGCTGGTTTTCTCCAAGACTGGAGACTAGTGCCTTTGTCCGTTTCGTCAGACCATAAGATATTTGGCTGAAGGCCAGGGTTACTGGCGCCGGGGAATCCCTGGCTTTCCACATTGCTAAGGATATCGGCATAGGTAGTACCGACAGGTGAACCCGTCATCCTCCAACCTTTGTTTCCGGTCAGTTCCTGCTGTACTTCCAAAGTTGGATTTGCTGCACTGAAATTCAGGTAAACCGCATCAGGATTCAATACAATTTTTGCAGAACCTGAGGTTGTCAGCGATGCAGAATTTTCTATTGTCATCTGTGCTGATGGGCTAACGGTCGCAGTAAAAGGCGAGGAAATATTCACCAAGCCTTCTACCAAAAAATTACCGCTAACCGTAATGTCTCCTGTGATGGTTTTAAGTCCGGTACCTGACAGCGTGAGGTTATTGAAAGTACCTCCTGAAATATCCAATACTGCATTTTCATCAAAAACGACCTGTCCGTTTCCTGGGATAAATTCTCCTTGTACATTCCAGTTTCCCGCAACCTGATGCGTAAAACCACCTCCGGTAAATGTGGCACCTACTCCGATGAGGACATTACCGTTGAAATTCATCCCCTCAGCAGCTGTGGCCGAAATAATTCCGGACATCTCAAAGTCAGCGCAAATCAGGTTTGTGCCTACCTGCAAAGATTTGGTTCCTGTTCCGCTGAGTACCAACGCCCCATAGGTAGATGGACTGATGATATTGGCTACTGTTTGGTCGGCGCCATAATATTCTATCGTACTGTTACAGCCTACCACATGGGAGGCGTAATTTCCCGGCAATGAGTTGGTACCGCCGATTCTTAAATGCGTATTATCCGCCACTGTCAAAACTCCTCCAACAGCACCTCTGGAAGCTGAAAAAATACCTAAATCCAATCCACCCTGAACAATGGAAAGGTTAGAGGTGATAGAGGTGTTCTGAAAAATGGTGACATTTTGGTTGCCCAAAGTTCCTTCATTGTCAATTGTCAGGTTGTTGACAGTAGCCGGAAGGCCATTGCCCGTTGACTGATTGCTGTTCCCGTTGTAAATGTAATTGGCGCCTGTATTGTAAAACCTTACTCCGGTCACCCTTACCAATCCTGTTGCCCCTGTTATCGTGATTCCCTGCGCTGATTTGATTTCAAATGTTGCACCTGTCTGAAGGGTAAAAGTACCGCCACCAAGGAAGACCGTATTGGAATCAGCCGGACGGACATATGCCCCGTTAGAAACAATATAGTGGATCACATTGGTGACGGTCCCACCAGACGTATATGTCTGGGGATTATTGGTATTCCCATTAAAAATAATTCTTCCTGAACCTGTAGCCGTTTCATTG
This sequence comes from Cytophagales bacterium, assembly GCA_038224435.1. GTDB lineage: Bacteria > Bacteroidota > Bacteroidia > Cytophagales > Cyclobacteriaceae > Cognataquiflexum. The sequence goes on along the minus strand of JBBRFK010000264.1, from coordinate 1,384 downwards.
ATAACTCCCCCCGAATGGGTGAAATCTCCGGCAATATTCAAAGTACCAATGGCACCGTTGCTAATGCTCATATTCATGGTACCACCTGTTATACTTGCATTTCCAGCTATGGAAAGGCTTCTTTGGGCATTGGTTGCATTTACTATCGCATATCTCCCACTTGAGAAAACCAAATCTCCTCCTACAGAAACCGCAGCAGCTCCTTGTCTTACCTCACCTGTTGAGGTGCCGTTTTGAATAATCAGGTTCCCTGCAATCCCCAAAGGTGAAAAAGTCATGTTCACAGTCATGGTTGGGGATTGAAAAATAAAGTTTCCAAAATTTTGGTTTAAACTTCCCACGGTGATACTCGTCACAGCAGTCAACCTTACAGTTGAAGTCGGGTTCCAGGTTGCGAAAGGAAGACTTGACCCATTTCGGGCATGGTTGTATTCACCATCCGGACCAAAAAGGATTTTTGAAGCGGTAGAACTGGTAAAACTTCCACCTGTATTGGTGATTTTGTTGTTGATCGTGATCAATATACCCGCATTTGCGGAATTAATATTTCCATTTGTACCAAGTACCAATTCCCCATCGATGACTGCAGTTGCATTGGCCGCAAGGGAAATCCTTAGCCTGCTTGTTCCTACAAGACTCAATCTCGAGCCTGCAGCTACATTCCAATCCACACCTGTTCCGTTGTTGATGATAAACTCCTGGTTACTGACTGTAGAGGATAATGTGATGATAGAATTGTTTGTCACTGCCAATCTGCCGATGGTCTGGGTTGGTACTCCGGTAACGGTACGTGTCAGACCCGAGTTGAACTGGATAATATCGGTAGATGTGGGAGTAGTTCTTGTAGGCGACCAGTTGGTGCTTGTTGCCCAAGAGCCATTATTGGCACCAATCCAGGTATAAGTAGTCTGTGCCCATGACACCATGGGAATAAATGCAAGCAGTACCAAGCAGCAGATTCTTGCTGCCGGTACGCCGGAAAAAAACGATATGTTACTATCAGGTTGCATTTATTAAAATCAGTTTATTTTTATTTTTATATTTTTTCATAAAATCATACCACAGTGAAACAAGGCATAGATTTCCAGGCTAGCGCCTAAGGAAACAAAGAATATTTCTTGCAATATGGATGGACCATCCTAGGGATAATCTCGAATAAATAAAAGGGTGTTTCAGGTGATAAGGGTGAACTTTTGTGTAATCCTTTCCAAATAATAATTAGGTGATATAATATCTGGGGAAGTGATTCGGACTACTAGGGCGATGGGTGATCTTTCCTTATTTTTTTAAAAACTTTAAAGGAACATCTTACTTTCCTGTTCCTTTAAAGTCATTTCTTCTAAATTTCAATACCGTTTAACCGAAGAGTTTTTTAAACCAAAGA
>JBBRFK010000263.1:0-5743 GCA_038224435.1 Cytophagales bacterium | reverse complement strand
GGAAGCAGCGGAACATACTGCTTTAATGAAAGGAAGCTACTCAGAGGTAGCGAGCTACATCCGTCCAAAATCCTGGGATGGTCAGTTCAAGTACTTGGTTTTTAGCATTTGGGACATGCTTGCCCTGATGATGTTGGGTATTGCGTTGTACAAATGGGGATTTTTGACACTCAAATGGACCAAAGCCCAATATCAAAAGACAGTTCTGATCGGCTATGGTATAGGGTTACCACTTGTGATTTTCTCATTTGTCTACAACACGATCCACTTTCCTAATGTGGAGGCAGGATTGAAATATATTGAAGATCATCCTATCAACTGGGTTTCTCTGATCTATGATTTCCAACGGATAGCCATCATGATGGCACATGTGGCAGTAGTGATGTTGATTTATCAGGCAGGTTACCTGACGAGGTTGATGAATGGGCTGAGGGCAGTTGGGCAGATGGCTTTTACCAATTATATCATGCATACTGTGATTTGCACCATGGTGTTTTTTGGATATGGTCTCAACCAATTTGCCGAATGGGAATACTACAAACTCTACTATCTTGTGATCGGAATCTGGATTTTTCAGTTGGTCGTGAGTCCGATTTGGTTGAAGTATTTCCTCTTTGGCCCTTTGGAATGGCTGTGGAGATGTCTGACATATGGCAGGATTCAGCCTTTTGTGAGAAAATGAATTGGAGAGCACGCAACCAGAAACTCAAAAAATCAAATCAGTTTTTTGAGAATTTGCACAAGCTGTGTCCGGTTTTTGTTCCAAGTAAAAGTAATGGATTTGTGTAACAATTTTTAAAAATTCAGTAATGGTTTGGTGTAAAGGTAACCATACCTTTATTAGTCCATTTTAGGGAATCTTTATACAAGACATTTCAGGAAACCACACGTCCTGAATGATCCCCTGGTACTAAACAAATCAAATTATGAAATTACTAACCCAAAAACTGGTTGAGGAATTGTTGGCTAGAATGGATGAGACATGCCTCTCTCTGTACATGCCCACTCATCGGAGTCATCCTGACAACCTTCAAGATCCTATCAGATTCAAGAATCTTTTAAAAAAAATGGAGGATTCTTTGATGAAAAAATTTTCAGCTGATGAAACCAAAGTATTTCTTGCGCCTTTGGAAGACCTTGTCCACAATCCTGAAATCTGGAACCAAAACCTTGAAGGATTGGCTGTTTTCAGCTCAGATGATTTGATGGAGATAGTCAATCTTCAGATGCCGGTTGAAGAGTTGGCGATAGTTGCAGATAGTTTTCATACCAAGCCCTTACGTAAATATTTACAATCATCAGATCGTTTTCATGTTTTGGGCTTGGATAGACACGAAATTAAACTGTATGAGGGAAATCGCTACTCATTGTCAGAGATTGATATCTCTGCGGTAATCCCAACCACAATAGAAGAAGCGCTTGGGTCAGAGTTGACGGAAAAGCACACCACTGTCGCCTCCTACGGTGGTACAGGTGGGGAAAGCATGAGTATGCACCACGGCCATGGAAGCAAAAAAGACGAAGTTGATATCGATACAGAAAGGTTTTTCCGTTTTGCAGGCGACCATATCGATCAATATTATTCCAAACCTATCGGTTTGCCGTTGATTTTGGCTGCGCTTCCAGAGCACCACCACGCTTTTAGAAAGGTGAGCAAAAATGCCATGCTTTTGCCTGAGGGAATTCATATCAATTCTTCGGCAATCAATATCGAAAAGCTGGCAACTTTGTCTTGGGAAATAATGGAACCTTATTATTTGGAAAAGTTGGATGGCCTGGCAGATTCATATGGTCAAGCCAAAGCCAATGGCAAAGGCAGCAATGATATCAAGGAAGTTGCTTTGGCTGCCACTGAAGGGAGAATAGAAACGCTATTGGTCGAAGCAGATAAGATCATAGCAATGAGGATCACCAACCTTGTAACTGGAAATACCCAAAACAAAGACATGGATAATCCCAGGGTAGATGACCTGTTGGATGACATGGGTGAATTGGTGATCAAAATGGGTGGTGAAGTAATGGTGCTTCCTGCGGACAAAATGCCATCTGAAACAGGTCTTGCAGCGATATACCGCTATTAAAATTTGGAAGACGGTCATATTTTCTATACCACATGCCATTTCTCCAAAAATTCAAGAAAGATTTGGCGGACATTATCAAGAATACGACTCATTAATTTTTAATCAGGACAAAAAGGAGGACTGGAGATAGTTTTCCTTTTTTTATTTGTAGAAACAGTACCTTATTTCTATTTAATAGAATTGAGACTTTGGTGAAAATATCTTTCCCATATTGGAACGTAAATAAAAATTGAAATTCATTTGTGACTTTTTAAAAGCATTTTTAAAAAGGGTAATCAAAAGAAATGGGTTGTTTATTTTTCTAAATAAGATCCCATATAACCTGTGCCAAATCCTCCCAATTTTGGATGCCTTACAATACATTTATTTTTTTTATATAAACCATAATTATGTTTTTAATTATTTTAAAAATATAATTATCCATAGAAAATTTGTTCATCCGAAGGATTGAACGAGGGATTTAAAATTTTCTTTGGGATTTGTTCCCTTATAAAGGACAATCCTATGTAAGTGATTAATTTTAAGTATTTTAATGATTTTTTTTATTGAATACTTTAATATAAAATTACATGAAACTAACCTACAATCTATCCTTCCTTTCAGATGAAAACCATAAAAGTTAATAACATTCTGGGGTATATAAAAGTAACCTTGTTTATAGGCCTGTTGCTTACCCTTCAATTTTCCTGTGTAGAAAAAGAAGACTTTGAAACATTTGAATTGGAAGGATTCATTCTGGGCTTTGACCCTTGTACCATTAATCACAACTACAGGATAGGCTATGTAATAATATCAGATGACTTTTCTGACACTATTACTACTTATAACTTGTCTCCGGAGGAATATAAAATGCCCGCACCTGTAGGACTTAATCCAAATAGGCCTCTTTATACGATACCGGAACTAGAATTTAGGAATTTTAGAGGTTCAGCCTACTTTCCTGAGTTCTTGTTTTATCCTGATTCCTTGGTAAAGAATTATCCAATAAAGCTCACCTACAGAAAAGCCCAAGAACATGAAAAGCCAATATTATGGTGTACTACTGACTTTTATATGGGTGATTTTATAAATCCATGGATGAATAATCAGGTCATTGTAATTCATGCTTTTAGGATTTAATTTAAATAAAAATATGAAAAAAAGATTTTTATTGATATTAACTGTCTTCGTTTTCACCTTAGGGTCAATAAGTTGTTCAGAAGACTGTGTAACAACAATTGCAACTTGCAATGAAAATATCCCTAATGAAGATTGTTTATCACATTTCAACAGATGGTTTTTTGACAAAGCCAAAAATGATTGTGAACAAATTAGTTATAGCGGTTGCTCACAAAAAGGTTTTGCTACACAACAAGAATGTGAAGAATGCAAATGCAGATAGTGAGAGACAAAAGAAAAGAACAACCAATACACAACTTATAAATATTAAAGCGTGAAGTGCCATGGAATTTAGGCTTAATTCTTAATGTCGAAAAACTCAGCAGCGATGTAGAAAGAGGCATTGTATGAAAAAAATCAGTGGTTCATTTGTGAATAAAAATCTGGATGATTTTTGAATTTAAGAGTTTGATGTTTAGTCTTTATTTCATCTGATCTCTATTTAGTTTTTTTGCTCAGTATATTTTAATAATCGGTTCATTACTGGAGATGAAACAGAAAGTGACCAAAATATCTTTTCTGTAGCAGGGGCAGATGATGGAATTACAATCATCTGAAATTAGAGAATGGGCATTAGCAGGTGTTGTTGGTGCAACCAGAAATAATGGGATAGGTATATCGGGTATAGCTCCGGATATTCAATTGATGTCAATTAGTACTTCTCTAGCTAACAATGTGCTTTCCCGTCATTATCGTGGTGTTGGGATTAATTGGGCGTGGCAAAATGGTGCAGCAATAATAAATAATAGTTGGGGTGCTTCGGTGAATGAACCGTCAATAAACAACGCTATACAAAATGCTGTAAATCAAGGCAGAAATGGTTTAGGTTCTATTGTAATTTTTTCAAGTGGTAATGGTTCTTCTAATTCAATTGAATATCCTTCAAATAATCCTTTAACAATATCTATAGGGGCTATTAATCGAAATGCGATCAGAGCAAACTTTTCCAGTTTTGGTACAGGTTTGGATGTAGTAGCACCCGGAGTAAGTATAACTACTACTGATAGGCAAGGCTCTTTTGGGTATAATACTAATCTTGGGGATATTGGAAATTTTACCACACTTGAGGGTACTTCATATGCCGCCCCTCAGGTAGCGGGTATAGCCGCTTTGATTCTTTCTATTAATCCTAATTTAACATTACAACAAGTACGCAATGCTATAGAAAGTTCAGCTGAAAAAGTGGGGAATTACACCTATACTTTAGGATCAGGTGAACAACCCAATCTAACTTGGAACGATCAAATGGGATACGGAAGAGTAAGTGCGATCGGAGCTCTCCAAGCTGCATTCCCAATTAATGGTCCATCTTTGGTTTGTTCAACTGGTTCTTACTCTATTCAAAACTTACCTGCAGGAAGGTCTGTTACATGGGCAAGTAGCAATCCAAGTGGTTTTTCTATAAATCCAAGTTCTGGTCATGGAACACGCTTGAACAACTTTAGTGGGCCGGTTACTTTAACTGTTACAATTTCAGGTGGTTGTACTCCTTCAGTTTTGACAAGAAATATATGGATTGGTACCCCACATATTACAAACATGAGGGTCAACAATCAACCTGTTTTCCCTAGTCAATCTGTATCCCTGTGTCCGCGGAACCACTTTCTTAATGTAACTCCAATGGGGGGAAATGCCGGAACAGCCACATGGACAGTTCCTTCCGGGGTTCCACACTGGATCGGGAACAATACCATGGATTTTAATTTTCCTCCTAGTATGACATCAATTGTTATTTCCACTAGGGCATCTAATTCCTGCGGTCAAGGTGCTAATTATAATTTCTTTCTTACCAGACAAAATTGGAACTGTCCGAGTTCATTCGCAGTTAGTGCCTATCCAAATCCGACTTCAGAAATTTTAAATATTGAAATGATACCGCTGTCCCAGGATGTTTCTAAAGATGATGCACCTATAATTGAATCTGCGATTCTGTTGAATTCGGATGGTAAGGAAGTTTCAAAAGGCTATCGAGAGGGGTCTAAAATCATATTCGATGTCAGTATTTTGAAAAAAGGAGTTTATTTCATTCATGTTACAGTGGATGGGGAATTGATTAGAGAACAAATTCTTATTGAATAAAAATAAAGGTAAACTTATTTGTAAGGGGAGGCTTCTTGAGTTTCCCCTTGGTTTTTTTATTTCTTTTATAGTTTGGGCTAACTTTTAATAGCCATAATTTTTTTTGGTTATTTTTTTTTAGAATTAGCAATTCTACAAATACATAGAAAAAAAGGATATCCACAACGCTGACTTTTGTAGTATTCCTCCGAATTGGTCTTAACCTTTTGTCAAAATGGATAATGCTCCTGATTGGGTTTCGCATTCGGTTTGATTATTTCAATGGTTTAAATTCCTATGGTTCTCAATCCAACCACCATTTCCCTATATTTGCACCTCATTCGCTAGCAACTATGAATAAATCAATCCAAAACATCCTAATTATCCTCACAGGAATGAGTATCGCATGTTCCCCGGAAAAACCGGAATCCACTTTGCCGGATGTA
>JBBRFK010000262.1:0-5743 GCA_038224435.1 Cytophagales bacterium | reverse complement strand
GTGATGAATCCAAATGAAGTATAAAATCCTTCTTCTGAGGGAGTAGCCATGATTTCATTTCTCTTTCCAAAAAAGTTTGCCACGTATGGATTTATAGGGTTTTCATAAAGCTCTTTGGGACTGTCTATTTGCTGAAGAAATCCCTTGTGTAAGATGGCGATCCTGTCTGCTGTGGACAAGGCATCTTTGGTGTCGTGGGTGACAAAAATCGCAGTAATTCCGGTTTTCTTGATGATTTGACGGATCTCTTCCCTCACCTGATCTTTGAGCAATGCGTCAAGGTTGCTGAATGGCTCGTCCATCAAAAGGATTTTCGGATTGGGGGCGATCGCCCTTGCCAAAGCCACCCGCTGCTGCTGCCCGCCCGAAAGCTGGTGTGGATATTTGTTGTCATCTTCCATCAACCCCACCAAAGCCAGCGTTTTTTTGGCAACCTTTATTGGATCACCCATGGCTTTTTTGATGCCGAATTTCACATTTTCCAAAATGGTCAAATGAGGGAAGAGGGCATAATCCTGAAAAACCATGCCTACCTCTCTTTCATGTGCCGGGACTGATTTGTTTCCTTCGACGATTACCTTTCCCGAAAGGCAGATTAAGCCGGAATCCGGATGCTCCAAGCCGGCAATCAAGCGCAAAAGTGTGGTTTTCCCTGAACCGCTTTCTCCCACGAGTGCCAAAATTTCCCCTTCTTTGACATCAAAGGAAATATCATTCACTGCAAAATCCTTTGCCTGACTGTATTTTTTACTGATTTTTTGGAGTGATAAAATTGTCATCCGGAGATTTTCGGTTTTGCCTCTTTCCCTCTTTTCATGATCATCCTGTTGAGCAAAATTATGGGAATGATTCCGGTCAAAATGATGATCAGGGCTGCATTGGAGGATTCAGCGATCATTTCATTGGTGGCCATGTCAAAAGTTTTGGTGGCCAATGTCTGAAAGTTGAATGGTCTCAAAATCAAAGTTAAGGGTAATTCTTTTAATACATCCACAAATACGAGCAACGCGCCAGAAACAAGACTTGTTTTGATGAGGGGAAGGTCGATTTTCCAGAGTGTCTTGGTGCTTCGGACTCCAAGCAACCTGCTTGCTTCATTTACATGGATGCCGATTTTTTGAAACCCCGCTTCTACCGGGTTGTATCCCACTGCCATAAACCGGACGATGTAGGCAAAAACCAAAGTGAATAGGGTGCCTGAAAAAAGTAGTCCGGCAGTTTTCGAGGATAACAGTGTCGCAAATATCCATTTGTCGAGTGCAAGGAATGGAATCATCACCCCCACAGCAATCACCGCCCCGGGAATCGCATAGCCCAAAGTGGAAAATTTGGTGACGTTTTTTACCCATTTAAAAGGACTCAGCCGCAGCGCATAGAGTAAAACCACAGCAAGAATGACAATGACCAAGCCACTGACCGCCGCAAGACCAAAACTTCTGTAGATGAGTAAAAAGAAATCCTGATTCACCACTTTGTGATAGGTCATACTGACCCAGTGGAGAAGTTGGAAAAAGGGAAAAAGAAAGCTGAGTAAGAAGATCAGGCTACAAATTCCTGTGTAAAGTGCTTTTTTGCCTGAACTTGGAATAATTCGGTCAGTGGGTTTGTGAAGTCCGGTGACGGCCGAGAATTGCCTGTTCCCTCTTTGCCGGGATTCCAGGTATAGGATCAGAAATACAAAAACCATCAGAATGGCAGCCAGATAAATGGCTGTGGAGACATCGCCCATAGAAAACCAGGCCCTGAAAATCCCAGTTGTAAAGGTATTGATACCAAAGTATTTGACTGTCCCGTAGTCATTGAGAACTTCCATGCATGCCAAAGCGATTCCCGCAACGATGGCCGGTCTCGCCATAGGCAATGCAACTTTGAAGAAGGTCGTCAGCCTATTGGCTCCTAATAAAAAAGAGGCCTCTTGAAGTGTTTTGGATTGCTGTAAAAAGGAAGCCCTAGAGATCAGAAAGACATAAGGATACAGAGTGATGGATAGGATGAATACCGCTCCGGGAAGATTCATAATGTCTATCACACTGCCCTGAAACTTGATATAAAAGCTATTTCGTAAAAATACCTGAACAGGTCCTGTGTAATCCAAGAGACCGACATAGGTATAGGCCATGATATACCCTGGAAATCCCAAGGGCAAGATCAACAGCCACTCGAAGTATTTTCTTCCAGGAAATTCATAATTTGAAACCAGCCAAGCAGAACTGACCCCAATCAAAAAAGTAAAGAAAGCAACTCCCAGGAGCAGGAAAACGGTATTTTGGAAATAGCCAAAAAGGAGGTTGTTGGCAATGTGCTGCCAACTCCCTCCCGGACTTTCAAATAATTTGATAAAGATGGTGAACAAGGGTGTGGCTACCAGGAGCAATATCAGCAAAGCGTAGCCGGTCCACTTATTCCACCAATAATAATTGCGTCTGAGGATATCCAATATTTCAGATTATTTCCAACCGACTTTGTCAAATATGACTACTGCATCACTGTTGTTATCACCCAAAACAGACAGGTTTACCTCATCGGCTTTGAATGTTCCCCACTTTTTGAGTTGGTCAGAGAATTCAACATTTGGATTGACTGGATATTCAAAATTGATGTTGGCCAACAAGCCTTGTGCTTCGGCTCCTGAGAGAAACTCAATGAGCTTGATGGCATTGTCTTTATTTGGTGAATATTTGGTCACACCCGCTCCCGAGATATTGATGTGAGTGCCCCGGTCATTTTGGTTAGGAAAGAAAATGGAAATTTTTTCTGCTGCCTTTCTCTCTTCTTCATTTTCGTCATTGAGCATGATGCCGATGTAGTAAGTATTGACGATGGCTACATCTCCTTCACCTGCGGCAACTGCCTTCACCTGATCCCTGTCACTGCCTTTGGGTTCCCTAGCCATGTTTGCCAATAGACCGGCAGCCCATTGTTCAGCGCCTTCTTTGCCATGTTGTGCAATGACGGAGGCCATGAGGGATTGGTTGTAGATATTTTCGGAAGACCTTGTCAGGATCCTGCCTTTCCATTGTGGTTCTGTGAGCGCTTCATAGGTGCTCAATTCTTCAGGTTTTACCCTTTCTGTACTATATGCCAAAATCCTGGCCCTGTAGGTCAGCCCAAACCAAAATCCTTGTGGATCACGGAATTTTGCGGGAATATTTGAATTCAAAGTTTCAGAGCTGACGGATTGAAACAAACCTTTCGATTCTGCCCTGTGAAGACGGCCTGCATCTACGGTGATCAGCACGTCCGCGGGGGAATTTGCGCCTTCCAATTCCAGTTTTTGGATGAGCTCATCTGCCGAGGCGGAGACCACATTTACTTTAATGCCGGTCTGCTCGGTAAACTTGTCAAAAAGCTGTTGGTCTGCTTCATAATGTCTGTGGGTATAGACATTGACCACTTCTTCTTTTTGTTCTGTGGTGCCACCACAGGAGAATAAAATTGCCCCAAAAGAGGCGATTAAAGTCGATTTGATGATGTTTTTTAACATGCTTTTTTGATTTTGTGCGTCAAAAATAATCATTATTTAAATCAAATCTAAATAAAAAGAAAAAGTATTTTATATTTGGTCTGAACAAGAAAGCACCTGTTTGTATTCACTTATTATCTTTCTTTCTCAATGCCTATGACTATCCAACAACTTGAATATATCATTGCGGTAGACAAGCAAAGGCATTTTGGCCATGCTGCGGAGTCCTGTTTTGTGACCCAACCGACGCTCAGTGCCCAGGTAAGTAAATTAGAGAAGGAGTTGGAAGTGATCTTGTTTGACCGGTCAAAAATGCCGGTGATTCCCACCGAAATCGGAACCCAGATCATCGAACAGGCGAAGAGGGTGGTATCCGAGAGCAAGGGAATTTTCGAACTTGTATCCCAACTCAAAGGAGACATCAGTGGGGTGATCAAGTTGGGGATTATTCCTACTTTGGCGCCTTACCTGCTTCACCGTTTTATCCGTTCTTTTTTGGAAAAATACCCCCATGTCAAATTGCAGGTGGAAGAAACCGTGACGGAAGAAATCATCAAAAAATTGAAGAATGACGAACTCGATCTTGGGATTGTGGCTACTCCTTTGGATGAAAGCGGCATCGTGGAAAAACCCATGTTTTACGAAAAGTTCTATGCCTATCTGTCTAAAGGGCATCCTCTACTATCCAAAGACAAACTGTTGGTCAAAGATTTGGAAACAGATGACATGTGGATGCTGCAGCAGGGCCATTGCTTCAGAGATCAGGTATTGAACCTTTGCAATCAGACCAAATTTGAGCGGATGAATTTCCATTATGAAAGCGGTTCCCTAGAAGGATTGAAAAATATGGTCAACCAATATACAGGGATCACACTTTTGCCTGAGTTGGCAACCGCTTCACTGAACGAAGAAGAAAAATCCAGGCTAAGGTCTTTCAGCGACGAGACCCCGGTCAGGGAAGTAAGTATTGTTTTGACTAGGAGTTTCTTGAAAAAGAAACTGGTGGAGTTGCTCTACAATGAAATCTCCGCAGCTATCCCTCAAGAAATGACCTCCAAAGCACATGGAAAAGTGGTGCGGTTTAAATGAAAGGATTTTTGATAAATTATATTGGATAATTATTTTGTAATTTTCCAGCCTTTCAATTTTCAAATCAACTATGTCCTCCCATCATTTTGTCAAAGAACAGCAAGAGCCTGCTCTGCTGATTTTGAATACCTCCGGAATCAGTTTCGATCAGGTGGCGCCCTTGTTGGAATGGGTTCCCACCATATTGGTATCGCAGGAGGAAGTGCCTGTGGTCATTTCCTGGGGCATCAAGATTGACTTGATTTTGGCAGAAATGGATTTTCAGAAAAATCATTATCATCTTCTTGAAGAACAATATCCTGTCAAGTTTTTGGGTGTCAGGGAAGGCAAATTTTTGGATGAAGGCCTTCAGTATTTGATTGATTCCAAACATGGTGCGGTGAATATCGTCGGGCTTGACCACTTGAAAGTATTTGAATTGGAACCGATGCTCGGATTTTTGGATATCGTGGTTTGGGATGGTCCGATCCGATATTTTCCAATAAAAGATGGGCAATTCAAAAAATGGTTTCCAGCTACTTCGCTGCAATTACTTGCACCGGAAGGGACGATACTGGAGATTCAAACGCCCGAAGGAAACGAGATGGTTCAGGTCAAACATGCCACTTTTGTGGAAGTGGTAGAAGGGACAACCATCATTAAGGGAAAGGGAATATTCTGGATCGGGGAATTTATGAATGGTTGATCCCTGAGACCATCCTTTCTTTTCCATTCAGGTCTTCCAAAATTTTGACTTCTTCGAATCCCAGATTTTCCATCAGAAGTTTGGTTTCTTTTCCAAATGCCTCATTGATTTCAAAATAGAGCTTTCCTCCTGGTTTGAGGGCTTTTTTAGCTTTTTGGCTGATTACTCTATAAAAGAGCAAAGGATCTTCGTCATATACAAACAAAGCCAAATGTGGTTCATGGGCCAAAACATTGGTATGCATCAGGTCTTTTTCTGAATGCCTGACATAAGGAGGATTGCTGACAATGATGTCAAGATTCCCATAGGGAAGTTCTTCTTGGAGAATATCCAAGAGTCTGAATTCAACTTTTGAATGGAGCAGATCAGCGTTCTGTTCGGAGATTTCCAAGGCCTCTCCGCTGATGTCGATGGCATAGACTTTTGGATCGGACATTTCTAGATCTAGGGTGATGGGAATACATCCCGAACCTGTTCCAATGTCCAAAATCCGCAAACCCTGTTTG
>JBBRFK010000261.1:0-5756 GCA_038224435.1 Cytophagales bacterium | reverse complement strand
CCCCCTTTCATGTCGTTGACGCCCTGACCTTTGGCCGTAGAGTCATTGACCATGGTGAAAGGATAAAAGGGCATTTCTTTTTCAAAAACAGTATCCAGATGACCTATGAAAAAAAGCTTTTTCCCTTTGGTTCCTTTTCTTGTAGCTACAAAATGCCCTGACCTTTTGAGAGAATCAGGCAAGGTGATCCATTCGGTTTCAAATCCGATTTTTGCAAATTCCCTTTCGAAAACCCTTCCCACTTGCCGCACTCCTTCCATGTTGAAGGTTCCTGAATTGATATTCACAATTTCTTCCAACAGCGCCACTGTCTCTTGGTAATTCTTGTCAATGGTCTCTATCAGTTGCTTTTCAGTTTTAGTTAGCTTTTGTGAAAAGGCATTGAAGGAAAATAAAAAAATTGAAAGGAAGATGAGTTTTTTCATATTTGGTTGAATTGAAAATTGAATTAATTTATCTCTTACTTATGGGAAGAAATAGGATTGATTGGATGTCAAAGGCAAATATAAAATCTTGCGGCGCTTTTACTTCGGTCTTCCGACTTCCGTCCCTTTAAGCAAAGGAATTAGCGATTCAGGCATCATTTAGCATTCAAGTGGATCACTCCACCACAATATCCGAAAACCAGATAAATTTCACTCCGGCATCATTTCTATGTTCGGTGGCAAATTTGATTCCCTTGAATTCCTGTTCGTTTTCCCATGTAATTGGTCTTCCCTCCAGGCCATTTCCTCTTCGGAAGACCCATTCTTTGATCAGGTGGTTTTCATCCAAATACAGGTCATAGGCATCTCCCGGTGTATATCCGTCGGCGTCATTATAAACGATGGTCAATTGTTTAGTCGGCAAACCCGAAATCGGGGCTTTTGTATTTTCAATGACTGTGAAGGTGTAGCCTTTGTCCCAGACCAACTGAAAAGGAAACATAAACCAATATTTGTCATTGATAAAGCCGCCATCAGCTTCAGGAATTTCTTCTTTTGGCAGGTCAAGGCTGTAGGTATAGCTGGTGTCCGCATCGGCAAAGTAAACGGTATTTTCCTTGATGTTCCACTTCCAGTTTCGGGTTCGAAGGGTTTCAGGATTGGGCTGCACGTTCCATTGGTAAGCGATGGAGTTTATCTTGTCGAAGTTTTCAAAGCCATATGCTTTTGCAACTTTTAACGGGAGGGTATCTTCTTCCTTTTTTGCACAAGAAAAAAACACAGTTAGGCCAAGCAAGAGGAGGGACAGGGATCTGGTTTTCATAAGTATTTGGATTGGTTATAGCTGATTGATTACCAATTTATTGTTTTCTTTTGAAAAAAGGATGCCTTTCATGTATGATTAGGTTTTCGATCTATCCACGGGCCACCTTTTGAGTTTTTTTCTTTCCAAGAAAAAATAAATCGGTTTAAAAATAGGTAGAACTCTGTTTGCCAGCATGACTGCTTGGAAAAGCCTCGAAGGAAATATTCTTTTTTTTTCTTTCTCTACCCCACGGATAATGTTTTTGACGACGGCATTTACAGATTGGATAGGAAAAGCCTTGGGGACTCCTTTTCCCGCATTTTTGAAAAAATCAGTATCCGCGGCAATAGGATAGACCACTGTTATCCATTCTCCATTGCCTTCACTTCTGACGGTATCCACAAATTGGTGTAAAGCTGCTTTAGTGGCTGCATAGCCGGAATATCCGGGAACAGGCCAAAAAGACATCGCAGATGCCGTCAATACCAACCTGCATGGATGTTGGGCTTGGTTTTGGTGGAGGATTTTCGCTGTTTCAATGGGGAAGAGTACATTGACCTGAAGCATTTTTCCGAACGTTTTGGTGTCGGTGATTTCCCATGGACCAAACTTTGCAAAACCTGCATTGGCAAAGAAGAGGTCAACGGATTTCCAGTTATTATGGATCCAATTGAAAATCACCGAAACGCTTTCAGCTTTGGTCAAATCCAAAGTCAAGACGTCAATATCGGGGTGTCTTTTGGAAAGGGTTTCCAAAGCTGCTTCATTGATATCGATGGCAAGAATCTTGTTGTTAAGGCCGCCAAGTTGGAGGACAAGTTCTTTTCCAATCCCTGAGGCCGCACCGGTAATGACGATATTTTTATTGCTGATCGCCATGCTGTTCGGGAAGTGGGAATTCCATGGTGAATGGATTTATCTTCACACAGAGCAAAGGTTTGAGCTTGCTGATGTCGGGAAAATACATCGGATTGATTTTCATGGATTCTATTTTGGCAAATTTGCCCCATCCATGGCCTTTTGGATTGGTGAGAAAGGTTTTTCCTTCCAATTCTTGAAAAAGTCTGATCGGAAGTAATTTGGTTGTTGCCGGAAATAAAATTCCTCCGGCAGAGATTTTACAAAAAAGTATTGGGTCATCCTCTGACCCGATAGCGATGGTTTCTGTTTTGCCCTCTTTTCGCCATATTATGGGAACGGTTTCCTTTGGAATCCCCCAATTGTACCTTCCATTCTGAGTACTTGATTCCGAATCCACATAGATTTTGGTGATGGTTTGTTTATTGTCCGGACTGAATTTACCGGGAATGAAAAGCAATTCGTTGTAAGGACCAACAGGTGAGTCGGTATACCTTACTAGCATGACATAGCCGATGCCACCTTTGTATTTTCCTTTCAAATCCTCTTTCAAAAACCCGTTATTTTCCACCCATTCCTTTTCGAATCTGTAAGCAAGGATAATGCCTTCCCCTTTTAATTTCCAAGGTCCGGCAAAATAGTAATCGGGTTTTTTTGGGCCATGCATGTTAATCTTTTGGTTAGGATATAATCTGTAGGGATAGTTTTGATTCCGCTATTGCTTACCATCAACATTACTTGGCCTCTGTGGTAGCTCGAATGGTTGATGATATGAAACATGATGTCCTTGATCGTATTCTGATATGCCAATCCTTGGCCGTTTTGGTAGGAAATGATCTTTTCCAGTTCATTGTTTTCGATGATTTTTTTGGAAATTAGATAGTTTTCCTCATTCATTTCTGAGAAAACCTCTACCGAATGGGTTTGCCATACTTTGAAAAAAGGCTTTTTTCCAAGAATCCTTGCATTCCATACATGGTGTGCATTGATCATATGGCTATAAATTTCAATTGCTTTGTCTGGAAGGTTTGCTTTGTTTTCGACCAAAAGGTCAATGGTAGCATTGTTACTATTTTGGATGTACTCCAAAAGGTCATGGATTGCAATTTTCATATGTGGGTGTTGGCTTGTTTTCCGGGGTTTTCCCGAATGTGTATAAATAGATTAGAGTCTTACTTGGTAATTATAGTGCAATATTAATTTTAATTTGAAACCAAGAAATGATTTTCCGAATTAATTATATGGCGAAGGACTGATAGCCGTCCATCCACCGTCAATGACAAGGTTTTGGCCGGTGATATGTCTTGCTTCATCCGAAACCAAAAACGCAGCAGCCTGCGCGATGTCTTTGACTGAAGCGGGACGACCCATCGGTGTGATTTTGGACCAGGTTTTTTCGTATTCAGGATCTGTGGCTGTCCTTAAGGTCAATGTGGCTCCGGGTGCGATGCTGTTCACATTGATGTGGTATTCTGATAGTTCTATTACCAAATTCTTTGCCAACATTTCAATAGCTGCCTTACTCATGGCATAAGCCGCCAGATTTTTGTGCGCCTGATGTGCAGTGACTGAAGAAGTGAAAAGGAGAGAACCGCCTGTTTTTTGCTTTTTAATAAGGTTTGCGGCAGCTTGGGCAAGAAAGAAAGTACCTCCGGCATTTACCCGCATCACCTCAAGAAAATCATTGTAAGCGTATTCCCAGAAATTCCCGTATAGTGTGATGCCAGCGTTGGCTATGGCGATATCCAATCCACCAAATTCCTGTTCCGCCAAGCTTACCATTTCCTGGATAAACACCGTATCCCCGGAATCACCTGAAATTCCCAAAACCTTGCCTTTTGCTACTTTGATGACGTGGTCCACTGCTTCCCCGGTTAATCCTTTTTCAATATCATTCAAAATAATGTGGTGCCCTTTTTCTGCCAAAATCAAGGCTATCTCTAATCCTATCCCTTGTCCGGCTCCTGTGATCAGGACTACTTTGTTTTGGCTTTTCATGGTTGAATCCGAATTTAATGAGAGTCTCTTTTGACCACAGGTCCTGAAGCTCCTTTGAGAAAATCAAAATCAACCCCTTCATGCGCCTGTGTTACATTCTGTATAAACATATTGACATAGCCTCTGTCGTAACCGAGCTGAAGCGGTTGAAATGCAGCCCTTCTTTTGGCCAGTTCTTCTTCCGAAACCTCAAGGTTCAAAGAGCGGTTTGGAACATCGAGCTGGATCCAATCTCCATTTTGCACCAAGGCGAGATTGCCACCCACCGCGGACTCAGGCGAAACGTGGAGCACCACAGTCCCATAACCGGTTCCACTCATCCTTCCATCCGATATCCTCACCATGTCTTTGACGCCTTGTTGGAGAATCTTCATCGGCAGCTGCATATTGCCTACCTCGGGCATACCGGGATAGCCTTTCGGTCCCACGTTTTTCAATACCAAAACAGAATCCGGAGTCACATCCAGATCCGGGTCATCCAACCTCTTTTTGTAATCATCGATATCTTCAAATACCACTGCCTGACCTCGGTGTACCAAAAGGGAAGGGGTGGCAGCTGAAGGTTTCAACACCGCGCCTTCCGGACAAAGATTGCCTTTGAGGACAGCGATGCCGGATTCAGGTTTGAATGGTTTTTCCAAAGTCCCGATCAGGTTTCGGTCCCAGCATTCTGCATTCAGGATATTTTCACCTAGTTTTTTGCCATTGGCTGTGACTGCGTCAAGGTGAAGAAGAGAGGAAATTTCCTTCATCACTGCGGGTAATCCTCCTGCATAAAAAAGGTCTTCAACGAAATTTTCTCCCGAAGGCTGCACATTGGCAATCAAAGGAATATGGGCTGAAAATTTATCAAAATCGTCCACATTCAATTCCACCCCAATCCTTCCTGCGATGGCCAACAGGTGGAGGATAAAATTGGTAGAACCTCCCAAAGCGGCATTGACCATGATTGCATTTTCAAAGGATTTTCTCGTCAGGATATCGGTCATTTTCAGGTCTTCCTTCACCATCTCTACGATCCTGATTCCGGACATGTGCGCCAATACTTTTCTCCTGGAGTCCGCAGCAGGGATGGTGGCATTGTCCGGAAGTGCTAAGCCCAAGGATTCTACCGCGGCTGCCAGGGTCGAAGCTGTACCCATAGGAGCACAATGTCCCTGAGACCTTGCCATAGCGGCTTCTGCGGCAGTGAAATCCTCTTGGGAGAGTTCTCCTTTTTTGAATTCCTCAGCAAAACGCCATAAATCTGAAGTGCCTATTTTCCTTCCTTTGAATCTTCCTGCAAGCATCGGTCCGCCTGAAACCACGATGGTCGGCAGGTTGACGCTAGCCGCTCCCATTACCAAAGAAGGGGTTGTTTTATCACAACCGCACATCAGGACCACGCCGTCCATGGGATTGGCACGGATGCTTTCTTCCACGTCCATGCTGGCGAGGTTTCTGAATAGCATGGCAGTAGGTTTGATGGAGCATTCGCCCAAAGACATCACCGGAAATTCCAAAGGAAATCCGCCTGCTTCCCAGATTCCTCTTTTCAGGGCTTCGGCCAATTCTCTAAAATGGGCATTGCAGGGAGTGAGTTCTGAGTAAGTGTTGCAGATGCCGATGACCGGCCTGCCTTCAAAAAGGTGGTGGGGAAATCCCTGGTTTTTCATCCATGCGCGATAGAT
>JBBRFK010000260.1:0-5756 GCA_038224435.1 Cytophagales bacterium | reverse complement strand
AAATGATTTCCCAATTGCATATAAACGAAAAACACCCGGCCATTTGGTCGGGTGTTTTGATTTTGGGGAAACGTTGCAATTATTTTACTTCCACTTTTTCGATTTCTTTGAAGATATCGATTTGGGTTGCTTTAGCTTTTTCCTCAAATTGCTTCCAGTCATTTTCGAAGAAATTATTCCAGACTTTCAGCGCAGACTCAGCACTTTCTTTTGCTTGCTGCAACATTCTTGCTTCCGTAGGACCAGGTGCAGCAAAAGATGAATTGGCATAACTCCTTGGTTCAAACAACCTGCTCATGGTAGTAGGATAAAGGTTTCTGACAATTCCCTGACCTTCCCTCGTAGGACCATAGAATGCTTCCCTTGTGGTGTCTACTTTCTTTTTGGTTTCATTGGCAAGTTTGACCAACTCTTTTACAGATTCAGAATCGACATCCTTGGCATAGGCCAATAGTTTGTCAATTGTCTTTTTGGCCTCATCAAGCTGCCTTGTGGCTTTCATAACCTCACCTGACAATGCTTCTGTTTGTTGGATAAAATCCTGTCTTGCCTTCAAGTCGGCCAAATTAGGTTGGATTCTCGGATCTGAATAAACCATGATCGACGTTTCCGCTGTGTTTTCCCCATACTTGAATACTGCCTTGTATTTTCCAGGCAATGCCGGACCACCGCTTGGCTCATAAAATCCACGTGATATTCCACCTTGGACATCGCCTCCGCCACCACCAAATGATGGGGTTTCGACGGATGACTTTCTGTCAAGATTCCATGAAACCCTATTTACTCCTTGTGTTGGAAGTTTTTTTATTGTCCTGATTTGTTCACCTTCTTCATTGAAAATGGAAACCACTACAGAATCCAACTTTTCTTTTCCTTGATCATTGAGTATAAAACTTAATCTTCCTCCAAAATCTCTGTTTTCAGCTGCATACTTACCGCTTCCGGGAAATCTTTCTCCGTGCGGCTGATGGATTTCAGCCTGATAGGCATCCGGGGCGGGGATTGCTGTCAACTTCTCTATTGGTGTTTTGCCTGAGTTTTTGGCAAAAATCCTCAATGGTCGGATATCATCCAACACATAAATAGACCTACCAAAGGTTCCAATTACCAAGTCCGCCTCTCTTTCCTGTATCACCATGTCATAGGTGGAAACGGCATTTGGATAGCCATGTCTCCATTGATTCCAGGTTTTGGCATCGTCAAAACTCACATATAGACCATACTCTGTACCCAAGAAAACCAGATTTGGTTCTACAGGATCTTGAATTACAGAGAGGGCAAAGCCCCATACCTTGCTGTCGTCGGCAATTCTTTCATAAGCTGCGCCATAGTTTTTGGTTCTATAGGCATAGGCTGAGAAATCATTGTTCCGGTAGTTGTTGGCAATGACAAAAGCCTCTGCTGCGTCATATTTCGACGCTTGGATCTGAGGAATCCAACTTGCCTTCGGTAATCCTGTTAATTTGGCACCAGTATTTGTCCATGTCTTTCCTCCGTCCTTGGTTACTTGGACATTGCCGTCATCAGTACCTACCCAAATTACATTAGGATCTATCGGACTTGGAGCGATGGCGATGATCGTCGTATGGTTTTCCGCTCCGGTCACATCAAAGGTCAAACCGCCTGTTTCTTGTTGCTTTTGTTTTTCGGGATCATTGGTGGTCAAATCCGGGGAGATGATTTCCCACGTTTCGCCGCGGTCAGTACTTTTATGCAAAAACTGACTTCCATAATAAATGGTGGTTGTGTTGTGTGGATCTTGTGCAATGGCAGCATTCCAATTGAATCTCAAAAAGATATCTTTATCAGGATGGGTAGGTTGGACATTCCTTTTGTGCCCTGTTTCCTTATCAAATCTCGCAACATTGCCCCCTTGGGACATGGCATAACCGTACCTCGAGTCAGTGGGATCGGATACTACATCGAATCCATCACCAAACATGATTTCCTGCCAGTAGGTGTTTCGGATGCCATCTCTTCTCCAGACATAAGCCGGGCCAACCCAGCTTCCATTGTCCTGAAGTCCGCCGTAAATATTGTAAGGCACTTCATTGTCCACATTGATATGGTACCATTGGCCAACAGGAATGTTTTCAGCAAAATACCAGGTTTTCCCCCCATCCCGGGTGATGTTCAAGCCCCCGTCATTTCCATCGATCATCAATTTTGGATCATTGGGATTGATATACCAAGCATGGTGGTCAGGGTGAACACCCTCATAGGATAATATTTGAGTAAATGAATTTCCACCATCTTCACTCATTCCTACTCTAGAGTAAAGCGTGTAGATACGGTCAGCATTTTTAGGATCGGCATATATTTCAAAATAATAGAAAGGCCTGTCGCCGATTTCAGGTTTATCGTTGATCAACTTGAAATTATTGCCTCCATCCTCGGATACATAAAGCGCATTTTTGGAAGACTCAATCAAAGCATACACTTTTTGGCTGTTTGCTTTGGACATGGCCAATCCCATTCTTCCCAGATCACCTTTTGGAAGGCCATTTTTTTCGTCAAGTTTTTTCCACGTTTCTCCGCCGTCTATGGTCACATGAAGTCCTGAAGAAGGACCTCCTGATTTGAAAAACCAAGGGTATCTCCTGTGTTCCCACATGTTGACAAAAATCTTGTTGGGATTATTGGGATCCATGATCATTTCGCCAACGCCAGTTTTGGCATCGATGTAAAGGATTTTTTGCCAGGTCTTGCCACCATCAGTGGTTTTGTACACACCACGGTCTTCCTGCTCTCCCCAAGGAGAACCGATTGCTCCGACATAGACAGTATTGGGATCATCGGGGTGTACAATAATTCTATGGATGGCTTTGGTTTTTTCCAATCCCATTGCCTGCCAGGTCTGACCTGCATCCATGGACTTGTATACGCCGAGGCCCATGTTCAACGAGTTTCTTGGATTTCCTTCGCCTGTGCCCACCCAGATAATGTTTGGATTCTTTTGGTAGATGGAAATGGCGCCAATGGAATGAACCTTTTGTTCGTCAAAAATAGGGGTCCAGGTGATGCCACCGGAAGTTGATTTCCAAAGCCCACCGGAAGCGGAACCGGCGTAAATAATCTGTGGATTTTCGTGAATGGCATCTATTGCAGTGATTCTTCCACTCATGGCAGCGGGGCCTACATTTCTTGCTTTCATGGATTTGAATTGATCCATATCAACTTTCTGTGCAAACAGTGCGGGCTGTTGGGCAAACATCCACAGCATCATCAGGCACAGAATGCTCATTTGGGTAAGTATTCTTTTTGTCATAGGGATAAATTTTGATTTCTACGGATTAAATAAATCCAAATCAGTCAGGTAAAATATTCTTTTGATACAAGGGGGGTAATGGTTTGATGGATGGAGGATTGATTTTGTTATAAAAAGGTATAATTATCCGCAATTATGCCATTAAGTTTATTTCGAATCACTTTTGGTGCAGGTCATCGTCCATTGTCAACAGGCCACACCCGCCTACCGGAGGCAGGGTCCAAAGCAGGTCTAATTTAACCTTAAATCTTATTTTAATTAGTTGGTAGTAAGAAAGGCATATAGATTAATCAGTCCAGGATTTTTGAAAAACCGAACTAATGGAAAAGAAGTTTGAAATTGGATCTTTCAAGTCAAGAGCTTAAAACCTATTTATGATTTTTTTTATAATAAAAAGACTTTTCTCCGTTGGTGTTTTGGATGAAAGTTTGTCTATGGCAAGTGTAAGTTTCCTTGCAAATGAAAAAATAAATCTGAACTTTGTACGCAAATACGTAGGTTACATATACATGAAAAAGATTGCAATTTTAGGATTTTGTCTGGCTTTTGGATTTCAGGTCAATGCAAGAGAGTTAGTGTCAAGAGATTCAGTGGGGATAGAAAAGGTGGGGGATAAGACTTTTATTATCCACCAAGCGGATGAAAAGGAAACACTTTTTGGGATATCAAGAAGATATCAAGTAGCTGTCAATGATATCATGCAAAGTAATCCCCAGCTTTCCGAAGGGATAAAAATTGGTCAGCGTGTCAGAATTCCCTATGTAACCAAATCAGCTGTACCTTCGGGGTCTACCGTTCATAAAGTTGTTCCCGGAGAAACCATGTTTTCCATTTCTAAAAAGTATGGGGTAACTGTAAGCGAGATTTTGGGCTGGAATAACCTCCAAGGTGCTGATATCAGTGTAGGGCAGTCACTTGTTATGAAAGGTATAGAACCAAAATCTGCTCCTGTGCAAACGGTAGCCGTACCTGTCATCCAACCGAAGGAGGAAAAAACAATACCGACAATAACTTCTCCCGCAGCTCCAAAAACTGTTTCAGAATCTAAGCCTGAATTAGCCAAAACATCAACTCCTGCCCCGGTGACACCAAGTCCTGCAAAGACTACCGCAACGCCTACAAACCTTCCGGGTGACTGGATCACGCATACTGTAAGTCAGGGTGAGACGCTTTTTTCCATTTCCAAAAAGTACAATGCAAACGTAAATGACGTCCTTTCATGGAATGGATTGGCATCCAACAGTATTTCGGTAGGACAAAGACTTAAAGTAGGTAGAGAATCCAATTCTACTGTTCCTGTGGTGACCTCGTCTGTCCCTGTCATCATCAACAACGAAAAATCCAATGCGACTCTGAGCACAACAAAACCCGGGTTTGGGGATGCCGATGCAAGTACTGCCTACAAAAACATCAAGGAAATGGGATTGGCAGAGGTGATAGAAGGAACAGCAAACCACAAAAAATATCTTGTTCTGCATAAGGAAGCACCTGTTGGGACAATTATGAGGATCAGGAATGAGGAAAATGACATTACTATATTTGCCAGGGTAGTGGGCAAGCTTCCTGATACCGGTGATAATGGCAAACTTGTCGTGAAGTTGTCCAAAGCCGCTTATGATCAGCTAAGGGCAGTGAATGCAAGGTTTCCTGTAGAGATTTCTTATTGATTTTCTGATGAATAAAGGCCAACTGATATTTCATCACTTTTTCAGATTTATATGGAATTCCATATTTGTGTTGACTTATCCCATTTTGGCGACTTTTGGATTGTTGTTTATCGGGATTACCTACTTCTTTTCTCTGTTGTCGAGGGTTTTTGCAGGAATTAGAAAAGGCAATAAGCCGGAAGTTATCATGGATTCGGACTGGCTGACATTGCCCCAAACAGGAGGATTATTGGAGGCCAAATTGTACAAGCAGATTATGTTTGGCCCTTCCTGCTTCCAACTGAGAAGAAATGACGGTGTTCCCTCGGTGTTGCAGGACCATTACTTTGGAAATAAAGTCAGGTTTATAGAAGAAGGCATTTTGCTCGAGAAATGGAATAGTACTGAATCCAAAGAATTGCCGGATTTTGATATCTGTCTTTATAATGCGGATGCAGACAGCCTCACTTTACTGACCAATATTAAATGCTTTGATTGGCATCTTTCTGAGAAAGAGAACAAAAACCTGTCATTTAAATGGTTTGACGGCATACAGGGCGGAGAAGTCAAAGTGGCACTTTGAGATGGATTTAAAAGGTTTTTTGGATCAAAAAGTAACACACTACAACCAGCCGGATTTTATAGAGCTTGATCCTATCTCCATCCCACATCGGTTTTCTATCAAACAGGATATAGAAATAGCAGGTTTTTTTGCAGCTACTCTGGCTTGGGGACAGCGAAAAACCATCATCAGCAAATGCCTTCAATTATTGGAAATGATGGACAATTCTCCCTATCAATTCATGCTCCACCACACCGAATCTGATTTGAAGCCTTTTTTG
>JBBRFK010000259.1:0-5765 GCA_038224435.1 Cytophagales bacterium | reverse complement strand
TGGTAAAATCAGGTGAGGTCAGTGATGTTCAGCAATTTTCCATCAATGCGGCTGCGGGAAATTATATCCTAGAATTAACCAACGGGTCTGGCTGTGTCAATCCAAAGCCGGAAAGGATTGTAGTAAGAGGAAAACCTCAGGTAACCTATACAATCCCGGACAGGATTTCAATTTGCGAGTATTTTGATTTTGTTCCTTTTACCAATCAAGCCTTGGTTTTCACCTTAACCTATCCTGATAATTCCAAAGTAACCAAAAACAAAGGTGAAGCTTTTAGAATTGACCAGTCTGGAGAGTATTTTTTATTGGGTTTTGAAAGTGATGCAATGGGAGGCTTATGTCCAAGAGAAACAAGTCTTTTTGTAACGTTGACCAATCCGATCGATTATGAGCCTGAACTGATTTCAAGGGACTGTTTTGGAAATAAACAGTATAAAGCCAACCTATTCGGAATAGATCCGAGTAGATTCAATATCAGGTGGATCAATGAAAAAAACGAGGTGGTGGGAACCGAAGAATTTTTGTTTCCTATTTCTTCCGGACAATTTAAACTTGATGTTCAGCCAAAAAACTCCGAAGCCTGTCCTGTTCCGCCAAAGGCTTTTATGATTGAAAATTCAGCTTTGTCGGTAGAAGTAAATCTAAAAGCATCTTTCCTTTGTCCCGGTGGTTCATCTTTTATTGAATTGGAAACTGATTTGAACGAAGTCAAGAAGATTTTTTGGCTTTTCATTGACCCGTCAGGTAATACCCAAGTTTTGGACCAATTCGAAAACAAAAGAGAAATAACTATCCAAAATCCCGGAATATATGAAGCTGTGGTTTTCAATGATCTGAATTGTGAAATCGGAAGAAAATTCATCATAGTTTCTGAAACCACGGCAATTGCAGCATTTGAAATCCCTGAGCAAATGATTGTTTGTGATTTTTTTCAACTCATACCTGAAACTGAATTGGAGTTGAATTTTACAATAGTCAGCCCAAATGGGGATATCAGTGTGGTTGGACCGGGAGAAAACATTTCATTTTCACAGGATGGTATTCATACAATTACTGCCGAAAGCGCCGATCCTGATAATGTATTGTGTGCTGTTACGAAGACAATCCTGATTATTAAATTTGCTCCTGTGAACTTTGAACCTCAAATATTTGAACAAGACTGTGAAGGAAAACTTGTTTTCGAGGCCAACCTTTTTGGAAAAGCTGCTGCCGAAGTGGATGTTTTTTGGTTTAATGAAATCGGAGTCCTTGTTGGAACCGAACAATTTCTAACGCCTGAAACATACGGGATGTTTTCACTTGAGGTCAGACCAAAAGGCAGTTATCCATGTCCTGCACCAAATATCAAAAAGTTTGAAGTTATTAAGCCAATCGTCGCTTTGGAAGGAAATTTGTCCTCCACACCGTTTTGTTCACAAGGGGAAAATGTAACAGTTTCCCTTGAAACCGACTTTAATTTGGTTTCCAAAATTACTTGGTACTTCAGGGACTTCAGTGGAAATCTGGTTTGGATGCGGAATTTTACCGACCAAAAGGAAATAGTTGTTTCAAAGGAAGGAACGTATGAAGTGGAAGTCTTCAATAACCTTGGTTGCCTTTTGGGTAGAGATGTCATCATGGTGATGAGAAGTATGGATGAAAGTAGGCCTGAGGTGGAGGAAACTTACCTTATCTGTCCAGCCTTGGGTTTGGATGAAGGCATCGATCCCGGAAATTTTCAAAAGTATGAATGGATTTTGAATGGGAAATTGGTGAGCGAAGAGGCAGTTTTTTCACCTTCCGAAAGAGGAAATTATACCCTTGCGGTTACAAATCCTGAGGGCTGTAAATACGCTGTGACATTTGAGGTTTTGGTGGAATGTAAGGTCCAGGTAACCCATACCACCGGAATGAGTACAAAAGATAGCCAACGACCATTTAGGGTTTACTCCAATCCGTTGGTGGATGAGGTAGGGGTGTGGATTTATAATAATTGGGGCCAATTGGTATACCAATGTGCAAATCAAAATCTAACTTCGGGGAATAAACCTTGTGAATGGTTTGGGGATTTTAATGGCAAGACCATTGAAACAGGCACCTATGCAGTCAAGATTATTTATAAAAACAACATTGAAAATATTTCCAAATCCATCTTGAGTTCGGTTACTGTGGTGGATTAAAAAAAGTCTCTTTGTAGCTTTTAAAGAGGAAACCGGGTTGTTCAAATTTTTTTTTAATCATAAACAAGCATTTATCCCATCGTGGTTATCCTTTTCTCCAATAGATAAATTGGGTTAAAGATTCCGTTGACATATTTTTTTATGAAAGGGTATCGCTATCCCTGATATTTTTTATATTTTCCGTCTTTATTTAAGTCAACCCAACTCTAAAAGTCAATTTAAACCTTTTAAACCCAATCAATATGAACGAAAATTTAAATAAATCGGCATTGTTCAACGGAAGTTGTTTTGCCCTAATCACCACAGCTTTCACCTTTGCCATCCGTGCAGGAATTTTACCTCAATTAGGGCAGGAATTTGGATTGTCTGCTGAACAGCTTGGATTTATCAATTCCATGTGGTTTTTGGGATTCCCCATATCGATGATATTGGGAGGATTGGTATACCATTCCTTTGGTCCTGCTAATATTATGCGGGTGGCTTTTGTAGCCCATACATTGGGGATTATTCTAACCATTTATGCAGGAGGCTATACTACTCTTTTGATTTCTACACTCTTTATCGGATTCGGTAACGGCTGTACAGAGGCGGCATGTAATCCAATGATTGCAGACATGTATTCGAGAGTCAAAATGAATAAAATGCTCAACAGATTCCACATGTGGTTCCCGGGCGGGATTCTGCTTGGAGCTTTGATTTCTAAGTTCATGACTGATGCAGGAGGGTTTTTGGCGGACTGGCAAACCCAGATGTGGTTATTGATGATCCCTACTCTGATTTATGCAGTATTGTTTTTTGGAAAAGCCTTCCCAAAACCGATGGTGGAAGGGGTTACTTCGCTCAAAAATAACTTTAAAGCCATGTTTAGCCCAATATTCATCTTTTTATTCGTCTGTATGGCACTAACGGCGATCTCGGAATTTGGTCCAAATCAGTGGGTGGTATTTATTTTGGGGAGCAGCGGTGCAGATCCTATGTTGATACTGGCTCTGACATTTGGTGTGATGGCATTTGGAAGATTTTTTGCAGGACCAGTGGTAGAAAGATTAGGTCAAACCGGAGTTTTGCTTTTTGGGGCAATACTTACTGCAATTGGAATTTATATGTTTAGTACTGTTACCGGTCCCATTTCATATTTAGCAGCCATTATATTTGGAATAGGTATCTGTTATTTTTGGCCTGTAATGATTGGAGCGACTGCCCAAAGAGTTCCCCTAAGTGGCGCAATAGGAATGTCAATTATTGGTGGGGTGGGCATGTTTGCCAATTCCATTTTCAATCCAATTACTGGGAGGTGGATTGATAGTTCCCGAGAAGCAAATTTATCCGCCGGACTTCAGGGAGATGCTTTGGAATTGGCTACCGGTCAGGATACTCTCGAAAAGATGTTGCTTTTTCCGATAATTCTTATTGTTTTGTTCACCGTATTCTTCTTTTGGCAAAAAAACAGTAAATCAATAGAAGCTGTCCCTGCGGTACATTAAAAACTTAAGGCAGCCGTTTCGGCTGCCTTTCTTCTTTATATAGCCATGAAAACAATTTTGATATTTTTCTTATTATTAGTTCCCGTACGATTGATGGGGCAAATCCAAGGTCCTATAAAAATCTCTGAAAATAGCAGGTTTTTGACCCAAGCAGATGGATCTCCTTTCTTTTGGATGGCGGATACCGCTTGGGAATTGTTTCATAGGACCGATAGGGCAGAAGCTGAATATTATCTGGATACCCGAGCTTCTCAGGGATTCAATGTGGTGCAGGCAGTCGCTTTGGCGGAAATTGACGGATTGAACACACCAAATTCCTATGGAGAAAAGCCTTTTCTCTCCATTACTCCTTTGAAAATGAATGAAAAGTATTGGGAACACGTCGATTATATCATTGACTTAGCTGCGCAAAAAGGAATCCATATTGCATTTTTGCCGACATGGGGGGATAAATTGTTTAAAGATAATTGGGGAGTTGGGCCCGAAATTTTCGATATTGAAAATGCCTATACATATGGGAAATGGATCGGAGTAAGGTATGCAGATAAGAAAAACCTGATCTGGATAATTGGAGGAGACCGTAATCCAAGAAAAGATTCTAAGGACATTGGAGTATGGAATGAGATGGCAAAAGGTATCGAAGCCTCGGCAAAAAGGGATAATTCGATTTTGATGACTTTTCATCCCCAACCTAACCGTCCCGGAGGTTCTTCGACTTGGTTTCATCAGGAAGATTGGTTGGATTTCAACATGCACCAAACAGGTCATTGCCCCAATCAGCCAACTTACAGGATTATCAGTCATGATTATAGCCTGAATCCAACAAAACCTACCATAGACGGTGAGCCGCTTTACGAAGAGCATCCCAACTGCTTCAATGCCAAAGAACTTGGTTATAGTAATCCTGATGATATCAGAAGAATCATGTATTGGAATGTGTTTGCCGGTGGGGCAGGTCAAACTTATGGTTGCCATGCTGTTTGGCAAATGTTTACTTTGGACAGAACGCCAATAAATGGACCACTGAGACCATGGAAAGTTTCTTTGGACCTGCCTATGGCCAATCAGGTCAAGCACCTCAAAAACCTAATGCTATCCAAGGCATATTTCAGTAGGATTCCGGATTATGACTTGGTGACAAGCAAGCAGGAAGATGAAGAACATTTTGTGATTGGGACCAGGGACAGCGAAGGAACATATGCCATGATTTACTTCCCAACAGGAAAAAGTGTGGAAGTAGATTTCTCCAAATTGAAAAATTCCGCTTTGAAAGCCAACTGGTATGACCCAAGGACAGGTGTAAGTTTCCCTTATTCAGGGCCAAAATTGAATAAAGGAAAAAACAAAATCAAGGCACCTTCCGAGGGAAAAGGTCAGGATTGGGTTCTGGTAGTGGAGTGAGAAATCTTGGATAGTAAAGTTTTCGGAAAAGAATTAGGGTCCGGCACACCCAAATTTTGTTACTTCTGTGTATGATAATTCATCAAATTAATCCGGTACCTTCTTCCAAACTCACCTCGTAGAACTTTGGAGAAACTCCAAATTTAGCTTCGAAAGCAGGTTGGATATTTTCTTGAAGGGTTTTGACTTTTGCTTTTTCTACAATATTGATGGTACAGCCACCGAACCCGCCTCCCATCATCCGGCTCCCGAGGACATATTCTAGGCCTTTGGTAAAGTCCACCAAAAAATCAAGTTCCGGACAGGATACTTCATATAATTTGGAAAGTCCCTCATGGGATGCAAACATTTTTTCACCAAATCCTTTCAGGTCATTACTTTGCAATAATTCGGAAGCGGCAATCACCCTGTTATTTTCTTCAATGACGTACCTGCATCGGTTATAAACGGTTGGGCTGATAGTGGATTGGATGGCAGCCAATAAGTCCAAATCCATATCTCGGAGTGATTTGATTTCAGGATTGGTCTTTTGTGCAGCCGACACGCCTGTCTGACATTCTTCACGTCTTTGGTTGTATGCCGAGTCCGCCAAAGAATGCTTCACACAGGTGTCAATCAAAAAAATACTGTGTTTTGGCAAGCTTAGTGGAAAATACTCGAATTCCAAAGATCGGCAATCCAAGCGGATGACATGGCCTTTTTTGCCCATGACGGAAGCAAA
>JBBRFK010000258.1:0-5767 GCA_038224435.1 Cytophagales bacterium | reverse complement strand
GTGGAGCTTGTTTCCGGCGTGGATCTGATCACCAAAGGAAATAAAGTGTATATGCAGACCACCAAGGGCTTAGAGCAGATTGATGTATTGTATAGAAGAATTGATGATACATTTTTGGATCCGCTGACTTTCAACCCACATTCCATGCTGGGAATTCCGGGGCTTTTTGACGCCTACAAAGCAGGAAATATTTCCCTTGCCAATGCACCGGGAACAGGTGTGGCTGATGACAAAGCTGTCTATGCCTATGTCCCAAGATTGATCAAATATTACCTTGGCGAAGATCCTATATTGGAGAATGTGCCTACATTTCTCTGCAGGGAAGAGAAGGATAGAAAATATGTATTGGACAATATTGAAGAACTCGTGGTAAAGGAAACCAATGCAGCGGGAGGTTATGGGATGTTGATCGGTCCAAAAGCCACCAAGGAAGAGCACGCCAAGTTCAGAGATCTTGTGAAAAATAATCCGACGAATTACATCGCACAGCCAACTTTATCTTTATCGACGGTGCCTACATTGACAGAAACCGGGTTGGAAGGAAGACATGTGGACCTGAGGCCATACATTTTATACGGGGAAGAAATAGAAGTAATTCCCGGAGCATTGACGAGGGTGGCTTTGAAGAAAGGTTCGTTGGTCGTAAACAGCTCCCAAGGCGGGGGAAGTAAGGATACTTGGGTTTTATACAACTAAAAAAACTATGCTAAGTAGAGTTGCGAGTTCTATCTATTGGCTGGGGAGATACCTCGAAAGGGCCGAAAATTATTCCAGGTTTATTGATGTCAATTTCAACCTGATGCTTGACTTACCACCGGATTTGAAGGAGCAATGGGAGCCGCTTGTGCACACTACAGGTGACAACAAAATCTATAAAACCAAACACAAAAACTTTGAGCGGAAAGATGTCATCCATTTTTTGACTTTCGACCTTGACAATCATAACTCGATCATTTCCTCCATCTCTTTTGCCAGAGAAAATGCCAGGGTCATCCGTGAAAACCTTACCAAAGAAACCTGGGAAAATCTCAATGAACTGTATCATTTTGTATTGAAGAGAGCGGACAGAAAAGATTGGAATTCGGAGGACCCAAGGGCTTTTTTTGAAAGTGTCAAAAATCAGGTTCTCTTGCTTTATGGTCTGGCAGACAGCACCGTGGCAAGGACAGAGGCTTGGTATTTCCGGCAATTGGGGCTGTTTTTGGAGCGGGCAGATAAGACAAGCCGGATCGTGGATGTCAAATACCATATTTTGCTGCCATCGGCAAGTTTGGTGGGTAGTCCCTTGGATTATCTCCACTGGACAGCTTTGTTGAAATCCGTCACTGCTTTCAATACTTACCGAAGGATGTATGGAAATATCGAACCGGCCAAGGTTGTTGAATTTTTGATTTTGAATAAATATTTCCCAAGATCGGTATTCTATTGCGTCAGGGAGGCAGAAAACTGTCTCCACAAAATTTCAGGTTACTCCGAAAGTGGGTATAAGAATTCTGCCGAAAAAGCTTTGGGGGAGTTGAGATCCAATCTTGAATTCACAGATGTGGAAGAAATCATCAATACCGGTCTACATGAGTACCTCGACCAGCTTCAGAAAAAAATTAATGACGTGTCGAATAAAATAAATACCAACTTCTTCCAAATTAAGGATAACTTTATCAATCAAAATTCATTTCAGGAATGACCTTTTGCCTCGGAATTAAAACCAAAAACGGCCTGATTGGCCTGTCAGATACCCGGATTACCTCTGGAAATGAAACTACTACTTCTAAAAAAGTCTTTACGGTCAATAGGGAAAAACATTCCTTCTTTATCATGACTTCAGGCCTTCGATCGGTAAGAGACAAAGCGATCACTTATTTTACAGAAGTAATCGAGGACCAGGATGCAAACTTCACCAAACTCTACAAAGCTGTCAACGAATTTGGCAATCAGGTCAAAGTCGTAGCCAAAGAGGACAAAGAATACATAGAAGAAGCCGGCCTCAAATTCAATTTGTTTTCCATTATCGGCGGGCAATTGGAACATGACAAAGTCCCCAAGCTGTACCTGCTTTATCCTCAGGGAAACTGGATTGAAATCAGGAGAGGAACCCCATTTGTTATCATCGGTAATACAGGTGCAGGAAATCCGGTCCTCAGGCGGTCTTTGAGTTATGAGGAATCACTGGAATATGCACTCAAATGTGCCTTCTTGGCCTTTGATGCAACAAGGATTTCTGCCAACGATGTGGATTATCCCATAGACACGGTAATTCTGGAAAATGATACTTACCACACAATTGAAAAGCGCTTTGAACAAAAAGAATTGGAGCACATTTCGGCTTTTTGGAATAGCCGGTTAAAGGAAGCCATCAAAATCCTTCCTGCTGAAGTTTTGCAGAAAGCTTTCCATGAGTTGGAAATTGTATCCATATAAGAAAATGAAATTAAGAATCAGACATTCAACAAGATATACTTACGATGAGAAAGTACAGCTCAATATCCACGAATTTTACCTGATTCCGCTGCAACGTTTTTATTTCAAAGTATTGAAATCAAATTGGGAAGTTTTTCCAAAACCTTTGGGATTTTATGAAAAGGTCAATTTTGAGAACAATCCATATTTCCAGGCATGGTTTACCGGGGAAACAGATTTTTTGGAAGTAAAAACTGATTTAGAATTAGAAGTGGTGGAGTTCAACCCTTATGGATTTATCATACAGCCCCAACCGCCTTTCCCTTTTGAGAGATTTTCGTATCCTGCAGATATTATTGATTTCCTGCGGATTTATATTGAAAGCGAAGAAATTCCAAAATTGTCAGACTATGTTAAAACTGTCCTCAGAGAAGCTGAGGGGTTGGTGGATTTTTTGGTTTTGATTGTTGCAAAAATCCATTCCAAATGGAACCATATAATCCGGCATGAGGAAGGAATCATGCCTTTAATGGAAATTTTTGAAAGTCAGGAAGGTTCCTGTCGAGACTTATCCTCAATGCTAATGGCAATGCTAAGAAGCATAGGCTTCGCATGTAGGTTTGTCAGTGGTTATGCCTTCAATCCTGAAGTGAATGCTGGACATGAGCTACATGCATGGGTTGAGGTATTTCTTCCTGGAGCATCTTGGGTAGGATTGGATCCCAGTTTGGGACTTTTGGCCGACGCCAGGTATATTCCATTGGCCATCAGCTATGATCCCAAGTTCACATTACCGGTAGTCGGGAATTACGGTGGAGCTTCCCAGTCCCATTTGTCGACTAATGTGGTGATTGAGCTTGTTTGATTTTTTTTAGTTCTACCCTGAATTTTGTGGAAGGAGTAATTTAACATAAATAAATAATTGCTAAAATGCCCTGATTCCAAATATGGAAGCAATTATGAATAAGATTTAGTTTTGAAGAATTCCTTCTAAACATAGATTTCTATATTCCCAACATTTTTAATAAATCAATATTTAATAGCCGCAAATTAACAAAGAAGACAAAATCTGACTTTTGTTTTCTTATGTTTCTTTGTGGTTCATTCTGTTTATAAGATACTTTGTATCTAATTTTAACCGTTCAATTGATTGTTTTTGGAAATCTTAGAATTTTTATTTTCTTAGGCTGCAAAGTTTTCACAACATTCGGGTTAGAACCATTTTTTTTTTTAAGGGAATGAAAAATTCAAGTGATCAGTTTTCAGTCTCAGTGATCAGTTTTCAGTTTCAGAGATGAATACTCAGTCTCAGTGCACAGTGATCAGTTTTCTTTTTCCCAAAATGAACAAAATCAAATTGGAATATGTATACACCATTGTAAATCTTCATGACAATGAGTCAATCAGGTCCGATTATATTTCTTTCTATTTTATTTCTTTTTATTCTATTTCTAAGTTGGTACGTATTTCAGGCTATCAAAACAGTCAGCTTAGGCATTGAGCTGATCAGAATCCAACAAATTATCAAATGGTCTTATTGGGTATTGATGGTTTCTTTGATGATATGGCTTGTTTTCAAATCAGTTCAAGTGGTTTCTACCGGTGAATTTGCTTCGTCAGCACAGGTTTTGACCAGTGTCTTCCTTACATTGATAGTCACACAATTGGTTATTGTAACCGTACTTTTGGGTGAGGACATCATCAGAAATATCCAGGCAATATCGGTCTTCGCTTGGAATGGTGCCAAGGGGTATTCCTTCCCCTCAAGGACAATTTGGGTAAGTGTACTGGCACTGGCTTTCGCTTCTATACCTTTGTTCAGTTTTGTTTATGGTATCAAGTATGGAAAATACAACTTCAAGGTGCACAGGGAAGTCTTGTATTTTGAGGATTTGCCTGAGGCATTTGATGGATTTACCATTACCCAGATTTCAGATGTCCATTCGGGAAGCTTAAAGGACCACAAAGCAGTGGCAAGTGGGGTGCAGATGGTTTTGGATCAAGATTCTGATCTGTTTGTTTTTACAGGTGACTTGGTCAACCACAGGGCGGATGAAATAGATCCTCTGATCAAGGAATTTGGGAAGATCAAAGCGGAGTATGGTCAGTTTTCAATTTTGGGAAACCATGATTATGGTGATTATTCGTCATGGCCAAGCCCAGAGGCAAAGGTTGCAAATTTTGAAAAATTGAAGTCGAAGCACAAAGAGTTGGGATTCAAATTGCTTTTGGATGAAAATATCCGAATAGAAAAAGACGGCCAATCTCTCGTTCTTTTAGGAGTAGAGAATTGGGGAGTTGGTTTTAAGGAAAAAGGAGATTTACAAAAGGCCTTGAAAGGAACTGACACCAATGATTTCAAAATACTGCTTTCGCATGACCCTTCCCATTGGGATGCTCAGGTCAAAAACAATATAAATCCAGTTCATTTGACGCTTTCAGGACATACACATGGGATGCAGTTTGGGATAGAAACACAATTGGTCAAGTGGAGTCCTGTCCAATACCGATATCCAAACTGGGCTGGTTTGGCGGAGGAATCAGGAAACTATCTTTATGTAAACAGGGGATTTGGTTTCCACGCCTTTGCCGGAAGGGTGGGGATATGGCCGGAGATAACAGTAATTGAATTGAAAAAAGGGAAAAAACCAGCTCCTGTACATTTGGCTTCACTTGAAAATCAGAAAGGTGAATTTTGAACAAAGGACCTGATTTACGGTTTTTAAGTCATGATATGGTTAATTTCAATTTTTATGGTTTTGGCTTTTGAAGGTAAAGAAAATGTTACTCTTGATGACCTGAGGTGGAAAAACAGGATTGTTCTCTATTTTCCCTCACAAGATCAAAACCCTAAATATGATCTCAAGTCGTTGGAAGAGGAATTGAAGGAAAGGAAAATTATTTTTTTATCTATTGGTGAAAGATTCACCACAAATTCCGAAGCCAATTTCCATAGAGATTACCTTAAAAGCCTTCATAATAAGTATGCTTCTAAAAAGAGCAATTGGGTATTGATAGGATTAGATGGCGGCGTGAAATTAAAAAGTGATGATGGCCTAGATTGGGTCCTAATTTTTAAGACAATCGACTCTATGCCCATGAGGCAATCGGAAATCAGAAAATCCTCCTAAAAATTTTTTGTAGATTTTGATACTCTTGGATTCAAATGATAAATGCAACTATGGAGGGAGATGAAAAAATTATATTTTTTCAATAATTAAAAGACAAATACCAAAATAGTATAAAAAATACCCTGTTCAGGTTATTTTTTGGGATAGATCAAGTGGTTAGATTTGAATGAAATAAAAATCTAATTCATGAAATTCTATTATATATCTACAGAACCGAATATAGAAGGTGATTTTGAAAT
>JBBRFK010000257.1:0-5800 GCA_038224435.1 Cytophagales bacterium | reverse complement strand
GACAAAGTTCAGCTTCATTCCCTGTATTTCGGCAACAGATTCCATTTTGGAAGTTTTTATTGCTTTGGCTTTACTTTCCCCGCCTATTGCTGCCACATAATTTTCAATGACTTGCTCCGCGGTAATTTCTGTGTCCATTGCTATTTGTCGCTCCGGCTCTGCCATATTGGTAAATCTTTTTACCTCCCCGATGGCAAGCAGGCTTTTTTCAATCGCAGCGCCATTTCCTACCACAGTGATATACATATTATCGGGCTTCATAAATTTCTTTGCCGCAGCATTGATATCTTCTACAGTCAATGCATTTAATTTCTGAAGGTAGGTCGCATAAAAATCTTTGGGAAGATTATATCTCTCGGTGTTGATGGCAAAGTTGGCAATGGTAGAAGGGCTTTCCAATGAACGTCCAAAAGAGCCACTTAGATTTGCTTTGGCACTTACTAATTCCTCTGCTGTGACACCATTCTCCCTGAGGTTTTTGATCTCATAAATTATCTCATTGATGGCTGAGTCAGTAGCTGTCTGCTTTACGCTTGCATTTGCAGAAAAACTTGTAATCAACTTGTCAGCACCAATGGAGGAGTAAGCCCCGTAAGTGTACCCTTTTTTCTCCCTTAAGTTCATGAACAACCTGGAAGAAGAACCTCCACCAAGAATGTGATTTAAAACCCTTGAAGCCAAATAATCAGGATTGCTGATGTTCATCTCCAATGGATAAGTAATATCCACTACAGATTGCACGGAAGCTGACCTATCTACCAAGGCAACCGTATTTTTGGTAGGAGATATAGGCCTGTCATAGGTTTTATTAGGCACGGTACCTTTTTGCCATTTGCTGAAATATTTCTTGACCAAGGCTTCAGCTTCTTTCTTGTTGATGTCTCCGACAATGGCCAAATACGCAATATTTGGTTTGAAATATGTGCCGTAATAAGTTTTGATATCCTCTACAGAGATGTTTTTGACAGTAGCTTCTGTTTCAGATTCTCCGTAAGGATGATTGGCTCCGAAATTAAGTGTTGAGGTCAACCGGCCGGAAATGGAATTTGGGTCATCCTTGCTTGCGGCCAACCCTGATATGGTTTGTTTTTTAAGTTTATCCAATTCCTCTTGGGGAAAAATCGGGTTATACAACACGTCAGTCATTAATTCAAGTGCCTTTTCCTGATGCTTTTTCAATGAGGCTGCATATATGGAGGAGGCACTTGCTTCTATAGAAGCGCCGATAAAATCAATTTCCTCATCCAGTTGTTCTTTGGTCCTGGTTGTAGTGCCACCGGTCATCATCTGTCCTACCATGTTGAGCATTCCAGCCTTATCTCCTTCGAAAATCGGATCTCTTTCCAACACAAGAGAAAATGCCACTCTAGGCAATTTCCTGTTTTCGACCACAAAAACCTTTAGACCGTTTGGTAGGGTAAATGAATCAGCATTTCCAAGTTTGATTTCTCTCGCCGGGCCCGGTTCAGGATAGGTACTCCTATCAATCTGTGCAATGCCTGTCTGAACGACAAAGGCCAATAATATATATAAAATTATCTTTTTCATGTTTTTGATATTGATGGACAAAAGTGATTGAGATTTAATCTTTTATCAATTTTTATTCTCCTTGATTGAAGCTCCGGCGGGAGTTTCAGGAACTTGAGCTGATTTAGGCAAATAATACAATACTACCCTACCATCTAAAGAAAGATACTCGTTGGCTACACGCTTCAGATCTTCAGGAGTCACTTTGGAGTAATACTCCATTTCTTGGTTGATGTAATCGGTTTTGCCGTAAAACACTTTTGATTCTGCCAGATTTTGGGCAATTCCTGCCATCGAACTGTTTTTGGTCACCAGGTTGTTTTCAATAATATTCTTCAATTTTTGAAAATCCTTATCAGAAATACCTTCTTTCTGAACTCCGGCCAAAATAAGGTCCATCTCAGTTTCCAATGCCTTTGGATCTACTCCCATGTTGGCAATGCCGTACATTAGAAATACACCACCATCTTCAAGATCTAAAGGGATTGCGGCAACTCCAAGTGCTTTTTGCTGCTTATCCACTAGCTCCTTGGTCATAAGCGAGGAATTCCCTCCTGCC
This sequence comes from Cytophagales bacterium, assembly GCA_038224435.1. Lineage (GTDB taxonomy): Bacteria > Bacteroidota > Bacteroidia > Cytophagales > Cyclobacteriaceae > Cognataquiflexum. Next base: position 3,714 of record JBBRFK010000257.1, on the reverse strand, counting down.
AAGTACGTCGAAAGCATGGATAGGGCGTAAGAATCAGGATGGTTTCTTGGAGGAAGATTGTAAGATTGGATCACAGCAGGAATCTGGATATTGTCATAAATGATATCCCTCGTTTCTGTGGTTTTTTTAGGTTCTGTAATGGTAGGGCGAAAAAACTCCTCAGGTCCGGAAGGTATTTCACCAAAATAATCCCTTACCCATTTTTCTGCCTGCCCATAATCAATATCTCCTGCTATGGTCAAGGTTGAATTTCTTGGAACATAATAGGCTTCATGAAATGCCATAAATTCTTCTAATTTGGCAGAATCAAGGTGTTCCATTGATCCGATTATAGGAGACATGTAAGGATGCTTTACAAAAGATCTTTTCATCGTCTCTGGCAGAATAGTTCCGTACGGACGGTTATCGTATGATTGTCTTTTCTCTTCTTTGATCACTTCTCTCTGGGTATCCACTCCAGTCTGGTCGATCTTGGGATGAAGCATCCGCTCAGATTCCATATAAATCGCCGTTTCCAATTGATTGGAAGGGACGATCTCATAGTAATAAGTAATGTCATTTGAAGTAAAGGCATTGAGCGTTCCTCCGATCGATTCGATTTTACTCATATATTCTCCTCTGCCGATGTTTTCTGTTCCTTCAAAAAGCAAATGCTCAAAAAAGTGGGCGAACCCTGTTCTTTCCTGATTTTCATTTTTGGAACCGACATGATACAAAACAGATACCGCCACGATTGGGGTGCTGTTGTCCTGATGCATAATCACATTCAACCCGTTGTCCAAGGTGAATTCCTTGAAGTCAATCTTGTTTTGTGCCATTGCAGAAAGTGTCAGGAAGACACCCATCAACAGCGTAAATGCAAACTTTCTCATATACTTGGATTTAATTTTTGGTTCATGTACGTTTTACTTTCTAAAATCAATTTTGTTTACCTTAAATAGATAAAAGCATAATATAAGTGCCCTGAGAGGAAATTATTAACTTTTATCTGCGAAAAATATAACAAAGCAAATACCCGAACAACTCTCTAACTAATTATTTTCAGATAAATTATGTTGACCGAAGATTTGCTATTAAAATCAAGGATTCAATTTTGCCAAAATCTCCTTGGCCTCATGCCATTTCAACCTTGGTCCAAATTGGCTGACGATTTTTGAACTGGCCATGGATGCCAATTTTCCGCTTGAAGCATAGCTATGGCCATTGGTGATGCCATACATAAATGCACCCGCAAACATATCCCCAGCTCCATTGCTGTCTATGGCAACGGTCTTGTAAGGTTCGATGTCGATGAATGTAACACCATCCCATATAATTGCGCCGTTTTTACCTTGGGTGATCACAAAATGTTTGGCAGCTTTTTTCAATTCTTCTCTTGCCTCCAAGAGTGTGTCTTTTCCGGTAAAAATCATAGCCTCTTCTTCGTTGGCAAAAAGCAGATCAACGCTTGGTCCAATCACCTCATCAAAACCTGAATGGAAATATTTTACCATCGCAGGATCTGAGAATGTCAAAGCGACTTTTGTCCCGGCTGATTCAGCGATCCTTTTTGCGTGGACCATCGCTTCTTTACCGTTTGGAGAAGTCACCAAATAACCTTCAATGAATAGATATTTGGAGTCTTTGATGGCCCATTCGTTGATGTCTTGGGTAGAGAAATTCTGGGTGATCCCCAAAAATGTATTCATCGTACGCTCGGAATCTTCAGTCACCATCACGAGGCATTTGCCTGTAATTCCTTCCTTAGGCACTTTTCCTTCGAGACTATTGTCCACCCCTGAGTTTTTCAGATCTTCAAGGTAAAAATATCCAAGCTCGTCATTGGCCACCTTGCAGCAATAAAATGATTTCCCACCAAATTGGCTGACCGCAATGACCGTATTCGCAGCCGAACCTCCACATTGTTTTTTTGCCTCTTCTGTATTGATGACCTGCATGAGGGAGTTTTGACGGTCCTCGTCTACCAATGTCATCAGACCTTTTTCAACATCGTTGTCTAAAAAAAACCGGTCCGAAACCTTAAATTCTATATCTACCAAGGCATTTCCGATACCTGTGACGTCGTATTTTTTCATTGTTTTTTATTTTATCGATAAGTGGTTTAGTTCTGCAAATAAAAGTATTACTACTCATTCCACCCAATGTCATTCAAAAATTCTATGTCTTTCGAAAGGCTGGGATCTATCGAATAAATACCTGTAGGTATGGTGGGTTTTGTAAATTTCCGCATTCAGCTGCTCGCAGATGCGCATCATTTTGGGATTGAAATCACCGATCCAATTCATTTCAATCGTCTTGTAAGGAAAGGTATCATGACGGGCGAAAGTTTCATTATAGGCCATGATCATGGCGCTGTCCACTCCTTTTCCCTGAAATTCGGGCACAACACCAAAAACCAGGCCCAACATTTTATTGGGAGGATGGAAGGTTTTGTACCATAGGAATTTGATTTTTCCAAGCAGGTCCAATTTCCCGTCGACATATTTGAATATCTGGTTGATCTCAGGAATATTGATGAAAAAGGAAACGGCTTCTCCTTTATAAAACCCAAAGTATATCAACCTCGGATCTCGTATGGGCTTTAATTTAGAAAATATCAATTGGGTTTCCCGGATCGTGAGACTTTTTCCCATATGCTTGGCCCATGCTTTATTATAAACCTCCATGAAATATTGTGGCGCTTTTTCTGAAAGTTCTTTTCCTTTCATGTGGCGAAAAGAAAAATCAGGATCTGCCAAAACCTTTTGGGCCCTTTCTACCATTTTGGCGTCAAAGTTTCCTCCCTGAACAGGTCGCATGTAGGTATACTGTTTGAAATAAACCTCGAAGCCATAATCCTCAAAGAATTTCTGGTAATAACCAAAATTCCAAGGCATATTATAATTGGGGGGAGAAAAACCTTGAACCAATAAGCCCCACCATTTATCCCGCTCACCAAAGTTGACGGGGCCATCCATGGCTTCGATTCCCTCTTTTTGGAGCCAGGATTTTGCAGTATCGAACAATAAGAAAGCCACGTCTCTGTCTTCAATTGCCTCAAAAAAACCTACTCCCCCGGTCGGTTGCTTTTCCTTCCATTTGGGATGGATAAAGGCAGCAATCCTTCCTACGGGTTTCCCTTTTTCGTCTTGCACCAGCCATCGTTTGGCTTTCCCGCCTTGTTTAAACAGCTTATTTGCCTCAGGCTCAAACAATCCCTGTATGTCTTTATCGAGTGGTCTTATCCAGTTTTCCTCATTTTTATATAGCCTTACGGCCATTTCCAAAAATTCTTTTTCGAGTGCTGGACTGTTGACTTCCAGAATATTCATAGCTATTATTTTAATTAGGGGATTAAAAATAGGGAGATAATTTTAAAGAAGGAAAGAGTCTTTTTGGAAAAGTGTTCCTTACGGGTCTTTTGAGTCTTGTAATTGGGTGATTTCCGTAATTCAAAACACTTTTTCTCCCTTATTCACCCAAATACCCCAAACTCTATTATAAGCATGTATCTTGTTTGTGACCGTGTGGTTTTGGTAGATGGCTTTCTCTTCGTTGACCCAATGAAAAATCCCACCATAAAGATTATACACTTCTTTGTATCCTGATGCTTTGAGTCTTTTTCCGATATCCTGACTCCTTGCACCTACAGAACAATAAACCACTATTGGCTTATCTTTTGGAATGTCTTTGATACTTTCCATTGAAAAGGAATCAAATCCAACCCATCTCGCT
>JBBRFK010000256.1:0-5803 GCA_038224435.1 Cytophagales bacterium | reverse complement strand
AGAAATCCACCGGCGACCATGCCATAAAAAACATTCAGCCCTTCCCTGCCGAGGATATCGTTTTCATACAGCAAGTTGCTCAGGACCATCCCCATAGGAGAAGCCAATGCGAAAATCACCAACAATGCAAAGACCCATCTTTTTTTCAGACTAGCCATCAACACCGCTACCAAGGCAAAAGCTTCAGGTCCCTTATGCAACAGGATTCCAAAAAGCAAATTGTTGCTTCCATGGTTATGACTGTGCCCTGCATGCTCAGCATGGTCATGAAGATGTCCGGCCAAAGTGCCGTCCTCTGTCAAAAGGGTGCCTTCCAGAAAGGCATGTAAAAACAATCCGATCATGATGGTATAAACCCCGACCTGCATGCCGGTATGTTGATGGTCAGGATGGTGGATATGACCGTGTTCTACTCCGGTGGACAATAGCGCCAAAATCTGCTGCAGCAAAAATCCCAATAGAATGTAAAATCCCATCTTGGTCGGATCAGAGGATTCGACAAAAAGCTCGGGCAAGATGTGCAATACCGTAATTGCAAAAAGGTAAGAACCTGCGAATACCAAAACCAATTTGAAATACCGCTCCTCCCATTTAGGGATTAAATAAGCCAATCCTCCGGCAAATAAAGCGGTAAAGAAAAGTATCAGAAAATTAAATGTCATGGTATATCAATTATATAGGCTTGATTCAGGTTTCGGAATTCAATATTGACAGGGAAAGCAGGGAAATGGGTTTGTATTGATTTCACGATTCAATCTTGTGGAAATGACAAAAACGGTTTGATGCCTTCGCTCGCATAAGATTTTAGCTGTCCCGTCGAATCGCTGTAGATCAGGAATATTTCGAGAAGACTTTGGGTTTTTTGGAGTGCAATGGCTCTTTCAGTTCCCATCACCATCATGGCTGTGGCATAAGCATCCGCCGTCATGCAGTCATCCGCCAAAACCGTAGCACTCAATAAACCGTGGTTTACAGGTTTTCCCGTGGCGGGATTGATGGTATGGGAGATTTTGACGCCATCGGCTTCATAATAATTTCGGTAATTTCCAGATGTGGCCATTCCTTTGTTTTCCAAAGCAACGATGCTGTACAATTCATCTGCCCTTCCCAATTCTTCCGGTCTGTTGATGCCGACTTTCCAAAGCTCGCCTTTTTCATTGACGCCTCTAGCTACAAGTTCACCACCGATTTCTACAAGTAGGTTTTCTATTCCCTTTCCCTGCAAAAATTCAGCAACCACATCCACCCCATAGCCTTTTGCGATGGCGCTGAAGTCTAGGTACATACCAGGTTTTGTCTTTCTGACACTTGCAGAGTCAAAGGAAATTTTATTGAAACCAACCAAATCTAACATGGCATCGATATTCACACTGTCCTTCAGCTGCGGTCCGGTAGGACCAAATCCCCATAAGTTGACCAAAGGACCAACGGTAGGATCGAATGCGCCTTCGGTGATTTCATAGACCGTCTTGCTGCTTTTCAGCACAGGGAGAAAATAGGGCAATTTGAAAAATAAAGTATCGCTTTGGTTGAAGCGGCTGAGTTCGGAGTCAGGGATGTAGGTAGATAGCGATTGGTTGAAAACCAGCAACAAAGAATCTACACTTGCCTTAAAATCCCTTTCACTTGGGTCGAGATAAGTGATGTTGTATGTTGTTCCCATCGTGTTGCCGTTCAGGGTAACTTTACCTGTCACTTTTTCTATTATTTCTTCAACAGGCTTTTGTTGATTTTGACGGTAGAGATAGACTACAGCTACCAATAGTAGGAGGATGATGGAATAGATTATGTTCTTATTGGCGTTGGTTCGCATATAAAAGAGCAATTTTTCGAAAGTTAAGGGTATTTTTCCAAATAAAGTTTCAAAAGCATTATTATTTGCAATTTTGTTGCAAAAGGAATTTGGGCTTATTTTTACCTTTTAGCCTTAGGCTATTTTTCTATATTTGTAACAGTTGAAAGTAGCGCTATGAGAGAAGATTACCTGAGTGGGGACAAAGAAAAACTGAATCCATCTGACAAAGAAGTAGACAAGGCTTTGAGGCCACTGAGTTTTGATGACTTTACGGGGCAGTTCAAGATAGTGGAAAACCTCAAGGTCTTTGTTTTGGCTGCAAAGCGGAGAAATGAGCCTTTGGACCACGTACTTCTACACGGTCCTCCTGGTTTGGGAAAAACAACATTGAGCTACATCATAGCCAATGAGTTGGAGGCAGGTATCAAAATAACTTCCGGTCCAGTCTTGGACAAACCATCCGATCTGGCTGGGCTTCTGACCAACCTCGACGAAGGAGATGTGCTTTTTATAGATGAGATCCACCGACTCAATCCCATCGTGGAGGAATACCTGTATTCGGCCATGGAGGATTTTAGGATTGATATCATGTTGGATTCAGGTCCAAATGCCCGGTCTGTGCAGATTTCCCTCAATCCTTTTACCCTCATTGGAGCCACCACAAGATCGGGGTTATTGACTTCCCCGCTTCGGGCCAGGTTCGGGATCAATTCCCGCTTGGAATACTACGATGCCAAATTACTCACCGATATCGTGGAGCGGTCCGCTAGCATTCTCCAAACTCCCATCGATGCTGCCGCAGCTTTTGAAATCGCCCGAAGAAGCCGTGGTACACCAAGGATTGCCAACATGCTTTTGCGCAGGACAAGGGACTTTGCAGAGATCAAAGGCAATGGAACCATCACTTTGGAGATTTCAAAAATCGCCTTGAAAGCCCTGAATGTAGATGAAAATGGATTGGACGAAATGGACAACAGGATCCTATTGACCATCATTGAGAAATTCAAAGGGGGACCGGTCGGGCTTTCTACCATTGCCACGGCATGCAGTGAGGAGGCAGAGACGATTGAGGAAGTTTATGAGCCATTTTTGATCCAGGAAGGATATCTCAAAAGAACAGCACGTGGAAGAATGGCCACAGAACTTGCCTATAAGCACCTGAACCTCAAACCGAATTTTGGGGCAAGCAGCGGCAGTTTATTTGAATAAGGGCAAAGCCCTTTTCATTCTGATTTGAAATTGTGATCAATCTCCAAGAAAAATACAGCCAAATCATCAAGACCCAAGCCAAAAACCTGGGCTTTGATTTTTGTGGGATTGCCAAAGCCGGATTTTTGGAGGAGGAAGCCCCAAAGCTTGAAGCATGGCTAAACCAAAACCACCATGGGCAGATGGCCTACATGGCCAATCACTTTGACAAAAGACTTGATCCCACCAAGCTTGTGGATGGCGCCAAAACGGTGGTGAGCCTGATTTACAATTATTATCCAAAAGCTGAATTATTCCAAGAAAAGGAGGATTTGAAAGTTGCCAAATACGCCTATGGACAGGATTACCACCATGTCATCAAAGACAAGCTGAAAGTGTTGCTTGAAAATCTACGGCAGGAAATCGGAGAATTTGGCGGAAGGGCATTTGTGGATTCGGCACCGGTGATGGAACGTCAGTGGGCCCAAAAATCAGGACTTGGATGGTTGGGGAAAAACAGCCTGCTGCTCAACAAGGAAATGGGCAGCTTTTTCTTTTTGGCTGAATTGATCATCGACTTGGAAGTGAAACCTGATCCGCCTGTATTAAAGGATTATTGCGGTACTTGTACCAAATGCATCGATGCCTGTCCTACTGAGGCGATCGTACAGCCGGGTGTAGTGGATGGATCCAAATGCATTTCCTACCTGACGATTGAGTTAAAAGAAAATATACCCGCTTCTTTCAAAGGCAAAATGGAAAACTGGGTTTTCGGATGTGACATCTGTCAGGATGTCTGTCCGTGGAACAGGTTTTCAAAACCCCACCAAGAACCGCTTTTTGATTCCAAACCGGAATTGGAAGAAATGACCAAACGTGATTGGGAAGAAATCACCAATGAAACTTTCAATAAGGTATTTGCCAAGTCAGCTGTCAAACGGACCAAGCATAAAGGTCTTTTAAGGAATATTATCTTTCAAAAATGATGTAAGAATTCCTTTCTTAAAAATCATTTCAAAAATCAGTTTCTAAAAAATCAAATGGGTAATTTAGGCTAACAAAATTATAATATGAAGATTTTTGAAGTCAACTCCGGAAAACTGGAAAAAGATTTTTTGGAGGTTCATATCCTAATGAATAGGTCCTATCCCAATTGGATACGTCCTTTGGATCAGGACGTTCTGTCAGTCTTTGATCCCAAAAAGAACAAGCTTTTGACAAAATGCGAAGCCATACGCTGGGTGCTGAAAGATGGTCAGGGTAAGCTTATCGGGAGGATTTCCGCTTTTGTGAATAAAAGATATACCAATAAAGGAGATGATGTTCCTGTTGGGGGCTTTGGTTTTTTTGACTGCATCGAGGACCAAAAAGCTGCGGATTTATTATTTGATACTGCCAAAAATTGGCTGAAGGATAGGGAAATGCAGGCGATGGATGGGCCGATCAACCTAGGGGACAGAGACAAATGGTGGGGATTGTTGGTGGATGGGTTTCATCCGCCGATCTACAATATGAATTACAATCCGCCTTATTACCAAAAGTTATTTGAAGCATATGGTTTTAAAAATTTTTATGACCAAATATGCTGGAGCCTAGCTGTAGCCCAAGAAGCGCATCAATTGGATCCCAAGTTTTATGAAGCCCATCAAAAGTATGCAGGAAATCCAGACTTTAGGGCTGAATACCTCAAAAAGGACAAGCTTGAGAAGTACGCCAAAGACCTGAGTACAGTCTATAACAAGGCTTGGGCAAAGCATCAGGGCAACAAGGATATTTCACCCGAACAGGCTTTGAAGTTGTTCAAAACCATAAAACCAATCGTGGATGAAAAACTGATTTGGTTTGTCTACTACAAAGATGAACCTGTCGCGATGTGGATCAACTTGCCGGATATCAATCAGGTCATCAAGCACCTTGACGGGAAATTCGGATGGTTTTCGAAATTGAAATTTTTCCTCATTAAAACCTTCGGGAAAAATGAGAATTTCGTGGGTTTGGTATTTGGTGTAGTACCGGAGTTCCAAAGCACGGGACTGGATTATTATATGATCGTGGAGGCGGAGAAAGTCATCAAATCCACCACTTCCTACAAAAAACTGGAACTCTACTGGCAGGGAGACTTCAATCCCAAGATGCTGAATATCTCCAAAAATCTCGGTGGAAAGCATTTCCGGACTTTAGTCACTTACAGGTATTTGTTTGATAGATATAAGCCATTTGAAAGGCATCCAATATTACTATAAATCAAAAAAGCCCCGAATTCGGGGCTTTTGGTTTAGCCGGCTAGGCTTATGAAATATTTGTCTAGGACAGGTTCGTAGTTGACTGAAAATTTTCTATCGTGGATCCAGAGGTTCGATTTGTGGCACTGCCTCAGTCAGTGTCCCCACTGACTGAAATATACTGTGGTCAGTGAAGACACTGACAAAGGCGGGTAGGCGGAAAACACTTCCGAAATTTCGAGACCTATCGGTAATTGTTTGATAGGAATCGGACATTTGAATTGCATCTGGTGTTTGTGTAAAAAAATGGCTCAAAATCAGGTAAATACTTTAAGCTTTGAGGCTACCCTAAATATCGAAAAATGAGGAGGGTATTTATTTATACATGCAATTTTGTTTGATAGGATTGAAGTTCCAAAAATTCGAAGTAACTTATTTATATTGTTTATTACTGTCGTCCGAGAACAAAATCATCTCAAACAATTTAATCTAGGAATAATGCAAAATTAAAGGTGGGAAGCTTTGGAGCTGACCCACCTTTGTTGTATTGTTGTTTCGACCAAGAAATAACAATATGAAACAAGTTAAGAATAATTTT
>JBBRFK010000255.1:0-5814 GCA_038224435.1 Cytophagales bacterium | reverse complement strand
CACACGGGCAAAATATGGAAAAAATTCAGATGACCGGTTACCCACTACCATCAAAGCAGGGATTTCATATCGCCCCGGTTCCAAAGTAATGGTAAACCTGGAGGCCGAAAAAGACATTCTGCTAGATCCTTTATTGAAAATAGGATTGGAATATAACCTGATGGATAGGGTGTGGGCGAGAGTCGGCATGAACACAAATCCCGGCAAATTCTTTTTTGGGGTTGGCTTTAGGCCAAAAAAATTCCACATTGACTATGCGCTGACCCAGCATCCAAGCCTGGGAATTACCCATCATTTTTCCTTTAATTATCTATTCCTTGGCAGATGAAAAGTTTGCTGGCCACCGGAATCATAATGCTGCTTTTTGGACTTCAAAGTTCGGCACAGACCTATCGGAAAGATGAGATCAATATCGAAAACTTTGTAGAGGAGTTATTTGGGATGCAAAGAACAGATGAAAATTACGAAGATTTATATGAAAGTCTTTTGCAGGTTTTTCTCAATCCCATTAATCTCAACAAAACCAACGCAGAAGAATTGAAATCGATTTTTATCCTGACACCTACACAGGTCAATAGCTTTATTTCCCATCAAAACCAGTTCGGAAAATTGATTTCTATCTATGAGTTACAGGCCATTCCGGACTTCGACTTAGAAACGATCTATAAACTCCTGCCATTTGTTGTTTTGGATGACGCTGATAGAATGCAAGGCTCACTTAAGGACAGGATATTCCAATCCAAGGATGCATATTTTATTTTGAGACAAAACAGGGTTTGGGAAACCAGGAAGGGATTTACCCAACCGGATACGCTAGGCAATGGAACACTGACCAGCAGGTATCTTGGCGATCCGAGTAACCTGTATGGAAGATTCCGTATCCAACATTCCAAGGATTTCAGCCTCGGTTTTACCATTGACAAAGATGCCGGGGAGCAGTTTGTCTGGAATCCAAACTCAAAAAGATACGGCTTCAATTTTCTCTCCTATCATTTTACCCTGTACAACCAAAGGAAATTCAAGGCGATTTCGGTTGGGGATTTTCAGATGCAAACAGGACAGGGATTGGTCTTTGGGGCAGGATTTGGTGTCGGCAAAGGAGCAGAAACCATCACCACAGTCAGGAGAAGTACGATAGGAATCAGGCCGTACACCGCTGCTCTGGAATTTGGGTTTTTTAGAGGAATTGCCGCTACTTACCAAGTTGGGCCTGTGAACGTGACCTTGATGGCTTCCAATACTCCCCGGGATGGAAACCTTCAATTGAGACTCGATACTTTGGAAACTGATGAGGAAATCATCACCTCACTCCAAAGCAGCGGACTGCACCGCACTGCTACCGAGATCAATTACAAAAACAGGATCAGGGAAAAAAATCTAGGTGCAAATATCCACTATCAAAGCAGAAAACGGGATTTCCAATTAGGTGTCAATTCGCTCTACACACAATTTGGACAAGATTTTCAAAGGAAAAAACAGGTTTACAACCAATTTGAGTTTTTCGGAAAAGAAAACTATCTCCACAGCCTTTACTTTGCATATAATTACCAAAACTATTTTTTCTTTGGCGAAACCGCCATATCCAAAAGCGGTGGCAAAGGTTCCGTCCTCGGATTGATGAGCAGCCTGCACCCCAAACTTGGATTTTCGGTTTTATGGAGACGTTTTGACCGGGATTTCCACAGCTTTTATGGCAATGCCTTTTCCGAAGGCACCCGGCCCATCAATGAACATGGCGTCTATTTTGGTCTCAATTACAAACCCAACCAAAAGATAAGCTGGTCTTTATACTATGATTACTTCAGTTTTCCTTGGCTGAAATACCGGGTATATGCACCTTCCTCCGGCAATGAGTGGTTGACAAGGTTTACTTATTCCCCCTCCAGAAAAATCCTTCTTTTTGCCCAAATCCGCGAAGAATCCAAATCGAGAAATGTCTCTGAGCTTCCTAATAATTCGCAGTCAGGATACCGACTTTCCCAAGGAAAAAAATGGAACTATGCCTTCAACCTGGATTATAGCTTGGATAAACATTGGAGTATCAAATCAAGAATCATGTCGAGTAGGTTTGACTTCAACGGCAAAAAAACCCGGGGTTTTGCCATCAGTCAGGACGTCAATGTAGATTATGAGAAGTGGCGGTTTTCCGGAAGAATAGTTCTTTTTGATACTGAAGATTATGACAACAGGCAATTTATCTATGAAAGGAATGTCCTTTGGCTCTTTTCCATCCCTGCTCTGAACGGTCAGGGAATGAGGTATTACCTTTTGGGGCAATATAAAATCAGCCCGAAACTGACTTTTTGGGCAAGGATAGGAAGGACCATCTTTACTGACAGAGATGTCATCGGAAGCGGCCTACAGGAGATCCAAGGCAATACCCTTACAGAAACTGTTTTTCAGCTCCAATATCAATTCAACCGATAATTTCCACCATCGGTACAATCTTCAAATGGGGTTCTTGATAAATTGAGACACCAAACCACCATGCTATGAAAAAAATATTTTTACTGAATCTGCTTTGCCTCGTTTTGTATTCTGTCTCTGTTATGGGTCAGGTTGTTGACAAAAGTAAGCTGGGCAAAAAAGAAGGATTCTTCAACTTTTACACTGACGAGGACAAAGGGAAAATCTTTTTGGAAGTCGACAAACTTGACTTTGAATTTCTTTATGTGAATTCCATGCCGGCAGGAATAGGCTCCAACGACATCGGATTGGACCGCGGCCAACTGGGAAGGACACGGATCGTGGAATTCAGAAAAGCCGGGAATAAACTTTTGCTCGTCCATAAAAATTATGATTTCAGGGCATACAGTGACAATCCCGCTGAAGTAAAATCCGTCAGGGATGCCTTTGCCGAGTCTGTGCTTTGGGGCTTTGAGATCAGCAACAGTGAAGATGGAAAACACCTTATCGATGCCACCAACTTTTACATGCAGGATGCGCACATGGTTGGGGAAAAACTCGGATCTGCGAAGCAGGGAAGCTACAAACCTGATCCTTCACGAAGTGCACTTCACTATCCGATGACTAAAAATTTTCCAAAAAATACCGAAGTGGAAGCCATCGTGACTTTGACCGGAACACCTACAGGTGCCTACATCAAGTCTGTGGCCCCTTCCCCCGAATCTGTGACTGTCCGACAGAGACATTCCTTCATCGAGCTGCCTGACAAAAAGTATTCTCCAAGGGAATTTGATACCAGGGCCGGGTATTTCCATATCGATTATATGGATTTTACCTCACCGATCGGTGAGCCAATGGTCAAAAAATACATCTCAAGACACAGGTTGGAAAAGATAGATTCAACCGCTGCTGTTTCGGAAGTGGTCGAACCCATCGTCTATTACCTTGACAGAGGCACACCTGAACCTGTCCGATCTGCTTTGTTGGTAGGTGGAAACTGGTGGGCACAGGCTTTTGAAGCGGCAGGATTCAAAAATGCCTACCGCGTGGAATTGATGCCCGAAGGTGCCGACTTGATGGATGTACGGTACAATGTCATCCAATGGGTACACCGATCCACAAGAGGTTGGTCTTACGGTTCTTCAGTTACGGATCCCCGCACAGGAGAAATCATCAAAGGCCATGTGACTTTGGGAAGTCTGAGGGTAAGGCAGGATTATCTGATTGCCCAAGGTCTTTTTCAACCTTTTGAAGAGGGAAAACCAAAAAACCCAAAAATGCTTGAAATGGCATTGGCAAGATTGCGACAGCTTTCGGCTCATGAGATCGGACATACTTTGGGTCTAGCCCATGCTTATGCTTCTTCTCCCACCAATCGCGCTTCGGTCATGGATTATCCTTACCCAATGATCAAAATGGAGGACAATGGAAACATTGACATCTCTGATGCCTATGACGATAAAATCGGCGACTGGGACAAATGGGCGATCCGATACGGCTATGAGATTGTACCTACAGGTCAAACAGAACAAGCCCATCTCAAAAAACTCCTTGAGGCTACCTATGCTGCCGGACATACTTTTATCTCAGACATGGATTCCAGACATCCAAGCGGAAGCCACCCGACTTCCCATCTTTGGGACAACGGCGCATCTGCACCGGAAGAACTGATGAGGATGATGGCGATGAGATCCAAAAAATTGAATTCATTTGGATTGAATACCATTGAAGAAAACCAGCCGGAGGCATTGATGGAGGAAGTATTGGCTCCGTTGTTTTTGATGCACCGGTACCAATTGGAAGCAACAAGCAAACTCGTAGGAGGATTAGATTACACCTACAAAGTCAAAGGCGATAACCAAAGGGTTCAATCGAGGTTAGCCGCATCCAAGCAAAATGGAGCTCTTGATGCCATGCTGTATGCAATACAAGCGGATCAACTGGCGGTGCCTTCACAGATATTGGACAGGATGCCGCCACGTCCGATGGGTTATTCCAGAAACAGGGAAACTTTCCCTTCAAGAAACGGACTGAACTTCGATCCTTTGGCTCCTGCCGAAAATGTGACAGACCTTATCTTTGGACTTTTGTTGGAAGCGGGAAGAGCAAACAGGCTACATCAGCAAAAACTGTTTGATGCAGGTTTGCCTTCCTTTGAGGAAGTTTTGGAAAAGGTCACCGCGCAGGTTTTTGAAAGGAATTATGAAAGCAACTACAATGGAGAAATCAACTTGATGGTTCAAAATAAATTGACGGATCATATGATCAATCTTTCCAAAGACCCTAGGGCGACTGCCACAGTGAAGGGAATCACAAGAAACAAATTACGGGAAATCGCTAATTTGAACCGGAATAAAGAGGGAAGCAAAACAGCCTCTTCCAAATCCGATTTTGCCAAAAGCACCTCTGATGACTTCCACAGATACCTGGCAGATAAAATCAACAATTTCTTCAGTGAAAAAGAAGAATTCAGCATTCCTTCCGAATTGGCAATACCTGATGGGGCTCCGATCGGAACGACTGATTTGAGCTGTGATTTTGACTATTGAGAATCAATAACAGAACAAAAATCCCGGCTGAAATTGGTTTCAGTCGGGATTTTTGCTTCATTTTCTTATCCCCGAACATTTCTTGGAGCAGTATTTCACATTTTCCCAATTCTTTTCCCACTTTTTCCTCCATGAAAATGGTCTGTTGCAGACGGGACAAATTTTTGTCGGCAGGTCCGATTTCTTCATATACAAAAAAGCAAATCAAAGGTAAAATGTTTGAAATTCTCTCGATTCTTGCTTTTTATCTCTCGCTTATTGTCTCTCGTCTCTCGCTTCTAGTCTCTTACTTCTTTGTTCTCAATGTTCCCCAAAAGTCTTTTCTCCGGCATTGATAGACAAATCAAGCATGTTCTGTTTTGGAGGAAGCGGGCATGTTGCGTGCGGGGTAAAAACACAGGGAGGATCGTATGCTTTATTAAAATCTAAAATGACAATATCCCCTAAAGTTGGTTTTTTGACATAGATGTACCTTCCCCCACCGTAAGTCTCTCCGCCACTGGTCTTGTCCGCAATGATCAGGTAAAGTTCATCTCCGGCATCTAAAGCGTCAATTTTATAAATTTTCCCATCTTTCTCAAATTCAAGATATCCAGGTGAGGGATTGGGAGTAGTCTGTCCAAGGACATTCGTAATCGGGATTTCCCTGACTGGTACATAAGGCACAAATCTGGCTTCCAATCTCCAATCCAAAGCAACCGGAAATCTTTCAATCCCCTCAAACTGGGTAACTGCTTCCGCCTCCAAATCCCTCAACCTGACCCCATAAGCATCTGCTCTTTTGATAATATTCCATCTTAGGCTTTTCAGAGTGAGTTTTTCAGATTCCTCGGTTTCGGAATCGAAAATTTTGATTTTC
>JBBRFK010000254.1:0-5838 GCA_038224435.1 Cytophagales bacterium | reverse complement strand
ATTCAAACCATGTTTCTATAATTTGTCGAGAGTAAAGAAAAATCCAATGACCTCTTTAAAACTATTGCTTCTTTCATTGTCAGGCAGTCTGCTGTTTTTTTCTTGTGAACAAAAAGAATCCGGTTGGCAGGAAGGTGATATTCTTTTTCAGGATGGGGACTGCGGGGATTTTTGCGAAGCCATAAGAAAAGTGACCGAAGGCTATCAAGGTATGGAGTTTTCCCACAATGGCTTGCTGATGCAGGATAAAGGCGATTGGTTTGTACTTGAAGCCATTGGCAAAGGGGTAAGCAAAACTCCCTTGCTGGAATTCCTGGACAGACATTTGGATGAAAATGGAAAGCCAAAAGTGATGGTCGGCAGGCTAAAACCCGAATACCAACATTTTATTCCGGCTGCCATCTCAGAAGCCCAAAAACATCTTGGCAAGCCATATGATTCGGCTTTTGATTTTGAAAATGATGCTTTCTATTGTTCTGAATTGATCCACTTTGCCTTCAAAGCTGCAAATGGAGGTTCAGACCTTTTTCAACCCAAACCCATGACGTACAATGATCCCGACACTGGTAAACTGTTCCCGATTTGGGAAACGTATTTCTTTGATTTGAGCATTTCTGTGCCCGAAGGAAAACCAGGACTGAATCCAGGTGGCATGTCTCTGGAACCTGTTTTGGAGATGAATGATATTCCCAATCATTGACATGCTTCGAAGTCTGGACTATTACTTACTCTCAAATCTTTCTTAAGGAAATTATTCCCTAGCCTTTTCAAGTGCTTTAGTAGTAGTATAATACTTCACAATCATGTTGGGAACTTCCCAATCAGGCATTTTTCCTGATTTGAAATATTCCAAAAATTGCTCAGTCACCTGGCCAAAATGGGCTTCATGTCCGATGTGGTAGCTATCCGGAATGACTATCAGGTATTCTCCGTTTTTTTGTTTTTCAAGTTCAAGACCGGGATATTCAGACTGAAGGGTTGAGGAAATTGCATTTTCAAGCGCTTCTGTTTGTCCTGACAATAGTGCCACATACAAAGTCGGTTTGAAGTTTTCTCCTTTTCCCTGACGGATGATCAGGTTGGCTTTGGTGCCTCTCATCATGCTGTAGTGCGTATCACCCGCTCCTTCGGGTGCCTCAAAATTCCAAATGACGCTGACTTTTGCATGTTTTCCTTTTAAAGTGTAATTCATTTCTCCATTGCAGAAGACCTCCAGGTTTTCCCCGTTCAGGTACTTTTGGAGAAATTCAGGAAACACTTCCTTTCCCGTGACTTGCTTGAATTGACTCAAGGAAAGAAGAGTAGGCCATCTTTTGGCAGCAAGCATTTCGACATCTGTCGTGTCTAAAACCACATTTGGAAAAGCTTCCCATTGGATCAAATCCACCAGGTGGGTGGTCACATCGACAATGCCTTCCCCTTCCTGATTCACATCAAAGAACCAATCTGGACGGATTAAAGGATTGCCGGAAACATACTTGAAAAAGTTATGGACGCTTTCTTTCGTAATGGCCGGATTTTCGAGGCTTCCGGTTTCCAATTCCCCAAAAACCTCAGGCAACATCGAAAGTTCGCGCTGAAGTAAGGAAGCGATCTCAAACCGCTCCGTCATAATGTCATACAAGAGTAAATTCTTTTGCGAAGCTGATTCAAATGCCTTTACCAATTTTTGGAATCCTTCTTGATTGATGACCAAAGGTTTGTCGGCATAGACATGGATGTCATTGGCAATGGCTGCGCTGATATAATCTATTTTCCGGTCATTCTTTCCAGACACTACCATGACATTGCCTGGTTTTTTGGAAATCATTTTCTCCAAAAAATCACCTCCTTTTTCTACTTCTATTTTCCATGCTGTAGGAGATTCTCCGCGGGAATTGTAATCCGCTATCCTTTTGATATAATCATCCAATTCTGCCCCTGCAGGAGCAAACACATGGACCGTCGAATCAACATGCGGATACATGGTCTTGTGGATGAGGCCTGCATGGAAATGTCCCGGATCCAGGCTCATAATGGTCACTTTATCCTTGGCAGGTTGGTTCATGGATGTTTCTTTTGGAGAATTACAGGACTGAAAGCAAATGAATATTACAATCGCAAAAATATATTGATTGGCAGTTTTCATCTATCTAGATTTTTACAAAATCAGTTCCATAAGGTACCCGTTGCGGTCTGCCCAAGTGGGAGTTTGCTTCCTCGTCATTGACAAACCGCTCGGTTTTCGCATCCCATTCCAGTTTCCTGCCCAGCTTCATTGCCACATGGCTCACCAAGCAAACTGAACAGGCACGGTGTCCGATCTCCGCTGGGGAAAGTGGCTCTTTACCTGATTGGATGCAATCCAGCCAATTGCCATGATGTTCATCACTTTGATACAAATGGATTCCTTCAGGTCCGATCACCGATTGGAGGATTTTTGGATCTGAGGCATCCAAAGCTTTTGAGTTATTGCCTTGTGCCACCGGGTCACTTGCTGACGCGGTATAATTTCCCCTTGAAACCCAAATCCACCCTTCCGAACCCTCATACCGGATTCCATTGGGATAGCCACCGCTGGTGAGCATGGTGATGCCGTTGTCATATTCCGCTTTGACCATAAAGTCGCCGTGGACATTCCAAAGTCCCGACCTCGGGAATTCTGCCACTGCTTCGATGAATCTCGGCCCTGTAAGTTCCGTATCCATCCCCCAAGCAGCGGAGTCAAAATGGTGCTGTCCCCAACCTGTGATCATTCCCGCGCCATAGTTTTCAAGCCTTAGCCATCCGGGGCGGCTATAATCATGCTGAGGGTGAACACCTATTTCGGTGTAGGGTACTTCAGCTGTTGACCCAAGCCAAGCATCGAAATTCAGGTTTTTTGGTATAGGCATAGCAGGGGCGTCTGGGCCGGAAGGATCACCGGGTAAGCCAATACGTACCGTGTGTAGCTTTCCTATCCGTCCGTTTCTTACCAATTCAGCTGCCCTTCTGAATTGGAAACTTGATCGTTGTTGGGTTCCAAGCTGAAGGATTACACCGGTTTTGTTGACTGTCTCCACCAGCTGTCTGCCTTCTATGATTGTCAGTGAAGTGGGTTTTTGGAGGTATACATGCTTGCCTGCCAAAGCTGCTTCCATGGCAGGTTGGGAATGCCAATGGTCCGGAGTGCTGATGATGACGGCATCGATATCTTTGTCCAAAAGCATGTCATGGTAATCCGCATATTGCTTCACCTCAAGGTAAGGACTCCCTATTTTCTTGGTATAATATTGCTCGATGAGTTCCTTTCCTTCCCGCATTCTTTTGCTGTCCACATCTGAGACGGCGACTATTCTCGCAGCATCATGTATCCATATCCCCGGCAGGTCATGTTCTCGGGCTATTCTGCCACAACCGATCTGACCGATGTTGATTTTATTGCTTGGGGCATTTTTTCCAAAAACTGATGAAGGGACTATCGTGGGAAATCCGATTATTGCTGTGGCCATAGCGCTGGTTTTTATAAAATTTCTTCTTTTCATGATGCAGTATCTTTTTATTGTTTTGGTCAGTTTTTGGAGAATGCATTCCAAAATTCCTCAGCGTCATCAGCAGTCATATTTCCGTCATAGACGATCATTCTATAGTGTAGGGTATATTTTTTGCCAGGTAAAATTTCCCAGGATTCATGTCGGATGGGGCAGAATTCGAGGAATACATTTTCTTTTCCTTCATTGGAATCTTCCGGCCAAACGCGCATCGGTTCTGGATGAGACCTGTTTTTGGGATGGCTGAGAAAAAGGATGCCGCTTTGTCCTCCTGGCGCTGAACTTTCACCTTGGACAATCAGCCATTTTGCAAAAGTCCCGTCTGCTGTTTTTCGGTCATTTCCTTCGGAAGTCAAAATTATACTGTTGGTATGGTCCCATTCTTCAGTGGCACGAAAACCGATGCCGCCCCCATAGCGGTAGGCTTCCAACATCACACTCGATTTCAATGGAGTGTAGATTGTTGTTGAATAATCAACCATGTACCTGTCTCCTGCTTTGTTCCAAACTCGGATAGCAAGATCTTCCTTTAGCGCCAATTGTGGGCCTTTTGGCGCCAATAAGTCCATGTGGTTTTGTCTGACTACCAATTCTGAATACTTGGAATTTGTATTTTGGGAAATAATCTTTTCAAAATCCACCCGTCCTTTGCCATCACCGAGGTTCCAAAAATCCACTTCCCGTCCTTCGATGGTGGTTTTGGTCCAAGGCCCCCAAATACCATAATGATGATAATGGTCCGGTGGCTGAATCCTGGTAAGCACCTGACCCGATGGTGAAAGAAGGGGATGGATAAATCCCGATTTGCTAAATTCGGCTTTTACGCCTTCGGGAACTTCAGACTTGGCCGTTTGATAGGTCATGAGCAATTCATTTCCCACTTTGAAGTTTATGCCTGTTGTGGTTTCTTCCATGATAATCTTTTGTGAAAAAGCATTGGACACCAAAACAAAAGAGCCAGCCATGAAACATAAAAGTCTTTTGAATATCATTGGTTTTTAGGTTATTTTGGGAAGGTAATTTATCAAATTCCTAAAAATAATCCCCACCATTTATACGAATTCCATGATGCAAAGGCAATTTTTAACTGTATGGCTCTTTTTGATTCAAATTACATTGGTGTTTGGGCAGGATCTACCTGAAGTAAAGCTTGACCAAACTTGGAAAGAAAAGATCCACAGCTTAGCACCTGAGAAAGCAACTTTTCCTGTTTCCAAAAAAAAGAATATCCTTGTTTTCTCTCTTCATACCGGATTTGAGCATTGGGTGATCCCCCATACGGAGGAAATGATCAAGATCATCAGTGATAAAAGCGGAGCCTTCCAAGTCACCGGAAGCAAGGACATCAGCATGTTTGAACCTGAAAATCTTATTAAATTCGATGCAATTGTCCTTAATAATACTTGCTCAAAAGGAGATCATCGAAATCTTTTTTGGGATAAACTCCGTGCTGAATCGGATGCCGACAGCGCCTTATTGATGAAAAAAGCGCTTCAATTGGAAGAGAATTTGATTCAATATGTGGAAAATGGAGGAGGGTTGTTTTTGGTTCATGGTGCGGTAACAACTCAAAACAATTCTCGTGCTTTTAGCAGGTTGGTAGGGGCGAGTTTTGATTACCATCCGCCGCAGCAGCCGATTCAGATTAGGTTGGCAGATCCTAATCATCCATTGGTTCAGGCTTTTCCGGCTGCAGGATTCAATCATGTCGACGAACCCTATTTTTACAAAAATGCCTATTCGGAATTGGATTTTAAACCTTTGCTGTATTTCAATAATTCGGAAATAACCGGGCAAAAAAATCCCCTTAAAGAAGGCAAGACTTATGTCGCTTGGATAAGGGCGCAGGGAAAAGGTAGAGTGATGTATTGCTCGCCTTCCCACAATGCGCAGAGTTTCGAAAATCCCGACCTGCTACGATTCTTTTTGAATGGGTTACAATATGTCGTAGGAGATGTGGAATGTGATGAAACTCCGATTGGTAACAACCTTTGAGGTCTCTTTTTAGACCTCAAAGGTTTGAATAGTTTGGGAAATAACCTTTGATGTCTCTTTTCAGACCTCGAAGGTTTGAATAGTTTGGGAAATAACCTTTGAGGTCTCTTTTTAGACCTCGAAGGTTTGAATAGTTTGGGAAATAACCTTTGAGGTCTTTTTCCAGACCTCGAAGGTTTGATCAAATCAAAAGTACCGGATAAAATCTCTGAAACTGAAACCATAAAAATCACCAAAGACCTTTGAGGTTTCAAAGAACCTCGAAGGTCTTTGGATTTTAAGCCTTAAAAGGCAATTGGTAAATTCTTTCTCCAGTCAACTTATACATCGCATT
>JBBRFK010000253.1:0-6036 GCA_038224435.1 Cytophagales bacterium | reverse complement strand
AATCCTGAGACTTTTTTCAAACTCACCAAAAGAAACCAATTTCAACAGGTTTGGGACAATATCCTTTTGCTGCTCGATCATGGTTTCCGTGTCAAAATCAATGCTGTGGCATTGAACGGCGTCATCGAAGAGGAATTGTTGGACTTTGTGAAAATCACCAAAAGGCTACCGCTGCATGTCCGCTTCATTGAATTCATGCCCTTCTCAGGCAATCATTGGAAAAGTGAAAAAGTCATCACTGCCAAGCAGATGCTTGAAGTGGTACAGACTGAAATGGATGTGGTCAAGCTTCAAGATCAGGTCCATGATACCGCCAAAAAATATAAAGCCGTCGGGCATGAAGGTACATTTGCTTTCATCACCACGATGAGTGAGCACTTCTGCGGCGACTGCAACAGGATGCGGATCACAGCAGACGGCAAGATGAAAAATTGCCTTTTTGGCAAAGAGGAAATGGACCTTTTGGGAACCTTGCGCAAAGGAGAAGACATTTTGCCTTTGATCCAACTCTCCATATCCCGAAAACACGCTATGCTAGGTGGACAGTTTTCACCCGATTACCTGAAAGCAGAAGCAGACAAAATCGAAAACCGCAGCATGATCAAAATAGGCGGTTGAGCCAACCAACATGATTTCAGTAAACCAAGCCAAAAACATACTCAATGACCACCTGATTTTTGGCAAGACCACTTTGGTGGGTCTTGAAAATACCTTCGGAATGGTCCTTGCCGAGGACACTTTCTCTCCCATAGACATTCCTTCCTTTGACAATTCCGCAATGGATGGCTATGCCATCTGTTGGCAGGAAAGCAATCCGAGAAGAAAACTCAATCAGCAATCCCAAAGCAAAGCGGGCGACAAGCAGGTTTTGTCGATGGACCAAAATGAAGCCATCCGCATCTTTACCGGCGCCCCTGTCCCTGCCGGCTCGGATACGATTATCCCTCAGGAGTGGGTAACAATCAGGGATGGCAACCTAGAATTTGATCCTGAAAAGTTCCGAAAGGGAGCCAACTTCCGAGGCAAAGGAGCACAAAACAAAGCCGGTGATCTGATTGCCAAAAAAGGCAGTCCAATTACGCCGGGAATGGTTGGCTTGTTGGCATCAGTCGGAATAGCACAAATTCCCGTCTTTACACCGCCTTCAGTAGGCATCATCCTTACCGGCGATGAATTGGAGGAAATCGGCAATCCCTTGGGATTCGGCAAAGTCTATGATGCGAATGGTCCCATCATCAAATCGTACCTTCAAAAGCTCGGTGTCAAAGAAATCCATATCGTCAAAGCCATCGATGAACAGGATAAATTACAGGAAAAAATAAATGAATATTTAGGGAAATTCGATGTTCTGATCCTTTCGGGCGGTATTTCGGTGGGTGATTATGATTATGTCAAAGAAGGATTGCAGCAAGCCGGAGTGAAAGAACTTTTCTACAAAGTGAAGCAAAAGCCCGGAAAACCGCTTTTTGTCGGACAGAAAAAAGGACAATGGATTTTTGCCTTGCCGGGAAATCCTGCCTCCACCCTCACCTGCTTCAACCAATACGTCAAACCTTGTCTCGAGGCTTGGATGGGAAAAACAGAAGTCTGGAAACCAACGGGCTCTTTTCCTTTGGCCGACAAATTTGATAAAAATGCCAGTCTTACTTTTTTTCTCAAAGCCAAGCTTGAAAACGGAAAAGTGACCATCCTCCCGGGTCAAGAATCCTTTAACCTTATCTCCTATGGCTCCGCCAACTGCATTGCCGAGATCAGTGAGGAAGATCAAAATTTGGAACAAGGCCACAAAGTCGACATCTACGAATGGTAAAATATGGCTGAAGGACTGAATGAATTCCTCCTTTACCTGATGCTGCCTTTGGTGGCGTTTTTGTATGCCTCGGTGGGTCATGGCGGTGCAAGCAGCTACCTGATGGTGTTGGCTTTGTTGAATTTTGCTCCCGAGCAAATCCGACCGACAGCCTTGATCATGAACATGTTTGTGTCACTGATGGCATTCCTTTCCTTTAGAAAAGCGAGCACATTCCCCACACAGCTCTTTGTATCATTGGCTGTATTCTCGATTCCTGCCGCGTATTTTGGGGGCAGTATCTTGGTGGATACCGTACTCTACAAAAGGATTTTGGGAATTTTATTGTTCTTCCCCATCCTGAAATTCCTAAATGTTTTTCCTGTTTCGGACCGCCCGACATTGGAAAGACAGTGGTGGATGGGGCCTGCCTTGGGATTGGTCATTGGATTCTTTTCCGGACTGATCGGCATAGGGGGTGGGATTATCCTTTCGCCGATCTTGCTGATGTTGGGTTGGACCAATATGAAAGAAACCGCTGCAGTCAGTGCGCTGTTTATCTTTTTCAATTCCGTTTCGGGATTTCTTGGAGCCGATGGATTTCAGGTGGACATTGACCGTCAACTATGGATTGTCATGCCGCTGACCATCGCCGGCGGGGCATTGGGCGCATATCTTGGCGCAAAGAAATTCAACCCGATCATCATCAAATACCTCCTGACAGTCGTTCTGTTTATTGCTGCGGTAAAGTTGATCTGGTCAGGTTAAAAGGTGGATGAGGAGCAAATCATGATTTAAATCTAGGATGCCGGTGACATCGGTCATCGGACATCCGTTATCAAAACGTTTACCAAACAAAAAATCCCCTATATTAAAATCAGAACCTGACCGGTATGAATTATTCTAAACCAATTGGCTAAATTAGAACTATGACACTTACAAGTATCCGTGTGATCGCCTTCGGAATGATTGCCGAAAAAATAAAAACAAACCAATTGGACCTTGAATATATGCCGGATACCGAGGTATTGTTAGGCTATCTTTACCAACAATATCCCGACTTGCAGCATACCAAGTTCAGCATTGCCCTCAACAAAAAAATGGTGATTGGAAAGACCTTTATTCCTTTGGGTGCTGAAGTGGCGCTTCTGCCACCTTTTTCTGGTGGATAAACAAAAATTAAAATGGACCGCTTCGAAAGACAATACATATTGCCGGGATTTGGAAAAGATGCACAGCAAAAGCTGCAGGAAGCCAAAGTATTGGTCATCGGCGCAGGCGGTCTGGGTAGTCCTGCATCACTCTACCTAGCTGCTGCCGGAGTTGGGACAATCGGCATAATGGATGGGGATATGGTTTCGATTTCCAACCTCAACAGGCAGGTGTTATTTGGAGAAGGGGATTTGGGACTGAACAAAGCGGAAACTGCCGCTCATTTTCTAAAGTCAAAATACTTTGATATCAAAATCAATTGCATTCCGGAGTTTATTACTACAGACAACATCATATCCATACTTTCCCAATATGACCTTATCATAGATGGTTCAGACAATTTTCCGACCAGATATCTGGTCAATGATGCCTGCGTCCTTTTGGGAATACCTTTGGTGTTTGGGGCAGTCTACCAAAACGAAGGACAGGTAGCCATTTTAAATGGAACCGGACCAAACAGCATCAATTACCGCGATATTTTCCCCGATCCTCCGACAGCCTATGAAATCCCAAATTGCTCCGAAACAGGTGTTTTGGGTGTTTTACCCGGGATCATTGGTACCCTTCAAGCCGCTGAAGCTATCAAATACATCACCGGTTATGGCAGTACTTTGGTCGACAAGATGCTCTTTTACAACATTCTCACCCATCAATCCTACGTGATGGAACTCAGCAAAAACCCTGGTTCCGAAATTGGGCTACCTTTATCAATAGAGGCGTTGGAAGCCACGGATTATGCTGTGGTCTGTGGTAATGGAGACACTGTGGATTGGGAAGAGGCATTTGGAATGTTGGCCAAATCCCCAAATGGAATTTTGATCGATGTCAGAGAACCGGATGAGTTTCCCAAGCTGAAAGGGTATGCTTTTCAATCAGTCCCTTTGGATTTGATTGAAGAAAACCAGCACCATTGGATCAATTCAGAGTTGATTTTGTTGTTTTGCCAAAGCGGAATCCGAAGCTTGAAGGCAGTCAAAATGCTGGAAAGGTATTTCCCGGGAAAAAAGATTCATTCTATATCAGGAGGGATCGAAGCCTCCGATTCACCTAACAACAGTTAAAACCATGGAAAAGACACGAAGCCCAAAAAACATATTTGTTCAGGGACCTATTTCTCCTGAATCCATCGCCAAGTCAATCGCCAACCACAGTTCCAAAACCGACATCGGAGGCCACAGCATCTTTCTCGGTCAAGTGAGGGCAGACGATAAGGAAGACGGAAAAGTGACCGGCATCGAATACACCGCTTATGAAGAAATGGCTTCGGAAAAGGCATTTGAGATCCGTGAGGCCATCTTTGCAAAATATCCATTGAGTTGCATGCACATCTACCACAGTCTCGGAGAAGTCAAAGTAGGTGAAATCTGCCTTTTTGTATTCACTTCATCCAAGCACCGCAAGGCCGCCATCGATGCCTGTGAAGAATTGGTAGAGCGGATCAAAAAAGAGGTCCCTGTATGGGGAAAAGAATTGATCGACAACCAAGGATCAGTCTGGAAAGAGAATACTTGAGGATTGGTTATTGGGGAACTGGTTATTGAGGTATTGGTTATTTTGAATAGTCAACAGTCCACAGTCCACAGTCCACCCGGTTGAAGTGGTTTAAAAGGCTGCAAGCTGGGAAAATAGTTATTGGGTTATTGGGGAATTGGTTACTTAAATAGTCCACCGTCCACAGTCCACTGTCCACCCGGTTGAAGTGGTTTAAAAGACTGCAAGCTGGGAAAATGGTTATTGGGTTATTGGGAATTGGTTACTTAAATAGTCCACCGTCCACTGTCCACAGTCCACCAAGTTGAAGTGGTTTAAAAGGCTGCAAGCTGGGAAAATGGTCATTTGGTTATTGAGGGATTGGTTACTTGAATAGTCAACAGTCCACTGTCCACAGTCCACCTATTTCATGAGAGAACAACCCGGTTGAAGTGGTTTAAAAGGCTGCAAGCTGGGAAATTGGTTATTGGGTTATTGGGGATTGGTTACTTGAATAGTCCACCGTCCACCGTCCACAGTCCACCCGGTTGAATGGGTTTAAAAGTCTGCAAGCTGGGAAAATGGTCATTTGATTATTGGGGATTGGGTATCTTGAATAGTCAACAGTCCACTGTCCACTGTCCACCCGGTTGAAGTGGTTTAAAAGGCTGCAAGCTGGGAAAATGGTTATTTGGTTATTGAGGGGGTTACTTGAATAGTCCACCGTCCACCGTCCACTGTCCACCCGGTTGAATTGGTTATAAAAGGCTGCAAGCTGAACAACTGTAAACTGCCCACTGTTTCCTGTAAACTTAATACTCGCTTCTCACTTCTTAATCCTCAAAAAATAAAAAATGGTAGACATTACCCATAAATCCTCCACCCTCCGCAAAGCCATTGCACAGGCCATCGTCAGTGTCAGTGCGCAGGAAACCATCGATGCCATTGTGCAGCGGAAAGTCCCTAAAGGAGATGTTTTTGAAATGGCCAAGACCGCAGGACTTTTTGCAGCCAAGCGGACCGCGGACATGATTCCGGATTGCCATCCCCTGCCGATTGAATTCACTTCCATCACCTACAAAATAGATGGATTAGACGTCCACATCCATGCCGAAATCCATACCATTTACAAGACAGGGGTGGAAGTCGAAGCTATGCACGCCGCCTCCGTAGTGGCGCTGACCATGTATGACATGCTTAAACCGATCGATAAAGGCATCAGCATCAACCAAATCAAGCTACTGGAAAAGAAGGGCGGCAAAACAGATTTAGCCAAAAAGGAAAATGAAGGATTTAATGCTGTAGTAATAGTGTGTTCGGATTCTATTTCAAAAGGAACAAAAGTAGACATGGCGGGAAAAGCCATTATTGAAAAACTGGAAAAAAACGCTGTCTTGGTCGCAGACTATATCGTGATTCCTGATGAGAAAGCCATCATCCAGGAAAAACTAAAGCATTACTGTGCCGAAGGTTTGGATTTGGTGATTTTTACGGGTGGAACAGGTCTGTCCCCAAGGGATGTAACACCTGAGGCGATCAAACCACTATTGGAAAAGGAAGTCCCC
>JBBRFK010000252.1:0-6054 GCA_038224435.1 Cytophagales bacterium | reverse complement strand
TTACAACAAAAAATAAGGAAATGGGTTTCCCCACTTGCCTTATTTTACTTCATTTTTTTGATTTGAAGGTTTTACCGGCTTTTGGCAAGTTGATTTTGAGCTAGACCTCTTCAAATACTGCCTCGATCCTACCCGAATTGGCAGCCTAAGGCAAGAAGAATGACCTACTGAATGAGCCATAAAGCGTTTGTCGATTATTTCTTTTTCTATCCCCTGATGCGGTGAGCTTTATCCGGTCAAATCATTGTTGAAATCAGTCTTTTTGATTCTCAGAGATGATACTTGGGATTTCATTTTTACTTTGCCCCTTGGCTACTGCCTAAGTATACTGCTTGAGCAATTCTTTTTTCTAACTGAAATAAAAAGCCAATTTGACATTTGTTCATCTATTTCATTTTTTCTGTCATAATGGCGGGATATGATCTCAAAATTAGTCTAAATGATCCGAAATGTGACTTAAACATAAACAGAGAGATAGGAAAAACCTTTTGGCTGAAATGCCTAATCTCCTTACATTTAGATCGAAAAATTGTATCCATGAACAACAATAAAACCCTTTTTCTCTTTTCATTTTTCTTTTTTGCTTCCCTCTTTGGATATGCTCAGGAAATTCCGGTAATAGGTTCGATAGACAGCCTGTTGGAATTGAACTCTGAGCCGCAGTTGAAAGTGGAAGTCATCAACACCAAACCTTCATTGGAAGGAAGTATCAAAAAGGTGCAATTGTATACCATAGCGCTCAACAGCATGAATCAGGTTCTAAAAAAAGAACTTGACACCGCCGAAATCATGCAAGTGGTACCTGATGCCCAAATGGTTTTGAACAGGATTACAGAAACACTATCTCCCGAGAATACAAGAATTAACCTCCGTTACCTGACAGCCTTAGAAAATCTATTGGCTTATACAGATCGGAGAATCAGGGATGTGGATCATGTGATTTTTGAAAGGATAGAAGAATTGGTTATCCTCAAAGAAAAATTTGACAGCATCCAAAATGACGATCTTCTGAAATATAGTTTCAGGGATACAACCATGCTGATCGAATACCAGGTTTCAATAAAAGCTCTGAAATCCAAAGTCCATGATACTGATAGTGCCCTGAATACCCAGAGGATTTTGACCGCGGTATTCCAAACGAGAGTCTCCACCATATTGAATGACATTGATATGAGGGTAGAGGACTTGAGACTGGCACGGATACAGCTGGAGAGAACACTTTTTGATAAAGAGAACAATTATATCTGGGAGCCAAAGGATTTTCCAAATGCCGACCGCTTGGTGGATGTTTTTTTTGAGGCGATGAGGATCAATAGTTGGATTGTAGGGAATTATCTGACAAGAAACATTGCATTGAGCTTGTTTCTGATAGGTCTGGTGTTGTTACTTTATTATTATATCAGGCAAAACATACAGAAAATCCGTGTTGAGAGGGAGTTTTCAGCAATTATTTTTGGCCGCTTAAAGTACCTGCATAAGTATCCATTTCTTTCAGCCATGTTGGTTATAATTGCCATCTCCCCATTCTTTTATCCCTATCCGCCGGCAGTTTTTTTTGCTTTGCTTTTGTTTATTCTTGTCACCATCACCACCATTCTCCTCAAGGGTCGGTTGTCCTCAAAAGCCTTCAAACTTTGGGTGATGGTTTATTTTCTTTTCTTTTTCAGCGTTTTAAGCAACCTATATTGGCAGGTGGCTTACCAGGAGAGATGGCATTTATTGGTCTTCAATATTCTGGGAATTTTCTTGGGATGGAAATTGATCAAGCTTCAAGAGAATAAGGAGGAAAATCTGCCTTCCTATATCAAATCCATTGTGGTCATTTACATGGTTTTTGAATCTGTTTCCTTTTTGACAAACATATTTGGGAGATTCAGTCTTTCAAAAATGGTGGGCATCGTAGGCTCGATTAGTCTGCTTCATGCCGTAAGCTTGATTGTTTTTGTGATAATCCTCAAAGAAATCATTTACATCCAGATTGAGGTGAGCAAAAAAAGCAGTGAGGGTTTTACATCCGTTGTGGCATTTTATGATATCCAAAAAAGGGTAAACAAGCTTTTTACTTATCTGGCTATAATGATTTGGGGATACTATTTCCTCGAAAGCCTTCATTTATTGGATTCATTTTTAAGAGCGATATTTAGTTTTCTGGACAAACCCCGGCAAATCCTGAATGCATCATTTACCTATTCCCAGATAGCAGTATTTATTTTGATCATTTACCTTTCCTCTTTTTTGGCGAATACCATCGGGTATATCGCTTCCCTCAAAGATGAACAGCAGGGAATGGAAAGAAGCAAACGCCTCGGGTCTTCCATTCTACTTATCAGATTGGCTGTTTTTATCTTGGGGTTTTTGATCGCTATAGCTGCCTCTGGGATTCCTATTGATAAAATAACCATTATCCTTGGTGCTTTGTCTGTTGGTATTGGTTTCGGATTGCAGACTATCGTCAATAACCTGGTTTCCGGGATCATTCTTGCTTTTGAAAGACCCATACAGATCGGAGATACCATTCAGGTAGGTACCGTGGAGGGTATTGTCAAGGATATTGGAATCCGGGCGAGCAAAATCAGAAACTGGGATGGCGCAGAAGTGATTATTCCCAATGGTGACCTTCTCGCAAACCACCTGACCAACTGGACGCTTTCCGATAAGACCAGAAGGGTGGATCTTACCATCGGTGTGGCCTATGATTCTGACACGGATCTGGTCACGGAACTGATCCAAAAACAATTTGTAGGAGACGAAATCCTGAACTTGCCTACACCAAAGGTATATCTACAGACTTTTGGAGATAATTCTATCAATTTCAGGGTGCTTTTTTGGGTCAATGATGTAGATGTCTGGCTATCTATCAGAGATCGGGTGATGCGTGGGATATTCAAATCATTTAAAGAAAATGGGATAGAGATTCCTTTTCCACAGAGAGACCTTCATATAAAGAACTTTCCCGGGCTGATCGATGAGAAAATAATGAAGCCTGGAGAAATAAGTCCTGAAACAAAGCAAAAAGCAAAACCTCCTACTGATCCTAATAAAAAATAGGCAAAAGCCTATTTTGCCCTTTGCCGGATGGCTTCATAGATGACGACCCCTGCAGATACGGAGACATTCAGACTTCCGATATTGCCTGACATGGGGATCTTCACAAACTCATCGCTCAATCCTGTGAGTTCGGGGGAAATCCCGTCTTCCTCAGAACCTAAAATCAATGCCGTAGGAACGGAAAAATCAGCTTCATACATCAACCTTTCTGTTTTCTCACTGACACTGATGACATTGAGTCCCATTTTTTTGAGGTCTTTGACGGTGTAATACAAGTTTTTCACCCTACAGATGGGAAGGTGATTTAAAGCTCCTGCAGAAGTCTTGACAGCATCCGAGTTGATCTGGGCAGCGCCTTTTTCGGGAATGACGATCGCATGTACCCCCGCACAATCTGCCGTTCTTGCTATGGCACCGAAGTTTCGGACATCGGTGATCCTATCCAAAACCAAAATCAATGGAGAAATACCTTTTGAAAAACATTCCTCAATCACATTGTCCAGAGAAGCATATTCTATGGAAGACATGTGTGCCACGACACCCTGATGGTTTTTTCTGGTAATCCTGTTGAGCTTGGCGTCAGGAACACGGACTACAGGGATTTTCTCGTCTTTGGCTAGTTTCAAGACTTCCTTGACTAGCTCATTGTTGACTTCTTTGTCAATCAAAATCTTGTCTATTTCCTTGTGGGCTAGGATTGCTTCCATGACTGCCCTTGTACCAAAAATAAAATCTTTTTCCTGTTCGCCTTTATTGATCAGAAATCCATCTGCGCGTTTCTCCATAATGTGATGCTTTTAAACCATTCGGGTTGCAAAGCCCTGGAACGGTTGAGTGTATAAAAACTTGGTGTCAGAATATTTTTGACCCGCGCAAAGGTAAAGGTTATTTTTGAAATTGATTCAGGTGTTCCGTAAGACCAGCTTTCACTGTCGAGCTTAAAATAAACCTCGTTTGGTGGTCCCATGACGATATACACCATTCCTCGGTCTGTCTTCCATCCTTCCTTAAAATCCGTAAAGAGGATATTTGAAAACTCAACCTGCTTGAAATACTCTCTGATGAGTTTTTTGGCGGATACAGTGTCCTTGGTCAGCGTGTACCAGTATTGGTCCAAAGCGATTTTTTTATCTGCAGATTCTTTGAGCAGTTCATGTTCTCTCCGGGTCGAAATATAAGTGACCATCTCCACCATCTCATCATAATCCTTGACCCGTGGGAATATGTCATGGACTGTTTTCAATAAAGCGCCTTGCGTGGAATTGGTATCTGCCTGGATAAAATAATAGCCAATTCCAGAAAATGTTTTTGGAATGTTGGCCAGAAAACTCCCCTGATAATCCACTTTCACTTCTCTCGGGACGGGTGCAGGCCGGATTTCCATCGGCGGCATCGGCACATCAAATGTTGTTGGGTAAAAGAAAGTGTGGAGGTTGACTATTCCTCTTCCTTTGAATTCTACGGGTTCATTTTGGATCAAAAAGTTTTGGTCAAACGGCACCTTGTCCTCATAATAAAGTCCAAAATCGGAATGGCCAAAAATAAAGGGACTGATCAGATCCATATGGTAATAGTATTCATCACCCTTTCGGGTATCTACTGCTTTCATCATGGCGATGGCCATTTGCTGCCCTTCAGGGATGGTTATCCTTTTTTCAAAGTAAAAATGAAAGTCGGTTTCACGGATAATATCTTCAGCATTCAATCGGATAAGGTCTTGGTCTGTCAATGGTTCCTGAAAATTTGAAACCACCCCATAATAAAATTCATAGCTGGCAAATTCTATGTCATCTTCGATTTTTTCTACCGGCATCTGAAGCAGGAATGTTCTGTTTTGTTCCTGTATGGGGATGATTTTAAGCGATACTCTCGAGTACCGTGAATACCTCAAGGCTTGGTTGGTGGTTTCGAGATTTTGTTGGGCGAAAGTGACTAATGGAATGCAAATGAGAAATAACACAAAACCCGAAATTGGCTTTATTTTGTTGCTGATTTTTTGTCCTATCATCTTGTATTAAAAATTAACCTTATTTTTGCCCAAATTAATGAAAATTTGAATGGCTACCTACACAACGGAAATCGCTTCTGATAAGTTGATGAGTGATAATCCCATCCATCAGCGTCTGCTCAAAGCTTATATTGCCGCCAAACCGATGGTCGGAGGAAAATTGCTTGAGGTCGGTTGCGGCGAAGGGAGGGG
The DNA here is from genome assembly GCA_038224435.1 of Cytophagales bacterium. GTDB lineage: Bacteria > Bacteroidota > Bacteroidia > Cytophagales > Cyclobacteriaceae > Cognataquiflexum. The sequence continues at coordinate 806 of JBBRFK010000252.1, read as the reverse complement.
AGTGGAAGTGCTGTTGGAAAACGTGGAAAGTTATCTCGGGATTGATAAAATAGATGAGGTGATTGAAAGCCTTAAGATCAAATTTCCGGCAATCGAATTTAGACAAGCTGTTATTCCACCATTCGCTGGATTGAAGGATAACACGTATGATACCTTGGTCAGTTTTCAGGTAATAGAACATATCCAAAATGACAGACTTTTTTTGGAGGAAATCTACCGGGTGTTGAAGCCTGGCGGCAAAGCCATCATATCGACACCAAACATCCGGCACACCCTTTCACGTAATCCCTGGCACATCAGGGAATATACAGGAACTCAGTTGACGGATTTGTGCGAAAGCATTTTTGATAAAGTAGAGTCTTTGGGGATCGGAGGAAATGAAAAAGTCTGGAACTACCATGAAGCCAACAGGGCTTCTGTCCAGAAAATCATGCGTTTTGATATTTTGGATCTTCAGTACAGGCTTCCAGCATTTGTGCTGAGATGGCCTTATGAAATCCTCAATAGGATGAATCGGAATAAACTCCATCAGCAGCAGGGAAATTCAGTCACCGACATCAGTTATGAGGATTATATCCTTGTCGACCACCCTGATAAGGGTTTGGATTTGTTTTATGTATTGTATAAGAAAGGCTAAACCCAAAGAGTCACACCATCAATGAATCTGAAATCTTTGGCATTAAGGGTAAACATTAGGGAAATTGATGTTCAAACATGGATAATACTTGATTCACTTTATCCATCCTTAGGGTTTTCTTTCCTTGTTCCAAGTCCCTGAAAAACATTAATCTAACACCTGCTTTTAA
>JBBRFK010000251.1:0-6055 GCA_038224435.1 Cytophagales bacterium | reverse complement strand
TGTTCACAGAGTTCCAGGTATTTGTTGTCTGCTTTCATGTCGAGTACTTCACGGATCTGCAATCCCATATTGGTGATCGGCACTTTGAGAAAATAGGCCGACACCACAATGACCATCAGCGGATCCATGTAAGGCATCAGGTGATTATACTTGGTGAAGCCCAGTCCTAGTGATAATAAAAACCCCACCAATACCGCAAGACTGAGGAAAGTGTCCATGAGCCATTGCTGCGATTCAGCATCAATCAATCCCGAAGGGATAATTTTGTTTTTCTTTTTCAACACCAAATGAATTGCGTAACAGCTCGTGGTAGCGATAAAAGCATAAATCAAACCTGATCCGGCATTGACCTCCTGTCCCCCCGAAAGCAAAGTGGATACCCCGGAGAATAGGGCAAAAAGACATAGGATGGTAATGACCAGAAATTTTCCCAAGATGATGATGGGTTCGATCATTTCTTTCCCATAAGGAAACCTGTCAAAATCCTGCTTTGCCATAAAGGAGGCTGTGAACAAAGAAATCATCGAAAGTCCAACACTGATCAAAGAGTAAATTCCGTCAAATAAGATGAGTTTTGAATTTTCAATCACGCCCCAGATAACAGCTAGGAATGCAAAGAACAAGGCGCCATAAACCGAGAATTTCAAAAGTTGCTTTTCACTGTTCATACTTGGCTTTTCTATTTTTTGCTATCAAAATAATCAAAAAAGATGGATTTTGTTAATGTCAAGCCTTTTCAATTATGGCTGTCCGCTCTTCCAGAAGTCCGGGGTCAAGATAGAGTAAGAACCTTGACAATTAATTTTTTGATAAGAAAACCTTACTCCTTTGGGAATTTTAATTTTTTGCTTCAATTTTGCAACATTATGAAGATTTGATTTTTATCCCGGTTGTTATATTTCAGGTATCCAAATAGAGATTAAACCTGTTTATTTTCCTTATCCTTTTGGGACAAATTCTTCTTTATGAAAATCAAAAGCTTCTTTCATCATTTCAGTCAGGCTGTCAAAGGTGTTGAGGAGGACTTTACCAACATCAGCATCAAAAAAGCAATATTCTACCTTTCTGTTCCCATGATTTTGGAAATGGTCATGGAGTCGCTTTTCGCAGTAGTCGACATATTCTTTGTGGGAAAATTGGGAGTGCATGCCGTCGCCACAGTTGGCTTGACCGAATCTGTCCTCACGATTATTTATTCCATTGCCATCGGCTTGAGCATGGCAGCCACTGCGATTGTGGCGCGAAGGATTGGTGAGAAAAAACCCAGGGAAGCCTCAGCTGCTGCTTTTCAGGCAATTCTTGTCTGTTCGATTTTTGCCGTTGCGGTAGCGGTGATTGGGGTAGTATATGCCAAACCCATGCTGGCTTTGATGGGAGGGGAGAAGGAGGTAATAGAATCAGGGTACCGCTACACACAGATTATATTTGGAGGAAATGTCTGTGTGATGTTGCTGTTTTTGATCAATGGCATTTTCCGCGGAGCCGGCAATGCTGCCGTGGCCATGCGGACGCTGTGGCTTGCCAATGCGATAAATATCGTCTTGGACCCCATTTTTATTTTTGGATTGGGACCCATTCCTGCGATGGGACTTGAAGGGGCAGCGTGGGCCACCACCACTGGAAGGGGTATAGGCGTTGTCTACCAGTTTTATATTTTGTTCAATGGCAAATCCATCATCAAGTTTTATTGGGATAGCCTCAAGATGAATTGGAAAACTGTTCTGACAATCGTCAAAGTCGCCTCTGGAGGTATGGGACAATTCCTGATTGAATCAGCATCATGGATTTTTCTGATGCGCATCATTTCCGAGTCTGGGTCAGTGGCTTTGGCAGGCTATACGATTGCGGTGCGGCTGATTATTTTTGCGCTCTTGCCGGCTTTTGGCTTGTCCAATGCCGCAGCCACTTTGGTTGGACAAAACCTCGGTGCGCTGCAACCAGGCCGGGCTGAGAAATCCGTTTGGTTGGCAGCCCATTTGACAGCGATATTTCTTGGGTTTTGTGCCATTATTTTCATCGCAGGTGCAGGATTCTTTATCGGGATTTTCAACCAAGAAGAAGGAGTGGTTGCCGTGGGTACAATGGGACTGACGATCATCTGCTTGGGTTATGTTTTCTTTGGCTATGGCATGGTTATGAGTCAGTCGCTCAACGGCGCCGGAGATACAAAAACCCCCACAATCATCAACCTTGGGATACTTTGGGGCTTTCAGATTCCCTTTGCCTACCTGCTTGCCAAAACTTTCGGAATGGGTGCGACCGGCGTTTTTATAGCCATTGCTGTCAGCCATTCGCTTCATGCGGTGGTGAGTACTTGGGTATTCACACGGGGAAAGTGGAAGCTGGTGCAGGTCTAGGTTTTTGTTTTGTTTTTTGAGTGAATCCGGGAGGGGGAATTTTCAATTAGCCTCAGAATTTTTTTGCTCCTTGGAAAAGATATCGGTACTTTCATGCGCTAAATAAGATTAAATATAAATAAGAGAACCATTCCTCAATTGAAATCTGTTACTATCTTGCAGTAATACAAAGCCCTCTATGACAGCAGCACGCCTTTCTCTTCAGCAATCCGCAATCATTGAAAGTATTGGGGAATCTGATATTTCCATTAATTTTTTGGAGTTGGGAATTTTACCGGGTAAGGAGATCAAATTGCTCAAGAAAGCCCCTTTTGGAGGTCCCATGGCTTTTATTATTGACGAAAATATCATCGCCCTCAGACAGCATGAAGCCCTCATGATCAAATTAAAATCCTGAACTGGATGGAAACTGCGATTTTTACCCATACAAAAACCATTGCCATCATCGGTAATCCCAATGTAGGGAAATCCAGTATTTTCAACCAACTGACGGGTCTCAATCAAAAAATCGGAAATTATCCCGGCGTGACCGTGGACAAAACGGTTGGTTTTGTAAGATTGGGAGAAAAGTCTTTTGACCTAATCGACTTGCCGGGGACATATAGTCTCTACCCAAAGTCAGAGGATGAAGTCATTGCCCACCGGGTCCTGAATGGAATTGGGGAGGAAAAGCCCGATTTTGCCTTGGTCATCCTTGACGCCTGTAACTTGGAGAGAAGCTTGCTTTTGGGTACACAGGTAATGGATTTGGGCATTCCGTTAGCCTTTGTGGTCAACATGAAGGACCTCGCCATCAAAAAAGGGATTGACATCAAGGCTTTTGAATTGTTTAAATCTCTGGGTGTGCCGCTAGTGCTAACCGATGCCAGAAACAATGAAGGAATAGATGCCATCCGTCAATTGATGGCCGACGAAAAATTTGAATCTCCCAAACCGCTGCTTGATTCAAACGCATATGCTGATGCGGCATTGATAGAGGAGGTGATGGGGAGATTTGGGTTTAAAAATCCCTATCAGGCTTTTCAGTTGTTGGTATTTGGAGAATTTGACAAAGCAATATCCCAAAGGGACAAACAATGGCTTGAAGAAAAATCTGCTTCGTATGGTTTTGACCGAAAAAAGCAACAGTTAAAGGAAACTGAGGCGAGATATGTTAAAATTGCTGGTATTTTAAAATCAGCAGTTGTTAGGAAAAAGGTTGAATCCCGCAATATCACCATCTCGCTAGACAACATTTTCCTTCATCCGGTTTTTGGATTTGTAATATTCCTGGCAATTATGTTGCTGATTTTTCAGGCGATATTTGCTTGGGCTTCGATCCCAATGGAATGGATTGATGTGGGATTTGCAGGATTGAGTGGATGGATTTATGATAACTTTCCGGCTGGAGTTTTGACAGATTTGTTGGCGGAAGGTATAGTTCCCGGTATCGGTGGGGTAGTGATTTTTATACCGCAGATTGCGATGTTGTTTGGGTTTTTGGCCATTTTGGAAGGTACAGGATACCTTTCTAGGGTAGTTTTTTTGATGGACAGACTGATGCGTCCTTTCGGTCTCCATGGCAAAAGTGTCGTTCCCTTGATTTCAGGGATGGCCTGTGCGATCCCCGGCATCATGGCGGCTAGGAATATCAGCAACGCCAAAGAAAGGCTGATCACAATTTTGGTTACGCCTTGGATGAGTTGCTCAGCGAGACTTCCGGTTTATATCATTTTGATCGGACTGACTGTGCCGGATACGCTTTGGATGGGAGTGGGCCTTCAGGCTATTGGCTTGTTGACAATGTACTTGTTGGGAGTCCTGTTTACATTATTGGGTGCATTGGTGTTGAAATTTATCCTAAAAACCAAAGAAAAAAGTTACCTGATGACCGAATTGCCCATCTACAGGTTACCAAGATGGAAGACTGTATTGCTGACGATGTTCAGCAAATCCAAGATTTTTGTCTTTGAAGCGGGAAAAATAATCCTTTCGATATCTATAGTGCTTTGGGTGTTGGCAAGCTATGGTCCGACTGGCAGAATGGATGCGATTGAAAATGAAAAAATTGCGCTCCTAGAAAATACTCCCGAGGAAGAATGGCCCATAATAGAGGAATCCTATGCTTCCAAAAAACTTGAAGCCTCCTTTATCGGTATCATGGGCAAAGCCATAGAGCCAGCCATCAGACCATTGGGATATGATTGGAAAATCGGAATCGCGCTTTTGACATCATTTGCGGCAAGGGAGGTTTTTGTCGGGACCATTGCCACGATTTACAGTATCGGAGGTGATGTCGAAAATGAACTCACCATCCGTGAAAAACTGGAGAAGGAAGTCCATCCTGATACCGGAGAGAAGGTTTTTGACAAAGCCACGGGGTTTTCGCTGATGGTTTTTTATGCTTTTGCGATGCAGTGCATGAGTACCTTGGCGGTCGTTTATCGTGAAACCAAAAGCTGGAAATGGCCTGTCTTACAGACGGTGGTCATGACAGGTGTGGCTTACTTGGCAGCATTTATCACTTACCGTATTTTCTCATAATATGTTGCAGGAACTAACCGTATTTGGATTATTTGTTTTGGTTTTGGGAGCATGGGTTTACCGTACTTTTTTCAGAAAATCAAAGAAAGCGGGAACCGGAACAGGTTGCGATCAATGCCGGTGAAAAATTGCCTCCATTGATTATTGGTGATCATTTGCCTTTATTTTCTATCAAATTTTTTTATGTAAACTATTATAAGTATATATAAAAACTTATGGATTCTCCTCCTCATTTTTATAATTTAAAATTAATCAGACCTTTAAAGCAACGAATATGAACAGGCAAAACATCATTACTTTGATCAAAGGGGAATTTGAAACCGAAGAGGCAAAGGATATTTTGAGAAACCTGATTGATTTCAAGATCAAGTTTCACAAGATCAAAAGTTTGAATTCTGAACTGAAATTTGGGGAAAAAGATGTACGTTCCCTAACAAGGATTTCAGAACTGAAGGCGAGCATGCAAAAAATGCTTGAAATCATGGAGGAAGCCGAAGCAAACGGGTATAGCCTAAAGATCGAGGCAAAAATAGAGATTGAGTACCAGACTGACCCTGCGCAAAAACCTGAAATGATATCAGTTAGTTTATAATATAGAGATATTCTTTTATTGATCCCATTCTGAATCATGAAGCCGATTCCTGATCCAGAATGGGTTTCTTTATGTAATATCATTGTATGCAATCACGCCTTCAGCTATCAAGATCAAACAAAACGTTGGATCTTGAAAAATATCTATAAGAATCTAAAGTCAGTGAATATCTGATCCCCTATCAAATCTGCTAATTTGGTAAGTAGCAGAATTCATATTTCATATTGATTATTCCTACAAATCAATCGTGTCTTGCTCCTTCCATTACTTTAAAAATATGGAGCACAGCAGGGAAAATTGCATCCATAGATTCTGCCGCTCCTTTGGTCGAACCCGGCAATGCCAAGACCAAAGTATCTCCGATCAATCCCGCTACACTTCTTGACAACATGGAAAAGGGCGTGCGCTGCTGCCCATAGGCACGGATTACCTCTTCGATTCCGGGGACTTCCTTTTCCAATAGTGGTTTGATCGCCTCAGGTGTTACATCCCTTGGGGACAGACCTGTTCCACCCGTAAAAATCACCAAATCCAAACCTTCGGCACAGTAATGCTTTAGTTTTTCCTGGATGATGGCTTTCTC
>JBBRFK010000250.1:0-6119 GCA_038224435.1 Cytophagales bacterium | reverse complement strand
ATACGACTGTAAACTAATCGTGGAAATGGTGATTTCAGTTCAGCATACCTCTAAACTGTAATATTCCCCACTAGCTTTTAATACTGGTTTTCTTCGTCTTAGTGCCTTTGTGGCTATCAATCCCCTGCATCTGAGGTTTTTATTTGCGTCTCTGCGTGAAATAATATAATCCAGCTTCTGGAGAAGCAGGATAGCGGCACTCTTAGGGAATTAGCACTTTATGACTTAGTGCCTTTGTGGCCATCAATCCCCGGCATCGGAGGTTTTTATTTGCGTCTCTGCGTGAAATAATTTAATCCAGCTTCTGGAGAAGCAGGATAACCTGAAAACTCCCGATTTTGGATACTCAATCCAAATTCCCATCCAAAAACACCTGCATTTTGGCGATCAGATCTTGGTAAGTTGCGGTCGTGAATCCATGTCCCTGTCCAGGTACAAACTCACGGAAATAAGGCACATTTTTTTGGACAAGCGCCTGCTCGAGGAGATTGCTTTGGGAGATCGGGACGACTGTGTCCACATTTCCATGAAAAAATACTGTCGGGACAGTGGTTGGGGTAATGAAACCGACAGGACTTGCATCGGAATATACCAATGGTTTGTTGGTCGGATTTCCTCCTAGGAGATTATCCAGAAGCAGGGCAGTGATGAGATTGAAGGTATAAAGACTTTTCAATTCTGTGGGAGGGAAAAAGGTCACAACGGCTTTTACCAAGTTGTCCTGGTTATTTTTGTAGCTGTGAAGCAACGCCAAATGTCCACCGGCACTCCCTCCTGCCAAGACCAAATCGTCACTGACATCCCAGGCTCCAAGTTGGGATTTGATATAAGCCAAGGCATTTTTGATATCTTCCTCCTGCGAGGGAAATTTATTCGACCCATTGGAAATGTTGAAAAGCCTATAATTGACCGAGATATAGGCATAGTCATCCTGCACAGCTTCTAGCCAAGGCTTGAATCCTGCAAATTCTCCTTTGTCTCCGTCGACCCATCCGCCACCGTGGATCCACACAAAAACCTTGGTCGATGTCCTGCTTCTGTTAGCTGGCAAAAAAACATCGATCACCTGCCTGACATTGGTTCCATAGGGCGTTTCCAACAATGAAACAGCAACCATCGGATCTAAGTCAGCTGGTCCCGGGCCTTCCTTTTCGGTACAGGAAATAACCAAGAAAAAGCCCAAAAAAAGACTTACTGAAAACCTCAAAACAAATGCCTTAACCATAAATTTTCCTTTATTTGATTTATGAAACAACGAAAGTAAGCAATCCTTGTTGTGAAAATAGAAAAAGGGTTATTGGGTTAATGAGTTATTGCCGGGATTGTCTTTCTGTCGTTTGGGTAATGATACCACCCTTTTGGGGTTTTGATGACCTTCAGGATCCTTTCTAAATATCCAATTTCCCTAATATCCAATATCAACAATTATCTAATTTCCATTAATATCCACTATCCACCAATTTCAAAATATCCATGCTAAGGAAAGAAAGATATGCGGCCGTCATCGACCACTTTGCCCGACACCTGCCGGTGGCGGAGACCGAATTGGTTTTTGAAAATCCCTTCCAGTTGCTGGTGTCAGTAGTGCTGAGTGCGCAGTGTACCGACAAGCGGGTCAACATGACCACGCCGGCGATATTCAGGGATTTCCCAACTCCGGCTGATTTGGCAGCCACTGATTTTGACCATCTTTTCCCTTATATCCGGAGTATATCTTATCCCAACAACAAGACCAAACACCTCATCGGCCTGGGGAAAATGCTGACAGCCGAATTTGGCGGAGAAGTTCCCTCCACGGTGGAGGAACTTGTCAGGCTTCCGGGAGTTGGCCGGAAAACTGCCAATGTCATCACCTCAGTAGTCTGGAACCAACCCAACATGGCAGTGGATACGCATGTTTTCAGAGTTTCCAAAAGGTTGGGTTTGGTAAACCAAAATGCCAAAACACCTTTGGAAGTGGAGAAGCAGCTGATCAAAAACATCCCCAAGCAATACGTCCACATCGCCCATCATTGGCTGATTTTGCATGGGCGCTATGTCTGTGTGGCAAGAAGTCCAAAATGTCAGGAATGTACGATCAGCCATCTTTGCAGGTATTTTGAGAAAAACAAAGAAGCGATTTTGAATAACCATTTCATTCCTGCCAAAAAGAAAAAATAAATGTGCGGAATCCATGCCCTTATCCAACCCGAAGCAGATGGATTGAAAGCCATCGAAAAGATGATGCATGCCACCGAACACCGTGGACCGGATTTTTCATCTTTTTGTCAGGTATCGGAGGATATTTTTTTTGCTGCAAACAGGCTAAAAATCCAGGACCTCAGCGATGCATCCAACCAACCACTCTGGACCAAAGACAGGTCTGCGGTTTTGGTATGGAATGGGGAAATCTACAATCACCAGGAATTGCGGAAAAACCTGTTTCAACTTGGCTATGAATTCAATTCCGGATCGGATTCGGAGGTTTTGCTGTATTGGCTCAAAGAATTTGGTTCTTATAAAATCAGGGAACTCAAAGGCATGTTCGCTTTTGTTTTTGCAGATTTGACAAAAAATCAAATCCTTGTCAGCAGGGATATTTCTGGAGAAAAACCCCTTCATTATTATCAGGAAGGCAATTCATGGATTTTTTCTTCTGAGACCAAAGGGATTTTGGAAGGTATGGTTGAAAAGCCGCTAATAGATTCCGACCAATTTTTACCTTATTTCTATTACAGATTCAGTATGCCTGACAGGACATTTTACAGAAATGTGAAACAGGTTTTGCCGGGGGAGGTCATCACCTTGAATTTAGAAGGAAGTGAGATCATCAGGGAAAAATTCAAGTTGGCACAAACAGAAAAACCTGAAACAAATCAAAAAATATTTGAGGAAAAGCTAAAAGATGCGGTTTCGAAAGGATTTTTTGCTGAGAAACCAGTTGGAACGGTACTCAGTGGCGGCGCCGACAGCAGCCTATTGTATGCGGTCTGGTATGAGCAAACCGGCCAAAAATTACCCGCCTACACTGTTGCTCTGGAAAAGAAATACCGTACCAAATACAATGACCCTCATTTCGTCGGGCTGTTCAACCAACAATATCCCTCTGAACAGAGAGAGATCCCTGTCGGCAAAACAATCCTCATGGAAAATTGGGATTCCTATATCCAATCCATGGATCAGCCCATCGGAGACAGCGCGGGTTTTTTGACTTGGCTGGTAGCCAAAGAGGCAAAAGAGGAGGTGAAAGTTCTCGTATCAGGTGCAGGTGCAGATGAGCTCTTTGCTGGATACAACAGGCACAAGGCATTCAAATATTACCTCAACCATACCGGGATTCTGGAGAAGATTGCCACCTTTTCCGATTTTCCTTTTCCATCATATCTTAAAAAACTGCTTCAAAGCATTTCCAAAAACCCTGAGGACACTTTCATCAAAATGGCCGCGGTGGATAAAATCCCTGAATCCTATCTTCCTGTTTTCAGACCTTGGTATCCCAAATCCGAATCTGATTTCAAGAATGCTTTGGAATGGGACAGGACCTTTTACCTGGTGAATGACATCCTGAAAATCCACGACAACGCTTGCATGGCGCATGGCATTGAGGGGAGGGCGCCCTATTTATATCCGGATCTTTTAGAGTTTGCCTTTGGGCAAAGTGAGCAGGATTTATTACAATCCAACGGAAAAATTTTTATCAAAGAAGCTTTGAGAAAACGTGGCTTAGCGGCCATTGCAGACCGCAAAAAACTTGGTTTTGGCTTACCCCTGCAGGAGTGGATGGAACAAAAAGACTTCAAAGAATGGGTTTATGGACCTATCCGTCAGATGTCCATTGATTGGGGAGGGCTTTTTCCAACCGAAATGTATAAATTTGCAGCGCAGCCGGAAAAAGCAGAAAGGCGACATTTTCTCTTGGTCTGGAACATGTTTATCCTTGCAGGTTGGCTGAATAAGTTTCCAAAATGAAAATCATCTATATCCACCAATACTTTGTAACACCTTCGGAAGGTGGGGGCACCCGTTCTTTCCACCTTGCCAAGGGAATGGTGGAGGCCGGAATAGAAGTGGAGATGATCACTTCCCATTCGGAAAATTACTATGATTTTAAGCTTATTGAAGGAATCAAGGTACACTACCTGCCGGTGTCCTATCGTCAGGAATATGGATTTTTGAAGAGAATATGGGCATTTTCTGCATTTGTAGATCAGGCAAAAAAACTCTTGCTCAAGTTGCCCCGTCCTGATTTCCTATACATTACCTCTACGCCATTGACCACCGGCTGGATCGGACTATGGGCAAAGAAGAAGTTGGCAATCCCTTTTATTTTTGAAGTCAGAGACCTTTGGCCGGAAGCGCCCATACAGGTGGGAGTCATCAAAAACCCTATTTTGAAGAAAATCCTATATGGATTGGAATCCAAGATTTACCGTCACGCATTGAAGGTAGTCGCTCTTTCACCCGGCATTGCCAATTCTGTCCGGGAAAAATGTCCCTCATGCAAAGTTCACCTCATACCCAATTTTGCGGACACTGAATTTTTTCATCCCACAGAGAAAAAGGAATATTCGCTGAAAAAATTTGGACTCAGACCCAATTTCACCATTGCCTACGCCGGGGCCATCGGGAAAGTAAATGCTGTCCATGAAATGCTGATTTTGGCAAAAATGGCGCAGGATAAAGGCAAGGATTATCAGTTTGTCGTGATGGGTAGAGGGGCCATGCTCAATCCACTTTTACAGGAAGCAAAAGACCTCGGACTTTATAATTTCTTTTATTTCCCTTTTGGAAGTAAAGAGGAAGTCCGTCAAGTGCTTGGTTTGGCGGATATGGCGATGGTGACATTTGCACACCTGCCTGTATTGAAAACCAATAGCCCCAATAAGTTTTTTGATGCCCTCGCTGCGGGAAAAGGGATCATTGTCAACCATAAAGGCTGGGTGTACCAATTGGTGAAGGAGTATAATCTGGGGATTTATTGTAATCCGGAGTTGCCCGAAGAAACATTTGAAAAAATTGAAAACATGGCTTCAAATCCAAGACAGCTTCGGGAAACCCAGAAAAATTCCCGTGAATTGTCAGAGAAGTATTTTTCAAAAGACATAGCCGTGCAGCGTTTATTGGCGGTAATCGACCCCGACAAATTCGGAAAGGATTTCAGGGACGAGGTTTATATCCTGACAGCTTAAAGATTTTACCTGCGTCCGTTTCCCCCATCAATTCCCAAAGCGCCACGTTCTGATTGGCCTGATAATCGTCCACGATATTCCAGCCTAGCCATCTTCCGACCCTACCGGGAGCATCGGGACTTATTTCGACGGTAGCAGGTGCCTCGCCGGTATATTTTCTGATTTCAAAAGGATTGGTTTCAAATAAAAGGTCATTTTCTACAAAATAAGACCAGATCAAAACCTCATTGTCAAAGCATGCCACCACTTCTTCACTTGTATAGCCAATGATGTACTCATCCGGTATGCAGGGCAGGATGGCTTTGGTAAAATGATAGGCCTTTCCGTAATAGATCATTTCGGCCACAAGTGTATTTTGCTTCAAGTCTGTTTTGTTGTAAGCAGAAGAAATTGCAGTCACAATCATCGGGACGATGTATTTTGCTTCGTACCTTTTGGCGATATATTCGGGCAAATCAGGTGCCTGAAAGCGATGGTCTGCCGGCAGGAAGTAGTCAAGGCCGATCACGATCATTTCCTCATCTATATACAGATCTGAGCTAAATCCACTTATAAAAGTGTACACTTTAGGTATTTTGAATTCGGGGAAATAGTGCTTGATGTATTTGAAGGCATTGGTCAGTTCTTTTTCCAAATCAACAATGTCCGGATAGTGGATCATCACCTCATCATAGAGTTCACGCATCAGCGTATCCTGATGGGTAAGCAAAAGTTCTCCTGCCAATTCCTCTTTGGAAGGATAGGTACCTGCCAACAAATACTTTTCAGTAAAATAGGGATGGTTTTCAAAAAGGTAGGTGAATTCCTCTATTGATTTTGCTGAAAAGAATTCCGTTTCCAACCTCACAATCTTTAATTCAACCTCGGTTTTAAGGATGTCTTCGTCCAATTGGCATTCTTCTGTTTCTTTTTTACAGGAAGAAATAAGGGTTGCGAAAATCAAAATTGCCA
>JBBRFK010000249.1:0-6130 GCA_038224435.1 Cytophagales bacterium | reverse complement strand
GATTACTTTTCGGGCAGACTTTTTGGTCGAACCTGTCAGCAAAGCGATCTTCAATCCCATCAGATCAGCATAATCTTTTAAGCCCTCAAAATGCTGGTTGGCCAAAATCTCCGTTGGCGCCATCAGACAAGCCTGCGCACCGGAACTTATCGCTATCAAAATACAGATAAACGCCACCATGGTTTTGCCGCTGCCCACATCACCTTGGATCAGGCGGTTCATTTGTTTTCCTGATTTCATATCGGCGAAGGCTTCCCTGACGACACGCTTTTGCGCTTCGGTCAATTGAAAAGGAAGGTGCTCTTTATAAAATTTGGTCAACAAGTCAGTCTGGTTCAAAATCTGTCCCTTGGACTTTTCTGTTCTGGTAAGTTTCAATTTCAGCAGCCGTAGCTGGACAAAAAAGAATTCTTCAAACTTCAGCCTGAACCTAGCCCTTTTGAGGATTTCGGGATTGTCTGGAAAATGGATTTGCTTGACTGCTTCTTTTTTAGAAATCAGGTTGAATCGCTGCAAAACATCCTCAGGTAAGGTTTCCTGGATCTGTGGAAACGCCACCTGAACCAGCCCCTCCATGATTTTGGAAATCCCTTTAGAGTCAAGGAATTTTGCCCTGAGTTTTTCCGTCGTAGGATATACCGGTTGGAAAAAGCTTTTTTCTTCCTGCACCGCAGTCACCGGTTCCATCTCAGGATGGGCGATGCTGTATTTTCTTCCGTATTTATTGGGCTTGCCAAAGAATACAAAGGGAACTCCGATAATCAGTTTTTTGACAACCCATTGGATCCCCTTGAACCAGGTAAGTTCCATTTCTCCCGTCTCATCAAAGATGTGGGCTACAAGTCTCTTTCGGTTTCCTTCCCCGATGGTTTCAATTGACCGTATTTTGGCCACCACCTGTACATGTTCCAGATCCTCATGGATATCTCTGATTTTAAAATACTGCGTCCTGTCCTCGTAGCGGAAGGGATAATGCTGGATCAGTTCTCCATAGGTGAAAATGGACAGCTCCTTATTGAAAAGAACAGCCTTTTGAGGACCTACTCCGCGGAGGTAATCTATTTTGGTATCGAAAAAAGAGGACAAATTGATGGTTTTGGTTCAAAGGCCAAATTAATGAGGAAGGAGGGGATTTACTATTAGGCCTTGATGAAACGCTTATAATTTCTTCTTAAAGCATAACTTTGAGATCTGACAAATTCAACTTCCTCTGTAAATTTCTTCTAAAGTTGGAGGATTTGTCGAGGCCTTTTTCTAATTCTATCGATAACACTTTGAAAACTTTCATATTCAGTTTTTTTCAGTAGAAATCAATTCAAGATCCTGAAGTGGTTTTTTCGCCTTAGGGTTAAGAATAGCAACTTGGTAATTTTCCGTAATAAAACATTATCATTTTCCCTTTTTTCACATTTCATTTTCTGTAAAATAAAATTCCTTAAATTAATCCCTTCTAACCACTACACTTTATGAAAAACGTCTTCACTTTTCTCCTCCTCCTTTTTGCCTTTTCCACTGCCTTTGGCCAAAAAAAAACCTCCTCAGACAGGTTTGCCGGTCTTGATGCCGAGCTCGATAAATTATTGAAGACCTGGCACGCTGCCGGATTTGCTGTCGCAATAGTAGAAAAGGACAAAATCGTCTATGCCAAAGGATTTGGATATCGGGATTACGAAAACAAAGTTCCTATCACCACCAATACCCTTTTTGCAATCGGATCGAGCAGCAAGGCTTTTACCTCCGGACTTCTTGGCCTTCTGAAGGAAGAAGGCAAACTCACTTTTGAAGACAGTCCCATCAAACATATTCCGGAACTAAGATTTAACAATGCCGAAATGAATGACATGATCACCATCAGGGATATCATGACCCATCGTACCGGTCTGCCTAGGCATGATATCAGTTGGTATCTTTTTTCCAGCAATTCCAGAGACAGCCTGATGCAGCGGATTGCATACCAAGAACCTTTTGCCAAGGTCCGTGAAAAGTGGTATTACAACAATTTTATGTTCCTTACCCAAGGTGTCATCGCAGAGCGGATCACAGGAAAAAGTTGGGAAGACAATATTGGAACCCATTTTTTTGAGCCCCTTGATATGAAAACTTCAAGCACCGTAATCGACGGACTCAAAAACGGTCAGGATACGTCTTTTGGCTATCAGGTAAAAAACGATTCGGTCATCACCAAAATGGATTACTATGACATTGCAGCCATGGGTCCGGCCGGCAGTATCAACAGCAGCGTCAATGAAATGTCGAACTGGGTCATGACATGGATCAATGGCGGTAAATTCAAAGGAAAACAGGTTTTGCCTGAATCCTATGTCAAGGAAGCGATGAGTTCCCAAATGGTCATGAGTGGTGGAGTACCTGACAAAGAATTCCCCGATTTACATATGAGTAGTTATGGTTTTGGTTGGATGACATCTTCCTATAAAGGCCACTACCGGGTTGAGCATGGAGGCAATATTGATGGATTCTCCGCCAATGTGAGTTTCTTCCCGACAGACAGCATTGGCATCATCGTCCTAGCCAACCAAAATGGATCTGTAATTCCAGGTTTGGCTAGAAATATCATCAGTGACAGGTTATTAAAAGTTGCTAAAACAGATTGGAATAAAACGTATAAAGAACGCTCCGATAAGGCAAAAGCCGCTGAAAAAGAAGCTTCTGCCTCAAAAACTTCTTCACAAAAAACAGGAACGAAACCTTCACACTTATTGGTGGAATACGCCGGGGATTATTCCAATCCTGGCTATGGTGCTATGGACATTTTTGTCAAAAACGATTCGCTATTTGCCAAAGCAGGGAAAAACGACATGTGGCTCAAGCATTCCCATTACGATGTTTTTGCACCTTATCCGATAACTGAGGGCAAGGTGGACACTGTGGGCGGAATTGGGATTCAGCTCAATTTTAGGACAAATGACAGCGGAGATATTTCTTCCTTTGTTTCAAAATTAGAACCAACGATAGACCATATCGAATTCAAACGGACGCCAAAAGGAGTCATCTTGGACAAAGCCGAGCTCGAAAAATATGTCGGGGAATATGAACTTGCGGGAATGACCGCAAAATTTTACATCAAGGGAGAAAATACGCTCTACCTCTTTGTCCCCGGCCAACCAGAATACGAGCTGCTTCCGTTGGAAAAACACAAGTTTGCCTTAAAAATCCTGGAGGGCTACAAAGTGGAGTTTGAAGAAAACGAATCAGGGAATATAGCTGAGGTGATGTTTATCCAGCCAAATGGGACATTCAAGGCGAAGAGGAAGTGAAATTTAATGTGTTTGGCAAATAAATTAAGCTCCCAAATCTAAATTTGGGAACTATTCTTTCCTAAGGAATTAATGCAACTTTTTTATTTTCAACTTCATTTTCACTAAAAAATTGATTTAAGTAGTTAATAATTTTCTCCTTTTCTGAAGAATCTTTTATGTTAAACCCAAATATCAAACCATAATTGTTAGGATTCTCAGCTACAAGTGGATTTAAAATATTACCATAAAGCATTTTTCTTAAAATATAAATACTACCCATTTCATAATTAAACTCTATTTCAAAAGCAGTACTTGTAAATCCATTTGGCTTTAATACAATTGGTTCAAATGAAAAAAATTCTTCCTTTAGATATTCATATAAAAATGTCGCACTACCTAATAACATTGTTGTCATAAGATTTGATTCTTCTTTTTCTGTCGCCAATTGAAATTGACCTTCTGAAAATTTGGAGTAACTCAATAACATTCCTTTTTCGTTTTCACGTGTTTCTATCAAATCAGTGTATTTTTCAGGAATTTTCGAAATTAATTTCTTACTAAACTGACAAAAGGAAACGTTAGCGGTTATAAATACAACTAATAGTGTTAAAATGATCTGCTTTAAATTCATATGTTGAAAAGGTTATCAATCAATAATACACCTTTTGCTACTAAAACTGAAAATTAAAAAAATAATTTTTTTAAAAAACTACAGAGCATTCCATTTCACTAAATCCTGGTTACAAATTCCCCTCATAAGCGTACACCAAAAACCACCTGTTGCCGAGAATTTCAAACCTGCGCTTGGAAGAAAAGTTAGTGCCTTCCATCCAAAGCGTCTGTTCAAAGTATTTTTTCTTCTTTTTTACTTTGGTTTTGAACTGCGTGGTATCCACCTGATATACTCTTGTCTGCATCAACTCCCAATTGTCAGGAGTCCAAATAATTTGGTCATTCCCATCGACAATAAGCCCATCAAGTGGAAACCTTATCCTTGCCATCTGAAATAAAGAGTCGCTATGGAACCGCTCGTAAAAAACAGCAAAATCTTCCGGCTGGCTACCTTTGATTTTAGCCATACTTTTGGGCTTTCCCTGCCCGAAGCAATCGGAAATTACCGTTATTGAAAAGAATAAAAACAAGTAGATAAAAACTTGTTTAACATGATTCCCCATTTGACTAAAGCATTGTAACAGCGTAAGGGTGATTACTTTTATTTGGTAAAATCATTAAAAGACAAAATTGACTTTTTCCAAATACCGCTGCAAATTCTACAACAAAAATCAAATAATCAATAGGGCCCGACCCATATTGTACCATTTTATGCTTTTATTATTCAACAAATCCCATGTTCTATAAATCAGGACGGCCAAGAAATTTCTATCAGTCCTATTTTGGGGTCAAAAATAGGTGATCAGATATTCATCAAAATGTCTATCCGCATGAATGAAGATTTTTACATTAAATTCTCTTATTTGCAGATAATTGGTTGATATTAAGATATTCCCGTAGTTTACTCTCAGTGGTTATTCTTATTATATTCAATTAAAAAAACCGACTTTTTTCAAAGCCGGTTTCACGTGATCACTGCATTCGATATCTTTATTTTTACCCGTAGATTTCCTCTAAAGCCTCAGCCAATCGGATACCCGCAGCAGTCAGCCTTTCCTCCACATGGTGGTAATGCTTGTAAATATATTCATATCCGATGCGTCCATTTTCTGGAATATCATACATATCAGGTCTCATCGCAGCTGCTTCTCTCAACCAATCTGCCGGAGTTGCAGAATTATATTTATTGATCAAAACCGGATTGATTCGCAATTGCAATTCAGAGGCGATTTCAGAGTAGCTCATTTTTTTTCCTTCGATCAAGTCAGAATCCCAGATCGCATGGATATTGGTTTCTTTGTTGAAAAAACTGACTTTGACGTCATTTCCTCCGCGGTCTCCAGGCTTGCCTACGTGAAAAGGCTGATGCAAATCCCCCACGATGTGGATCAACAACCTTAATTGGTCTCTTTCTTCCTCAGGAGAAAGACCTCCTTTTTTTAGGTTTTCTTTGATTCTCAAAAATGCCTCATACGCATCACCGTTTTTTTCTTGCAAAGCCGGATCGTATTCGCCGTCCGCTGTCGTCACCCAATGCCAGGTATTGGTATAATCGTATTTTTTGTCCGAACGGATATTGTCCATCCAGACTCCTACTCCGGAGATGGATTGCTGCTGAAGAATTGCCTCCACTTTTTTAACCGTTTTTGGTTTCATTTGCCATTCGGCAAGCTTACCGATCACATAATGGCCGATTGGACCCCAAGCAAATGATTGGGAAGAGAGGGTCAAAAAAACGAGTAGTGTAAGCAAAAATGGTCTGATATTTTTCATTTCTAATTTGAAATAAGGTGGAAATAAATTGAAATATTAGGAGGTAGGGTTTTCAAAGACTTGTAACCTAAGGTATGTGGATATTTAACCAAATAAGTTTCTTTCTTTAAAAAGCAAGCTCATTTACTGCGATCCATGCCATCAATCCTGCCCCGATTTCAAGGGCATCTTCATCAATGTCGAAAGTGGGTGTATGTACTCCGGAAACAATGCCCTTGGCTTCGTTTCTTGTTCCCAATCTATAAAAGCAACCGTCAATCTCCTGTGTATAATAAGAGAAATCCTCCGCTGCCATCCAGATATCAAGGTCAACAACATTCTCGGGTCCAAGGTACTCAATGGCTGCCTGTTGGGCCCTCCCTGTCAGCCCGTCCGCATTTTTGAGAAAAGGATAACCTCTTCGCACCTCAAAATCCAGTTCTCCACCCATTCCCTCCACGATGCCTTTGGCAATGCTGACCATGTGTTTATGGGCTTTGGCGCGCCAT
>JBBRFK010000248.1:0-6170 GCA_038224435.1 Cytophagales bacterium | reverse complement strand
AAAAAAACAAAAAACAGAAAATAAAAGTCTGTTAAAGTTTGCCATATGATTTGATTTTTAAATGGGTCAACCTTCCCGAATCGACGATCATTTTTCCCAGACAGTCATTCCTTGAGCAATAGGTAAGGACTTCATGGTATTGCTCAACCAATCCAATGCCTTTGGCGAAAACCTCATACCGGTTATCCCTGAAGGTAATTTCATCATCCTCTTCTTCCTGAAGAACTTTCAATGATTTGGTAAATGACTGTTGGCCTACATCAATTTTTCCCAAAAAGGAAATTTCAAACTCGTCAGAACCACCCGAATTGAAGATTTGGGCATCCCAGGTTTTCTCCAACTCCGGAGGAAAAACCAAGTTTACTGTCTTTTTGTTCTCGAAGGTCCTCAATAATGTCAGCTTGTGGTTTTGCATCAAATAATTCCCGATGATGTTCCAATCAGTCCCATTTGTGGATTTCGCTCTTGCGAGGACATAGACAAGGTCATTTTCGACATTGAGGTAGGAATATATCACCCTGTCTTTTAAGAAGTAAGTACTGCTCTCCTCGTCGCTTTCACCAAATACGATGGTTTCATTTACCTCATATTCCCAGAATAGACCAACCTCCAGAGGTTGATAATCCAATCCAAAATCAGAATTAGGATTCTCAGTCTCTGCGCAGGAAAATAATAAAGCTATCAGGCCAAGAAAGTAAAGTGGGTGAATCTTAAGCATAAGCGAGTTCTAGACGTTGGCAAAAATACATTTTTAACCTGAAATTTCTACCTTAGCATCCAAAAATCATCAAAACAGCCCCATGGCTCTAGATTCATTTGTAAAAATAAGTGCAGTTACCAACCTTTCTGACGCAAGGTATTGTGCAGGAATGTATGTCAATTTGATAGGTTTTGATCTGGATGAAAACAGCAAAAACTATACCTCTCCCCAAAAATTCAACGAAATCACCGGTTGGCTTTCGGGTGTGGATTATGTTGCTGAATTTAAAAATACCCATCCTGAAAAAATCCTGACGGTTATCCAAGAATATAAAGGAATCAATTTTATTGAAATCCAGGAGGAAACCCATTTGCGGATGTTGGTCAATTCTTCGTACGGCGTAATCTTCAAAAAAGAATTGGCTTCGGAGGAGGACCTGGATGACCTGATTGCGAAAGCACAGTTTTTTAAGGATTTCGGAGTGATCCTTTACCTCGTTTCTGAAAGTATTGAATTGAATACTTCTGTCAACCAAAAACTTAAAACTTTGGCGGCCACGGCAGAAGTGCTCCTTGGCTTCGGTATTGAGCCGGAGACTGTCAGAAACCTGTTAACAGAGACTAAAGTAAAAGGAATTGCCCTTGAAGGTGGGGAAGAAATCAAACCTGGACTGAAAGATTTTGACCAATTGGCCGAAATATTGGAAGCTCTTGAGATTGAAGAATAGATAGAATTGGAATAGAAAAATGCTAGAGAAAGAGAAAATCACCATTGACTTCATGGACATTCAGGACCACATTTGTCAGGAATTGGAAATAGAAGATGGCAAAGGGAAATTCCAAGAAGACAAGTGGACCAGGGCCGAAGGTGGAGGCGGACGGACCCGGATCCTCCAAAACGGCAACATTATTGAAAAAGGCGGTGTGGCATTTTCCGCTGTGGAAGGACCGACACCGGAAAAAATCCTTCAAAAACTCAAATTGGAAAAAGCGGATTTTTATGCCACAGGAGTATCCATAGTCATCCATCCCGAAAGTCCCATGGTGCCGATCATCCATATGAACATCCGGTATTTTGAAATGAGCAATGGTGTCAAGTGGTTTGGTGGTGGGATTGACCTCACGCCACACTATGTAGATACAGAGGATGCGAGGTACTTTCATCAGCAGGTAAAAGCCACATGCGACCAAACCAACCCAGAGTATTATCCCAAATTCAAAAAGTGGGCAGATGACTATTTCTATATCAAACACCGAAACGAAACAAGGGGAATCGGCGGGATTTTCTTCGACAGGTTGACCAGCGAAGATGACAAAGAAATGGATTCAATATTTGGGTTTGTAAAGTCGGTCGGTTACCTTTTTCCAAAAGTTTACCGCCACATTATGGCAAAAAATAAATCTTTGCCCTTTGGAGAAAATGAAAAAAAATGGCAGGCGCTCCGTCGTGGCAGGTATGTGGAGTTTAACCTGGTATGGGATGCCGGAACCAAATTTGGACTTGACACCAATGGCAGAACAGAAAGTATCCTGATGAGCATGCCTCCTGTAGCCAATTGGGAATACATGCATCAGCCACTGCCCGGATCAAGAGAAACTTTCACCCTCGACCACCTCAAAAAGGAAATCGATTGGGTCAATCTTTGAAATGGTTATTGGGTAATTGGTTATTGGTTATTGGGTTATTGGTTATTGGTTATTGGGTTATTGGTTATTGGTTATTGGGTTATTGGTTATTGGTTATTGGTTATTGGGTTATTGGTTAATAGATTATTGGGTTATTGGTTATTGGGTTATTGGGAAATAGGTAAATAAAAAATATGTTAGAGAAGGTCAGTGATTGGGATGAGTCACTTTTTTTGTGGTTAAACCAATACCACTCGGAATTTTTGGATCCGATTATGTTTACTTTGACCCAGACCTATTTTTGGATTCCCTTTTACATTTTCTTGATTTTTTTGGTTTGGAAAGCCTACGGCAAACAAGGATGGTGGGTAATCTTAGGAGTTTTGTTCTCAATCCTCCTTGCAGACCAGATTACCTCGTCGGTGATGAAGCCGTTTTTCGAAAGATTAAGGCCCTGTCATGAAGAATTTTTAAATGGCATGATCCACAATTATGGCAAATGCGGTGGCATGTATGGATTTGCTTCATCCCATGCCGCCAACAGTTTTGCCATTGCAACCGCCTTGTATTTTGGGCTTTCATTTAAATTCCCTTCCGTTAAATGGCTTTTTCTCTGGGCGGTATTTTTTTCATATACCAGAATTTACCTTGGGGTACATTACCCGGGCGATGTAATTGTCGGAGGCTTCATTGGAATCATCAGCGGATTGGCAGGCTACCACTTATTCCATTTTATCTATAATATCTTAAGGATGAGAGGCGGTTTGGAAAAAATCAAAACCGATTAAGCTACTCACTATATCCTCTGATAATCCTCAGGATGTATTTACCGATGATATCAAACTCCAGGTTGACCTCATCTCCTGCTTTCAATTCATGGAAGTTGGTAAACTCATAGGTGTAAGGAATGATGGCTACGGAAAACTTCCCGTTTTTTGAATTGAAGCAGGTCAAGCTTGTGCCATTGACTGTGATGGAACCCTTTTCGACAGTCACATTGCCAGTGTTGGAATCAAAAGAAAAATCAAAAATCCAAGAGCCATCTTGTTCTGCTACATGCTCCACTTTTCCGGTCTGATCCACATGGCCTTGGACAATGTGTCCATCAAACCTTCCATTGGCAGGCATGCAGCGCTCAAGGTTTATTTTTTTGCCCACTGCCCATGATTTTAGATTGGTTTTTTTCAAAGTTTCATCAATCGCAGTAACCGAATAAGTATTTCCTTCGATTGCCACAACGGTCAGGCAAACCCCGTTATGGGAAACAGACTGGTCCACTTTGAGTTCAGAAGTAATGGGAGAGTCAATATCAAATCGGACATTGGTCGCTTCCTTTGTGATGTTGGCGACTGTACCCAAAGTTTCTATAATTCCTGTAAACATATTTTAAAATCTAAGGGTCAACATTTCAGACAATAAGCTTCAAAGCAATAAAATCGCTTCAAATTAAGCCAATTTATCCCTTAACTTAGCATCGTTTACAAAAGTTTCCCATTCCCATCCACCCATGTTGAAATTAGAGGATAGCTACCGCCATAAAGGTCAGAGAAAAGAATTGGTCAAAATCATCCGGCAAAAAGGAATCAAAGATGAAGCTGTTTTAAATGCCATCAATACACTTCCAAGACATTTTTTCTTTGATTCGGCCTTAGACTCCCACGCCTACGAGGACAAGGCATTCCCGATAGGAGAAGGTCAGACGATATCCCAACCTTACACAGTGGCATTCCAAACCGAATTGCTAAAGATCAAACCCGGGGACAAAGTATTGGAAATCGGAACAGGGTCAGGGTACCAAGGCGCCATCCTGCATTTGCTGGGAGCAGATGTACATACCATTGAGTACCAAAAGAAACTTTTTGACCGGACAAAAAAGTTTATGATCAAATTGGGTATCCACTTACACTTTTATTTTGGTGACGGCTCCAAAGGTATTCCCGAACATGCCCCTTACGATAAAATCCTGGTGACCGCAGGCGCTCCCGTTGTCCCCAATTCCTTGCTGAAGCAATTGAAAGTCGGGGGGATTTTGGTGATTCCTGTCGGGGACCGCAAAACCCAAAAAATGATGAAACTGACAAAAATAACTGAAACCAAAATCGAACAGGAGGAATTTGACAACTTTGCCTTCGTACCGTTATTGGGAATGGAAGGATGGCGATAACCAAATTTTATTCTGAAATCACCCCGGTTATTTTTTATTGAAAGAAAAAGGTTTTGTATTTTTACAAAAAAATTAACTTTTATGGCAAAACAGAAATCAGCGAAGCAATCTGAAGTGATCATGACAGAGATGGTATTGCCCAACGATACCAACACCCTGCACAACTTAATGGGTGGAAGACTGATGCACTGGATGGACATAGTCGCTGCCATAGCAGCACAAAAACACTCCAACAGAATCGTCGTCACGGCCTCTGCTGACAGCATTTCTTTCAAGCATCCAATTCCCCTAGGCAATGTCGTTACCTTGAAATCCCGGGTTACAAGGGCTTTCAATTCCTCGATAGAAGTATTTATTGAAGTTTGGGCGGAGGATATTCCTGCCAACAAAAAGATCCTGACCCACAGGGCATTTTTCACTTTCGTGGCAGTAGACCAAAACGGCAGACCCATAGAAGTCCCTGAAGTCATCGCAGAAACGCCTGAAGAAATTGAATTGTATGAAGGAGCTTTGAGAAGAAGACAGCTTAGATTGGTCCTGGCCAAAAGAATGGATCCAAAAGATGCCGTAGAACTGAAATCTATTTTCGGCTTTCCAGAAAACAAAAGCTAAAGTCTCTCTGCTTCTTGTCTCTTTCTTCTTGTTTCTTTCTCCTTGTCTCTCGCATCTTGTCTCTTCCTCAACTGCAAACTGCGACTGCCTACTGCTACTTTGTACTTGATACTTTGTTCCTGATTCTTGAATCTAATCTCTCGCTTCTTGTCTCTTGCTTCTTCTCTCTTTACGCTTGCTTTCAGATATTATTTTAATCAATTTAGGCATATGGAAAATATGGGTATCCACGAATTGGGACTTATTTTGGATCAGGAAATATATATCCTGCCGGAAGAGAAAAATCAACTTTTGACTATTTTGATGTCTTCCAATTTGGAGGAAAATCCAATTTCACAAGAAGAATTTGAAGAGGAACCGGTGCTTTTGGAATATGAAGGAGGATTTGAAAAAGGGATCTTGGTCATCTATGAAGGAAAATCATTAGAAAGCAGCCTTTCGGAATATTTGTTCAAGATTTTGGGAGCCGTGGCCTGTTCCTTAAAGGACATTGCTTTGGCAAATTCCGAAAACACAGAAATGACGACCATGGCATCCATTACTGCGTTGAATCCCAACAAGATCATCGTGTTTGGAAAAGTGAGACATGAAATCATGATGTCTGTCAAAAAATCCTATGAAGTGCACCAGGAAGATGAAATCGAATTCCTTTTCGCAGATGACTTAAAGCAGATCTCTGAAAGCCTTGACCTTAGAAAATCACTTTGGAGAGAATTGCAGGTCCTGTTCAACATTACAAAAAAATAGAAATGAAAACTATAGAAGAAAAAACCAAATGGCTGAAGCGGTTTAGGCTGATCAGTATCCTGGAAGGCTTATCTTTTCTGATTCTGCTTTTTATTGCCATGCCTTTGAAGTACATGATGGAGCTTCCTTTGGCTGTCAAATACGTGGGTTGGGTGCATGGATTACTTTTTATCATTTATATCTATGTGGTATTTCCTACTGCCCACAAACTGGAATGGAAATTTGGAAAGACTTTATTTGCATTGGTTGTTTCTATATTGCCATTTGGCCCATATATTTTTGGCAGAAACCTGACTCAGGAAGAAAAAGAATTGGCCAAATC
>JBBRFK010000247.1:0-6183 GCA_038224435.1 Cytophagales bacterium | reverse complement strand
GATGGCACCAAGGTTTCCAAATTTGAATTTGTGAGGTTCAGACATTATTGGCCATGAGTGACCACCTCACCCTTACCAAGCAACAGCAGGAAGCATTTGACGGCTTGGTCAGTTTCCTGAATGAACCTGACCAGGCATTTTTTATCCTCAAAGGCTACGCAGGTACCGGCAAAACCACCCTCCTGCAGGAGTTTGCAGCCTACCTCAATATACAGGAAATAAGCTTCTCCCTTCTAGCACCCACAGGCAGGGCCGCCTCGGTACTGAGTGCCAAGACCGGCTTTACCGCCAAAACCCTCCATTCCGAACTTTACCACTTCAAGGACATCGATGGCGATGCAGACCCTGCCAAAGTCCAGACCAACGCGGATGATTATGGTCAGATGAGGCTACTCTTTGAAATCAGGACTCCCGACCTGTCTCACGAGACAGTCTATATCGTGGATGAAGCCTCCATGATAGGGGATGAACTCAATGACAGTACTTCTTTTGCCTCTTTTGGTTCAGGCCATCTGTTGACCGACTTTATGCGACTGGTCGGCAAAAACAAGGTGGTTTTCTCAGGCGATCCCTGCCAGCTTCCCCCCGTGGGTTCGCTGGAAAGCCCGGCACTGTCAGAAGACTTTTTTAGAAAGCAGGGCAAAAATGTTTTTTCATTCGAAATGACCCAAATCCTGCGTCAAAAACAAGACTCTGATGTATTGAAGCTCGCCACCCAGGTGCGTAAAATGACTGCTATTGCCTACAAAACCAAGTGGGTAAAATTACCCGCACGCAACAGTCAGCAGATCCATGTGGTATCTTTTGACCAGATGAAGGAGCAATACATCAGGGAATTGCTAGACAAGGGAACGAACAATACCATCGCCATCAGTCTGAGCAACCATAACTGCCACCACATCAACTTGGAAGTCAGGAAAAGACGCTACGGAAATCCGCATCAGCCCTTGCAGGTAGGTGACCTGCTGATGGTCACCCAAAACAATTACCTCGTACCGCTGACCAATGGGGATTTTGTAGAAGTGGTGGATGTGGGTCATTCTGAATCAGTGAAGGGAATAAGTTTCATCAGGATTACTGTCAAAGCCCGCCTTTCTGAGAAAAAACATGAAACGCTCCTTTGTCTTGAGCCCTTGCACAACGGCAGCAGTAACCTCGTGGCAGAGCAGCAGCGCTTACTGATGATTGATTTCAGTCAGCGGATGCGCGACAGGGAGATCCGTCCCAAAACCGAAGCCTATTTTGCAGCCATGCAAAAAGACACCTACCTCAATAGCCTAAGGGCAAATTATGGCTACGCAGTCACTTGTCACAAAAGTCAGGGAGGAGAATGGGACAAAGTCTATTTCTTTCTCAATAAAGGGATGTATGTCATGGATCCTCCAGAGCTGACCAGGTGGTGGTACACCGGCATCACACGATCTAGGGACAAGCTCTACCTCGTGCAGGATTGGTGGATCGGATCATGACCTTTGTGGTTTCCAAAACCTGGTAGGTCTTCTGGAGATGTATGAAAGTGTTTTTTCCAAAACCTAAAGCCTTTTCAAAACTCCATAATTTTCCAAAATTTAGAACTTCTGAAATTTGACAACAAAAGCCCCTGAGGTCCGATTTCAGCTAAAATCGATGAAAATGAAATATAAACGAAAAACGCGCTAAACATGCACCTTGTCATCAATTCTTACGGAGCCACTTTGGCAAAAGAAAACAACCTCTTTGTCATCAGTACACCTGAGGGAAAGCAGACTTTTCCACCCGATGTGGTCAAAAGCATCAGCATCTCCAAAGCTGCCAGAATCACCAGTGATGCGATCATCCTCGCCATCCACCATCAGGTAGAAGTATTGTTTGTAAACGACCTCGGCAATCCCGAAGGCAGGGTATGGAGTGTCCAATATGGAAGTATCTCCAATATCCGAAAAGCCCAACTCAATTTTCTTTATTCCAATATGGCTCTCCCTTGGGTCAAGGAATTGATTTATGAAAAACTGGATACCCAGATTGCCCTATTATTGACTTTCCAACCGGAGAAAGACCAACTCCCGGAATTCAATCAATTCAAATCAGCGATAAACAGCATCGAGGATTACAAAAACAAAATCCGCGACCTCGAAGGGGAATTTATCAGCGACGTGGGGGCCACCATACGCGGATGGGAGGGAGCAGCCGGAAGGCGGTATTTTCAGAGCATAGCACTGCTGATGCCCGCAGTATATAAATTCGAATCCAGAGACAGACAGCCGGCAAAAGATCCCTTCAATGCCTTGCTCAATTATTCCTATGGCATCCTTTATGGCAGGATCGAAGGGGCCTTGATCAAAGCCGGGATTGATCCCTATGTGGGGATTTTTCATAGAGATGACTATAACCGACCTGCCTTGGTGTTTGATGTGATAGAAAAGTACAGGGCTTGGATGGATTATGTGGTCGTCCGATTAAGCACCGCTGAAGCCATCCCGCAAGAAGCTTTTGATCAGGAAAACAAAGAAGCCGCTCTGATCTTAGGGCCTTTGGCCAAAAGGATATTGATCCAATCCGTCAATGATTACCTCGGCGAAATCATCCAACTGAATGGCAAACCACTTAGCCGCATATCCCATATCGAAGAGGACATGCACAAGTTGGCCAAAGTATTTCTAAAACATGGAGCTATATGATACGATTGGGAAAACATGTCACCCAGGCCGGTGACCAACTCTATGATATCCAAATAGAAAAAATCCACAAAGCCCTGCTCAATCCCGAAGGAGAGGTAGCCACACTGCAAAGGAAATTGCAGGCGATCAGGGCAATGGATCCCGGACAATACCGCAAAATGAAAGTCACACTCCCTTATGTGGTATGTGCGCAGTTTCATCCCAAAATCCGAAAAAAGGAAAATTTCCTCTATGTGGACAGGTTTCTGGTGGACATCGATCACCTTTCGGATTTTGGACTTGAAATGGAGACGCTGAAAAATACCTTAAAAAAAGATCCAAGAGTAGAACTGCTTTTTGCTTCTCCGAGCGGAGATGGGCTCAAAGTGCTGTTCAAACTTGCAGAAAAAATCAGTGATTCAAACTATTATGTTGTTTTCTATAAGTCTTTCTGCCTGAGCCTCGAGCAGCAGTACAAACTCGGGCCGGCGCTCGATCACAAAACCCACGATGTCAGCCGCTGCTGTTTTATGAGTTTTGATCCAGATGCTTTTTACAATCCCGATCCTGAATCCATTCAGGCAGTAGCTTATATCAGTGAAGACAGTTTCTTTGAGATGGATACCGTCCAAAAAGAAGCGGTAAAAATAGAAAAGGAACATCAGGTCCAGGTCAAAGCACTTCAAAATGAGGACAAATCCCAGCCGGGGCAAGACCTACCCGAAGAAGTATTGGCTTTTATCAAAGAGAAAATAGGCCAAAAAACCCGAAAACCTAGGGAGAAAGACCACGTCCAGCCCGAAGAGCTTCAAGATGTCATGGACCGCATCGGGACTTATCTGAATGAAATCCATGCAGCCATTGAGTCGGTCAATCCCATATCATACGGGCGGCAAGTCAAAATCACCGCTGGCAAATCATGGTGTGAAATCAACGTATTCTTTGGCAAAAGAGGAGTCAGCATCGTCGGAACTACCAAGTCGGGAAGCCACAAAGAATTGGGAAAGATGGTCACCGAATTCCTAAAAGCAAGTTTTGAAGAAATCTGACAGCCGTGGCAAAACCAAAGAATATTGAATTTGACCTCAAGGAAAAGATTGAGAAAATCAGGAGAGCAGGGCTTTTGGCCGATTTGGAAACCCTCCCTCCTGAAAATTCCGATGATCTCCTCCAGCCCCTCTCCACACGCATCGAAATGATACTGGGCATTCTCCAAGGCAAACCCATTAAAAGCACTACCATGAACTACCTCATCATGTATGACATCCAAAACAACAAGGTCAGAACTCTGGTAGCCAAATACCTGGCCAAAAACGGCTGCATCAGGGTACAGAAATCGGTTTTCCTGGTACACTCCGACCATAAGAAATTTGATGAAATCAGACAGACTTTGGTCGAAATCAACGATGTCTATGAAAATAGCGACAGCATTATCTTAGTCCCTCTCAACATCTCAGATGCCAGAAGCATGAAGCTGATCGGCAAAAATGTGAATATTGAGCAGATTATAGATCCCCCAAACACCGTATTCCTATAACCTATGAGCGCTGCAGAAGTCAAAAACCTCAGAAACCAAAACAGGTTTGAAGAAGCTTACAAAATGTCCCGGCAGGACCTCGAGACTAGTCCCAGCGATATCTGGCTCAAACGAAGCCATGCCTGGTCGCTGTATTATATGATCAAAAAACACGTACAGGCAGGAGAGGAGGAAGTCGCCAACAGGTACTTGGCAGAATTTGAGTCCTTGGACATCCCGCAGGATGACCGATTGATCCATGAAAGGATGGCCTATTTTAAAAATGCGCTTTCTGAAAAATATATTTCTTCCAAAAAACTGGTCAAAGAAGGAAGGTTTTGGGAAGCCTTTGACCTGTGCGCAGCAGGTGAAGAAGTAAGATCAGAACAGCTCGCCTGGACGCTCTATTACCTGATACGAAATCATAATAAAGCCAAAAATCAAGACCACGCCGTACTTTTGCAAAGGTTAGAAATCTTCGCAAGGACAGTAAGCCCCAAAAAGCAATTGGTCTATAAGCTCATTCTTCAGGAACTGATCAGACTGCCGATAGATTATTGGACCAAAGCTACGCTGACAGGTTACCTGGAATTTTTGGGACTTTTTGATGTCCTAGACCAAGAGGACTTCGAAAAACAGGAATATGAGGGATTGAAATTGATGGCTCTGGCCGAGCGCTTGCATATTGCCTATTCCAAAGCCCTCATCAGAGAGCAGGCCAGCCATCAAAAAGTAGCGGCATACCTGAGCGAAGTGGTGGAGCAAAAACTTGAAAAATGCAAAGGAATGCTCTACGTGCCTTTTTTCAAAGCCAAACTCTTGCTCGATATCGGAGACCGGGAGCAGGGAATGAAGGCATTTATCCCATTTGCAAAAAGGAAACAGGGAGAATTTTGGGTATGGCAGGTCTTTGCCGAGTATTATCAGAAAGACAGTGATCTTTATCTTGCGTGCCTCTGCAAGGCGCTGACCTGCAGGGCCAAACCCGAGTTTCTTTCCGGGATCAAAGAAAGGCTGATCACCCACCTCACAGCCATGGGTGATTATGATTGGGCCAAGACTGAACTCATAGACTTGCTCCAAATAAGGGAAAAACAAGGCTGGGGTATCCGGACATCGCATAGGATTCAATTGGAATCGGCTTGGTACCTACAGGCCAAGGAGATTGCTTTGAAAAACAAGTATCAGAATTTTTTTGCTGCCGCAGAATTGCTGATCGCTGACCGCAATCCGGATAGCCAACCTGTCGAAATGTCCATATTGGTAGAAAATATCAACGAGGAGAAGCATATTTTCAACTTTATCACCGCTGCCAAAACCACAGGATATGCCAAATACAAGCAAAAACCGGAACTTGGTCAGGCATATAGGCTGAAAGGGGGCCAATCCAAAAGTGGGTTTTATGAAATCGAAAGTCTGAAAAGAATCGATAATGACGCGGAGATAAATCATTTTAGAAAAAAAATCAATGGCAAAGTGGTGATCGTCAAAGACAAAGCATTTGGGTTTGTAGACGGGGCTTTTTTGACTCCCGCACTAGTGGAGAAGAATGGGCTAAAAAACGGGCAGCTGGTATCAGGCCTTGCCATCCAAGGCCCTGTGAAAGGAAAGATAGAATGGGCGTGGAAGGTGATCCTTATAGAAAAGACATGAATCCAAGTGAGCGAAATCCGGGAAGTAAACGCTGAGACATAAGGGGAAATGAAATGGGGAGTTTTTGTTTTGGGACAGAGATGATCTCCCGGATAAAAGTATTAAATTTAGAAAACCACAAATGCCGAGAGGATTTATTATTGACAAATAGCGATAAAAATATTGGAAAGAAGTATGCAACAATTTGGTTATTAAACAAATATGGAGTTGGGAGCCAAAAAGTATCATCCACTACAACAAGGATTAAGACCTTGAAATTTTAGATTC
The DNA here is from genome assembly GCA_038224435.1 of Cytophagales bacterium. Lineage (GTDB taxonomy): Bacteria > Bacteroidota > Bacteroidia > Cytophagales > Cyclobacteriaceae > Cognataquiflexum. Next base: position 111 of record JBBRFK010000247.1, on the reverse strand, counting down.
TTTCACAAGCCTATCAAAGGCCAAAAAGTATCATCCACTACAACAAGGATTAAGACCTGATATCAGTGCCTGGGTACAGGTACTTGATTATCGCCAAAAAGTATCATCCAC
>JBBRFK010000246.1:0-6183 GCA_038224435.1 Cytophagales bacterium | reverse complement strand
GTGAAGTGGTGAAAGAAAGTTACCAATTGAAAGAAATTTATCGGGATTATGTAGATATTGAAATAAGTGGGAATATACCTTCGGTGAAATTAGGTTGAATTCCACCAATCACTTCTGTTTTAAAAAAACCCTTCTGTTTTATTTTCCAACCTATGACAAATTCGATTGAGCCGTCACCCTGACAGAAACGAAGGGCCTCTTATAATCAAGAGATCCTTCACCTCCGCAAGCTGCGACTCAGGATAACGCAAATCAATATTCAAATTCCCAATTCCCACTCCAACCTCTCACTTTCACCTTTTACCCCTTACCATCTTCTAAATCCCAACCTTTCACCTCCCCCACCCATGAACCACCTCTACCCCATCTTCCTCAAAGTTCACCAATTGAATACCCTTTTGGTTGGCGGTGGATTTGTGGGAACGGAGAAACTTGCCTTCCTGCTCAAAAGCAGTCCCAAAGCCCAGGTGACGGCAGTATCGAGGGAATTTAATGAGGATTTTTTAGCGGTTGCAAAAGACAATCCATACGTCACCTTGATACAGGAGGATTATCACGAGAAGTATCTGGGAGGTAAACATATCGTCATCGCAGCAACTAATGACAAGTCAGTAAACCGGCTTATCCATGACCAAGCCAAAGAAAGGTTTTTATTGGTCAATGTGGCGGATACACCGGATCTCTGTGATTTTTATCTTGGCGGGATCGTCACCAAAGGCAATGTGAAAATCGCCATCAGCACCAATGGTAAATCTCCAACGACAGCAAAGCGGCTGCGGCAACTCTTGGAAGAAGTCATTCCCGAAGACATCAATGAAATGGTGGAAAACATCAATAGATACCGGGAGACTTTGAAAGGAGATTTTGAGTATAAAGTGGAGGCGCTGAACAAGCTCACCGAGGGACTGGTCAACAAAGAAAAATCACGACATCTGGAGTAAATCACACAATTGGTTCCGATTATGTGATTTTTTTCACACTTTTGTAACCAATTGTGTGATTATGTATTTTGAAAGGAACCTAGAAAAGGATTTATTCCTGTGGAAAAACAGGAAAAACCGAAAGCCATTATTGGTCAAAGGCGCAAGGCAAGTCGGAAAAACTTCCATGCTCAAAACGTTTGGGAAAAAGGCTTTTGACGATGTAGCCTATTTCAATTTTGATGAGCAACCCGATATCAAACAATTTTTTGAATCTACGAAAGACGTGTCCCGGTTACTTCAAAACCTTTCTTTGGTCCACGGCAAAAATATTCTACCTGAAAAAACACTTGTTATTTTTGACGAAATTCAGGAATGTAAGCCTGCCTTAAATTCGCTCAAATATTTCAATGAAAATGCTCCTGAGTACGCCATCATCGGTGCGGGATCGCTTTTGGGGATTACCTTGGGCAACCAAGCATCTTTTCCAGTTGGGAAAGTTGAATTTATGGAAGCATATCCACTCACTTTTATTGAATTTTTGGCCCAAGCTGACAGTAAATTGGCTGACTTTGTAAAATCCACGGAATTTGGTGTAGCAATCCCGGATTTTTTCTTCAACTCACTTTTCGAGAAATTTAAGCTTTATTACATATCCGGCGGATTACCGGAAGCAGCTAAAATCCTATTGAGTGAATTGGATATCGAAAGAACCCAACAGGTGTTGCAAGACATCCAAAAATCCTATGAGCTTGATTTTTCAAAACATTCAGAGACAAAAGACATTCCCAAAATTTCATATATCTGGGATTCTATTCCCTCCCAATTGGCCAAGGAAAACAAAAAATTTCTTTATCAGGCAGTAAAAACAGGGGCTAGGGCAAGGGAATATGAGGACGCTTTACTTTGGTTGACCCAAGCCGGCTTGGTGTATAAAGTCCATCGCTGTAACCAAATCCATCTCCCCTTAAGTGCTTACGATGACCTGTCCGCTTTCAAAATGTACCTTTTTGACGTTGGGCTTTTGAGGAGAAAATCCCAGCTCGATCCCATGGCATTCAAAGAGGGAAACAGGCTTTTTGTAGAATTCAAAGGGGCATTGACCGAAAATTTTGTGTTGCAGAGTCTGATGCCCCAATTGGATGTAGCTCCAAGATATTGGGTTTCGGATGGAAAAGCAGAAGTTGATTTTTTGATTCAATACAAGAATGAAATCATTCCTATAGAAGTGAAATCCGATGAAAATGTGAGGAGTAAAAGTCTAGCATACTATTCTCAAATGTATTCCCCTAAACTGAAAATCAGGTACTCCTTAAAGAACTTGGAATTCAGGGATGGTTTATTGAACATACCTTTGTTTTTGGTGGACAGGACCAAAGATTTTTTGGAAAATGTTTTTGCTGATTAACTAGATCAACCATAGTAAGTCGCCGCAATTCTGTGGATCTCAGCTTCAGCCTAGGATATCAAAACCGGAAACCGATGCCGACAGAATATCTAAATCCCAAAAAGGCAAAATTAGTCTTCCCATTAAATTCCGCAACCTGATCTTCCAAGAGGCTGTTGAAAAATGGGAATCTATCTGCCAGGTTTTCAATTATCTGTTGGAGATTTTCATCCAGTTCCTCTACGGGGAGTTCTCCGCCCAAAGCCATATCTATTTTGTAATTTGAAACAGAGGGTCCCATAAGCAAAAAATCCAAAGTCATTCTGTCCCAAACCACAAATTGATATCCCAAAGCCACGCCGGCACTCAGGATATTCATTCTTGAATTAAGCATTCTTGGTTCAAATTCATTGGATTCGGCACTTTTGAAATCAAATTCTTTGACATTTTTGAAGTGGTGGATGGAGGCATAAGGGGTTATATAGACACCGCAAGGGGCATTGTATTTGTTTTCTTTGGCAAGATAAAACCTGTAGTCTATGGTTACATTGTAACCGTATTTTTCAGTATCAGCAATTTTCTCGTTTTCGATACCTTTCAGTAATTCCGGCAAGGTTATATGCCCCAACTGAATGGCAATAGTTCTGTGAGGATTGATCACCCTTTTATACTGAAACAAAACGCTCTGCTATACAAGGCTGATGCGCTTAGCTTGTACTTGCTGACATTTTTCCCTACCACAGAATCGGACTTTTAGGCAAAAGACAAAAAAGCGATCAAAACCAAACCAATAATCAGGGATAAACTAACAAGCTTTTTCATACATATTCATTTTAAAATCATAAATCAATTTTGTTGCTTTCTATACTTCCAAAATAAAAACCTGAGCAAAAAAAGGGACTTAATAGAATCGAAATTATCTTTCCCCAAATCTTTCAATATTCGAAATTAATTCCTTTTGGCTATTTATTTCATCGTTCTGGAAGTAAAAAATTTTGTTTTTCAAAAATAAAAATAGGGTGTCAACATTTGGCAAACCAAAATCTTAATCGCTCATTTTTTGGACAGAGACCCTACTTTTCCGTTCATTTTTTCCCAATAAAAGCTATATTGTAAAAACTGGCATCTGAAAACAAAGCCTTTTTACCAATCCCCTCTTTATGAAAAAATCCTTCATGTTTTTCGCCCTGTTGTTGTTATTTCCCTTTTGCGTCCAAGCCCAATCCCAAAAATCGCCCGATCTCAAAAAGCTCGATGCTTACTTTGCCAAAATGGTGCAGGATTGGGATGTGCCAGGTGCAAGTATCGGGATCGTCAAAGACGGCAAGTTGGTATTCACTGGAAATTATGGCCTGATCGAAACCGGAAAACCGGCCAAGCCAGATGAAAATACGCTTTATGCGATCGCTTCCAATTCCAAAGCTTTTACTTCAGCGATCATCGGCATGCTCGTGCAGGAAGGAAAGCTCAACTGGAACGACAAGGTCAAAGACTATCTTCCCTATTTTTCACTTTTTGATGACCCTTGGATCAGTGCCCAAGTGACCATCAGAGACATCCTCAGCCACAGGGTTGGCTTGGGAACTTTCAGTGGGGATGTAATCTGGTACAAATCCGAAATGAGCTCAGAAGACATGATCAAACTCGCAGGGAAACTCCCTCAAGCATACAATTTCCGGTCAGGTTATGGGTATTCCAACCTGATGTATATCACTGCCGGTGAAATCATAAAAAAAATCACCGGCAAAACCTGGGGAGAAAATGTCCAAGAACGTATCCTGATTCCTTTGGATATGAACAGAACATTAACCTCCGCCAAAGACCTCAAAAACACCCAAAACATCACCACCCCGCATGGACGTGAAAACGAAATCAATTTCCCCATACAATTTGAGGATTGGGATGAAATCGGCGCGACGGGCGGGATCATTTCCTCTGTCAATGACGTAGCAAAATGGATGATATTCAATTTAAATCACGGCATTCATGGACAGGATACAATCCTGACCAAATCCACCCGGAACATTGTGTGGACTCCTCACAACAATTTCCCTGTGGACCATACCGTCAAAAACGATTTTGGGAGGCACTTCGCTGCCTATGGTCTAGGTTGGGATCTGGGTGATTTTCATGGCAAATTTATGGTGGGACATACCGGAGGATTTGATGGGATGATCACTGCTGTGACACTGATACCGGAGGAAAACCTTGGCATAGTCGTCCTGACAAACGGCCACAAAAGCCCAATCATGGCAGCGACTTATTATGCTTTTGACCAGTTTTTGGGAACGGGCACCAAGGATTGGTCGGCGGACCTTTTGGCAAGAACCAATGCAAACCAAAAAAATGAAACCCGCATCGCTGACATCAAATCCGCCCACATTGCCAACACCAAGCCTTCACTGAGTTTGGCGGCCTATACCGGCAGCTATATTTCGGATGTCTATGGTCCCATCAAAGTCAGCCTGGAAGGCAATGACCTGCAACTGGATTTTGCGGATGCCCCTCGCTTATCGGCGACACTGAAGCATTGGCATTACGATGTATGGGAAATAGTATGGGACGAAAAACATGCCTGGTTCAGCTTTGGAACACTCAAATTCAATATGGACAATAACATGAAAGTCAAAGGAATGGATTTCGATGTTCCCAACGATGATATCTTTTTTGAGGAATTGAAGCCAATTAAAAAATGAAAAGAACAGGTCATTCATTAGATGTTGATAATCAAATCTGATTGGATATTGGAAAATGAAGATATTAGGTTACTGCAATTTCAACTGTTGTTAAACTCAGTAAGAATACTTTAAATCAAACGGTTGGAATGATTTGTGATGGAAGTTGCATATAGAAAATTGGCAATAAATGAACTCCCAAAAAAGGGCGTAGCCCTTCAATCTCCCCTGACAGCTATCGGGACAGAACCTTGCTATAAATGCGATCAAATTTTATTTTGAAAAAGTTTTAGGAGGAAGAAGAAAACTGTACTTTGTAGAGCGTCCCAGAAAAGAAAAAATCCTGCCTGTGGTATGTTTGAGGAGGAAATTCAGCAAATCTTAAAAAGTGTGGTCAATATCAACCACAAAGCAATTTTAAGTACCATATACTCCGGAGAACTTCGAATCGGTGAGCCGATCAAACTCCCGATTAAAGCAATGGATTGACAGCGGATGCAAATCCTGATTGAGGGTGGCAAAGGAAAGAAAGACCGTTATACAATTTTATCAAAAAAAATATTGGAACTTCTGCGAATCTATTTCAAGGAATTCAACCCACATTATTACCTATTTGAAGGTCAGGGCAGCAGCAAGGAAAAACCACTACCCTATTCAGAACGGAGTATTTCAGCCATATTGGGAAAAGCTGTGGAGCAAGCAGGAATCCAAAAACACGTCACTGTGCATACGTTGCGACACAGTTTTGCTACACATCTATTAGAAAAACGGAACGGATCTGCGGTATATCCAGAGTCTACTAGGGCATGAAAGTTCCAAGACGACTGCTCAAATCTAAGGTAGCTATCGGGATATACCCATGTGACCACCAAGGGATTTAATCAGATCAGTAGTCCACTGGACAAGCTAGATATATAAGAAATAACCGCAATTACGGATATAAGACGTTGGGGCACATGCGAAAAAACTAAAAAACAATACGATATGCTTGAATTCATATTAGAGTTGACATTGGACATCGTTTCAAACTCGACTTCATTATCAAAGGCGGACAAAGACATCGTTCATGACGAAGTTAACTATGCACTAAACCAAACCAGAACACATATCAGAAATACCAGACAAGGTAATACTGACCAACCCTCTTCTCAATTATCCAATGTTTGGCAAAGGACTGGCAAACGGCTTAGAAGAATTCGAC
>JBBRFK010000245.1:0-6190 GCA_038224435.1 Cytophagales bacterium | reverse complement strand
TATTAGTCTGCAATCATTTCAAGAATTGAAGTTTTCTACTGAAAACACGCAAATCAGCAACTAATATAAATGATTAAACACAAATTCAAAAGTTTTTATCAAAAAATGAAATTTGTTTGCAAACCGAAGAATATTCTCTTTTTTACATACTATTTAAACAAGTCTATAAATTCCTGTTCTTCCCTGTAATTTTTGAAATTTATGTCTTTGAGGGCCTTTTCTTTTAGAAATTCACTCCTTTCGACAGCCTTTCCCAGGTTTTCCATCATGGCCGGTTTATCCCCGTTTACAGCCGCTACCAGTGCTAAGCCATAAAAGCCATAGCCTGTATCCCTGTCAGCCTGTACTGAGGCCTCAAAATTTTCTGATGCCAACAAAAAATCCTTTGATAAAAAATAAGCGATCCCTTTATTAAAAAAATTTCTTTCGTTTTCCAATGTTTTGCTGAACCTGATGGTGGCAAGTTTATAATCCCCATTAAGGATATCCAATGCCCCTCGCAGTCCTTCATTGTAATTCAGGAAATCATTGGTCTCCTGATTTTCCAAAGCCGAAGCTTCAGAAATGGCTATGTAAGCCTCGAAATAATCCCCTCTCAACAAATATGCCCTTCCGATATTGTGGAAGGTTATTGAACTGATTTTTATTTTGTTGGCTTGGCTCAAATTGGAAATGGCATTACTGATGAAAATATTTTTATTCCGCACATCCAACTCCCTTTGAGCCATATTCAAATACACCACTCCCAGGTTATTGAATGCAAGTTCAGTAGGGAAGAGCTCGATGAGTTTTTTATAGATGGCTTCCTTCTCATCCAATTTTAGCGCATTCTGGGATGCATAGGTCAAATGGTCCCCGTCAAAACCTTCCAAAGGCTTTTGGTCATTGAGAAGGGCAAAAACCCCAGCTGATATTTCCAGGTCATTAAACCTTGTGTTTTCAAGTTCAAAGGAGACTTTGGCTGACCTCAACTTAGGGAACAAATCTCTTGAAATATTCCTGTATGCTGAAAGTTTTTGCAGCGCTGCCAATTGGGAAGCAAAACTATTCCCATTTAGAAGTACTGAATAAATCTCCTCCTTCTCCTCCTCTGCTATCCCTTCATATTCCGACAATAATTGCCTGAGGTCAAACCAATCCCCTGACCGATACATGGATTCTATCGGGATTTTCCCCAATGACCTATTGCCCTTCAGCCTTTCAGAGATAAAATCACTTCTCTTTTTTGCCAAGCCAAGGACGTTGTCTTTTGATTCCGGTGAGGTCAATCCCGTAATCACCACCTTATTGATTTTCTTACCCGGCTCTCCTTTTATCAAATAATCAGTGAAAGCCACTGGAAATACAGGATTTTGTTTTTGCCCATTTCCAGTTTTAAAAGGAATATAAAAATCCCGGATTTCTATCTGATTCATATCCTGAAAACTTCTGAGGATATAAATCCCAATACCCGGAATTGGTTGGTCAGGAAGTACCTGTCCATATCTAGTCAATAATGGGGTCGTCTCCAGACCGGTTGCAATTACTTTGGTTGGCGCCTGAAAAATTCCTTTTTTCCTTTCGACTACTCCTTTGAGGATCAATTCCCCGTTTTCCATTCCCGGCAAAAAAGGAAACACGATGGTCTCATCCACTTTGGCCTCAACAAGGTTTTTGGTGTAGGCCCCATCAAACGGAATAATTTCTCCCAACCTCAATGAACCTTCACCATATATATACTCGGGATAAAGATAGATTTTTGAATCCTGCTTCAATAATGCCAAAGGAATCGCCCCCTTAATGGAAACCCGAACTGAATCTCTATATAATTGCAGTACTTCCGGTTTTGCCACGATCCCGTCCATAAGGTTGTCATACAAACCGATCTTTGGACTACAGGATCCCAAAATATAGACCAATAAAAAAAAGGCTGCTGATTTTATCAGATTATTAAACATTTGACATTCAATTAGATTAATGCTTTTAAAGTAGTACTTTTATCCCTTCGGACAAAAACCAACTACACATGAACGAAATTAAGCTTTTTTTTCAAGATAGGGCTTTTGGCGTATGCTTCAAGCTCGGCGAGCGTCTTCATTTTCCTATAGACAGTATCAGATTATTCTTCATTTACAGTTCCTTCATCACCTTGGGATCTCCCGTCATCATCTACGTGAGCTTGGCGATGATGATGAAAATCAGAAAATACTTCCGCAAGATGAACAATCCTGTGCTTTTTAACTAAAGATCGCTGTAGGTCTTCTTTCCTCTTATATAATAATCCCACAATATTGATTTCCGGGAATCCCTGCTTCCAAGAAAATCAACGTGGTTATGTTCAGAAGATTTCAAGGATTCAGATTTCATTTTGTGAAATTCGATATGTCCTTTAACAACAGCCTTTGCATCTTGAAAGCTGCCCCTGACCAGGAATATGAATGCCGCCAGGAAATCTAACCCAAGTCTTGTCAAATAAATAAACGCAAATCGGGAAGGCTTTACATTTTCATGGAGCATCAAAAGGTTATTTCTGAAATTCAAGAATGTTTTCCAGGGATTTTTCCTGTCAAGGGTTCCGCCTCCGACATGCCAAACTTTTGAAGTTCCCAAATAATGCACTGAATACCCCAAATTCCATATCCTCCAACAAAGGTCAACCTCTTCCATGTGGGCAAAAAACCTTTCATCAAATCCACCTGCATCATGAAAGACTTTTGACCGGATGGCCATACAGGCACCTGAAGCCCAATCTACCTCCGTACTATCGTCATATTGGTTTTCGTCTTTTTCAATCGTATTGAAAATCCTTCCCCTGCAATAAGGATACCCAAGACTATCCAAAAACCCACCGCCAGCACCGGCATAGTCGAAATAACCTGAGTTTTGAAAGGAAAGGATTTTGGGCTGTACCGCAGCGGATTTCTCATTTTCCTCCAAAAACCGAATCAACTTCACATCCCAATCTTGCTCCACTTGGACATCAGAATTAAGCAAGATATAGTAGTCAAAAGATTCCTTGAGTAAGTCCAAAGCCCGATTGTAGCCTCCTGTAAAGCCAAAATTTGATTCTAGCCTGATCAACCTGACTTGGGGAAAATCACGGAGAAGGAGCAAGACGGAACCGTCTGTACTCCCATTGTCAGCTACCACAACCTGAAAAGTGGAAAAACCAATCACAGAGGGAAGAAATTTTCCCACCATTTCCACTCCGTTATAGTTCAATATGACTATCGCAGCATTTTGCATCAAAACATACTTCCAAGATCCATTCCCGGGATATTGGGCATCATGCCATCGGTAGCAGATTTGAGTTCTTCTTTGATTTTGATTTCTATGGCTTCAAGGGCTTTGTTGGTGGCAGCCACGATCAGGTCACTGAGCATTTCTTTATCTGAAAGGTTGACCAAAGAATCGTCCATGTCAATGGACATGACTTTCCTGTTTCCGTTTACCGTCACTTTTACCAACCCTGCACCGGATTCTCCTTCTGCGGTAAGGTGGACCAATTTGGCCTGGGCTTCTTTGATTTTAGCCTGGGCTTCCTTCACCTTGTTCATGATACTCATCAAATCAAACATAAAAACTTGTTTTTTTAGGTTGCAAATATAAGAGAATTCATGCCAGTTGGTTGCATGTAATGCATGTGGCCAAATCAACGAAATTATATTTCTATAATGTTCACCATTAACAAATTTAATGTACACTTTGAAACCTTTTGAAAAAATTAACCGATTGGTAATCTGTATATTGAAATTAAAATCTTATCCCTATGAAAACGATTGAGAAAATAGAAAAGGAAAAAATCATTGAACTCAGATTTTCCAAGAAAGAAGTTCTTGAAGATGATATGGCAAGAAGGAGAAGGAACTTTGATTTGATACGGGCGCAAGCTATAGGCAATCTCCTCCGAAGCAAATCTACCATTGTTTTTGAAGATGCCGGGGGAAATGCCTATGAAGTCAGCACCACCGTCTGGGCAGTCGGTGATAAATTTGTTTCATTGAAATGCAATACGCATATCCCGATCAATGCGATCTTGGAAGTAAATTGATTTTTTTTGGTTATTGGTTATTGGGTTATTGGTATTTGGGTTATTGGGTTATTGGTATTTGGTTGATTCGTTATTGGTTATTGGGTTATTGGTTATTTGGTTATAAGAATTTCTATGGCTTTTTCTATGCTGAGAGTCTCTTGGACGCCGGAACTTAGTTCTTTTAAACTGAGGTTATTTTCCATGATTTCGTTATTACCCAAGACAATTACAAATGGAATTTGTTTTTTATCGGCATAAGTCAATTGCTTTTTGATTTTTCCGATTTCCGGAAATAGCTCAGAAGAAATACCAGCCGATCTCAACTGTTGAAGAACCTGAAGCCCATAATCGAATCCTTTTTCGTCAAAATGGGTAATCAGGACTTTGGTTTTTTCCAAATCCGTTTCAGGAAAAATCCCCAATTCATCCATTGCATCATACAATCGGTCGACTCCAAACGAGAATCCCACACCTGATACGCCATCCAAACCAAAAACTCCGGTGAGGTTGTCATACCTTCCTCCCCCACTTACCGAACCGATGGAGACACGATTGACTTTGACTTCAAAAATCGCTCCTGTATAATAGGTAAGCCCCCGTGCCAACACCACATCAAAATCAACATGCTGCTGTGTTTCACCATATTTCTTCAATAATCCGAATACCTCCTCCAATTCAGCGATTCCTTTTAATCCTGTCTCAGAATCAATCAGAAATGTCTTTAAGAAATTGAGTTTGTCTTGGTTGTTTTGTTGGAGATTGATGATGGGTTCAAGCTTTGAAACTGCTTCAAGGGAAAAGTTTCTTTGCAACAACTCCTCCTGTACTTTTTCCCATCCGATTTTATCCAATTTGTCGATTGCCACACACAATTCCCCTTCTCTTCCTTTTTCGCCGATCACCTCTGAGATTCCGGTGAGTATTTTTCGGTTATTGATTTTAATGTCATAATCGATAATCCCAAGTTTCCCAAAAACCCTCTTGATCATGAGCAGGATTTCAAGTTCACAAACCAAGCTGTCTGTCCCCACCACATCGGCATCGCATTGGTAAAATTCCCTGTAGCGACCCCTTTGAGGACGATCGGCCCTCCACACAGGCTGGATCTGAAAGCGCTTGAAGGGAAAGGAAATGTCATTTCTATTCATCACCACATAGCGTGCAAAAGGAACAGTCAGGTCGTAGCGAAGGCCTTTTTCAGTCACCTTTGGCAATAACTTGGCGCTTCCGCTCTGAAGGTCTTCTTCCTTGACATCTTTAATAAAGTCGCCACTGTTCAGGATTTTAAAAAGCAACTGATCGCCTTCATCGCCATATTTGCCGGTGAGTGTACTGAGATTTTCCATGGCCGGCGTTTCGATTTGCTGGAAGCCAAAAAGCCGAAAAGTATCTTTGATGGTATCTAATATGAAATTTCTTCTGGCCATCTGAAGTGGACCAAAATCACGCGTTCCCTTAGGCAAACTGGGTTTTTGAATAGACATTTCTGTTTATAATTTTGACCAAAGTTAAGCAAAATCAAATTTTTATCTTAATTTTGCGCTTCATTTGCGATCACATAAAGAATAAAACGATGGGAGTTACTGCTTTAAAAAGAAAATTGAAAAGAAAGAGACTAAAACAAAATACAAGAGTGATTAAGATCAAACAGTTGAGTGCCAAGCCGGTAATCAAAAATGTAGATATCGAAGAATTGAAAAAGAACTTCGCTTAATCCTGTTTTGCTTTCTTTCCAAAGAAATAAAAAAGGCAACGATAGACACGTTGCCTTTTTTTATTTGAAGTTTATGGAGATTGGTTATTGGTTATTGGGTTATTGGCTTATTGGATATTGGATATTAGGTTACTGGTTATTGGGTTAGTGGTTATTGGGTTATTGGGTTATTGGTAATTGGGTTACTGGTTATTGGTAATTGGGTTATTGGTTATTGGGTTATTGGACTTGAAAACTTTTTCTATGAACTGCAAACTGACCACTGAAAACTGGTTACTAGCCACTTATCACTCCCCTCTATTCAGTGTCACCTGTAAACTGCCACTGCAAACTGACCACCATGTCACCTTCCCCTTTTTCCCAATTCCACGACCTTGAGGTTTTGTATTTTGCCATTTTCGATTTCAAAAAGCAGCATTGTCCTGATGATATGAAAGCCTGACTGACCGATAGCGCCGGGATTC
>JBBRFK010000244.1:0-6194 GCA_038224435.1 Cytophagales bacterium | reverse complement strand
AAAAATTACAGCCATGAGTGATAGGATACATACCCTGAGCGGATATTTTTATGAATACCAAAAATCAGTCACCGAACCAGAGAGTTTCTGGGCAAGAATAGCAGACTCTTTTCATTGGAAAAAAAGATGGGACAAGGTCTTAAAATGGGATTTTGAAAGCCCAAATGTCCAATGGTTTGTCAACGGTAAACTGAATATCACTGAAAATATCTTCGAGAAAAACCTCTTTGCCTACGGAGACAGGACAGCCATTATCTGGGAACCAAGCGAGCCTACTGAAGAAGTCCGGAAAATAAGCTACAAAGAACTCTATCATCAGGTCTGCCAATTTTCAAATGCCTTGAAATCAAAAGGCATCCAAAAAGGAGACCGGGTGATCATTTACATGCCGATGATTCCGGAAGCTGCCATTGCGATGCTTGCCTGTGCGAGGATCGGGGCGATCCATTCAGTTGTTTTTGCCGGATTCAGTGCCAACGCCCTTAAAGATAGAATCCACGACAGCGGTGCAAAAGTGATTTTGACTTCGGACGGCAACTATCGGGGCAACAAAAAAATTGCGATCAAAGCCATTGTAGACGAGGCTTTAGAAAAAGCTGAACTCGAAACCGTAATAGTCTGTAAGCGGACTGGGCAGGATGTGACCATGAAAGAGGGCCGGGACCATTGGTGGCACGAAGTCATCAAGGGAGAAAAAGACAGCAACATCGCTGAAGAAATGGACAGCGAAGACCCGCTGTTTATCTTATTTACTTCCGGCTCTACCGGAAAGCCTAAAGGCGTGGTGCACAGCACGGCCGGTTATATGGTTTATACCAAATACAGCTTTGAAAATGTATTCCAATATTCCCCCGGTGATGTGTATTGGTGTACAGCCGACATCGGTTGGATTACAGGGCATTCTTATATTGTCTACGGGCCACTGTTGGCTGGAGCAACTACACTGATGTTTGAGGGTGTGCCCACATATCCCGATCCGGGGAGGTTTTGGGCGGTCATCGAAAAGCATAAAGTCAACCAATTTTATACCGCTCCAACTGCCATCCGGGCTTTGCAGGCGTATGGCACAGATCCCATTGCACCCTACAACTTGGATTCATTGAAGGTATTGGGTTCAGTCGGTGAACCTATCAACGAGGAAGCTTGGAGATGGTACTACAATCATATCGGCCAATCCCGCTGTCCCATCGTCGATACCTGGTGGCAAACTGAGACGGGCGGTATACTGGTTTCTCCAATCGCAGGCATCACTCCTACCAAACCCGCATTTGCCACTTTGCCATTACCAGGCATCCAATTGGCCATCGTCGATCCGGAGGGAAATGAGCTGACAGGAAATTCAGTGGAGGGAAATCTATGTATCAAATTCCCTTGGCCATCAATGATCCGTACCATATGGGGAGACCATGACCGCTGCAAAGAAACCTATTTCTCCACCTACAAAGGAATGTACTTTACAGGAGATGGCGTCAAAAGGGACCACGATGGTTATTACCGCATCCTTGGCCGTGTGGATGACGTGATGAATATATCCGGACACCGAATGGGCACTGCAGAAGTCGAAAACGCTATCAATGAGCACCCCTTGGTCATCGAATCCGCGGTGGTCGGTTATCCCCATGATATCAAAGGACAGGGAATATATGCCTTCGTGATCTGCGACATGGCCCACCGGACTGAGGAGAATCTCATCAACGAAATCAAGGAAACTGTCAGCAAAATCATTGGACCCATTGCCAAACCTGACAAAATCCAGATTGTGACAGGCTTGCCAAAAACCCGATCAGGAAAGATCATGCGTAGAATCCTCAGAAAAGTAGCCGAAGGCAGCACCGACAATATGGGCGATACCTCTACCCTTCTCGATCCGGACGTGGTCACTAAGATTATTGAAGGGAGAAAATAAAAGAAGACTTGAGATGTGGGATTTGATCCGGAGTCAAATAAATTTTCTGCGCCCAAAAAACAAGTATTCACAAATTTAAGCAGGTTTAGTCTCGCGCCTTGTGTCTCAAATCTTGTATCTGATTAAAATGGCTAATGTCATCGTCAACCGCGTCAAGGAATTTCTGAAAAGGTTTCCTCCTTTCACTTTTCTCAATGAGGCTTCATTGGGAATGGTGGCTAAGGGCGTGGAAGTGAAATACTTTGCCCAAGGAGAACAGCTTTTCAGACAAGGCGATCCGGCCCAGGATTTCTTTTTCGTCCTAAAAGATGGTTCTGTCCAGCTTACGGAAAATAGGGAAGGTCAGGACCGGGTGGTGGAAGTCTGTGACGAAGGGGATGTATTTGGGGTATTGGCCTTGCTTGGCCAAAGACCCTATATCCTGACTGCCCAAGCCCGGGAAGATAGCCTAGTCTATGCAGTTCCTGTGGCTATTTTTGAGAAAATACTGAATGAAAACAGCCGTGTCAGCCTCTACTTTGCGGCGGGTTTTGCTTCAGGTCAGGTGGTGGTTCGCAGCGACCTTTCCCAGTCCCAAAAGGCAAGAAGGGATTTTACCGAATTGTCCAAGGACAATGGATTGATGATCTTCACCGGGCAATCAGACTTGGATTTTTCCACCGATGTCCTGACTTGTCTGAAAGGAACCACCATCCTCAAAGCGGTAGAAAAGATGGCAGACAAAGGTGTTGGCTCCATTGTGATCGTCGATCAGAACCAATATCCACTTGGGATCATTACAGACAAGGACATCAGAAACAGGCTTGTGGCCAAACAAAAAAGCTATGAAACCCTTGTCGAAGAATTGATGACATCCCCGGTAATGACCAAAAGCAAGGAAGCGGGATTTTCTGACCTGTACTTGACTATGGTCAAAAACAGGCTTCACCACCTGATTTTCACAGAGGATGGCAGCCTAAAAAGTAGGGTGACCGGTATCCTTTCGGACCATGACATTTTACTTTCCCAAGGCAACAGCCCCGCTGTATTGATCAATGCCCTGATGAATACTTGGGATGTGTCCGAAATGGCCAAAATCCGTAATCGGGCGGAAAAGCTTTTGAAATATTACCTAGAAAATGAAATGGCGATGGATTTTGTGGCCACGATCATTTCTGAAATCAACGACATCATCATCCAACGTGCCGTCCAATTGGCAGTCAAGAAACATAGTGCTGATCATATTGAGGCCTCCAAAGTGAAATTCTGCTTTTTGTCCATGGGGAGCGAAGGCAGGGAAGAACAACTTCTACGAACAGACCTCGACAATGCCCTTGTTTTTGAAGATGTGGCAAAAGAAGATTTAGAAGAAATACAGGCTTACATGTTGTTGATCGCACAAGAAGTGATAGAAACATTATTTGTCTGTGGCTTTCAGGCATGTCCTGCAGACATGATGGCCAACAATCCCAAGTGGTGTCAGCCCATATCAGCATGGAAGAATTACTTCTCTGACTGGATACTCAGCCCCAACCAACAGGCATTGTTGAACGCCACCATCTTCTTTGATTTTAGACCGGTCTTTGGCTTCAAAAAGTTGGCAGAGGAACTTACCGAACATATTTACCAGGAAATTGCCGACAAGACCATTTTTCTAAATTTCCTTGCCAAAAATGCTTTGCTCAATCCGGCTCCAATGGGATTTTTCAGAAATTTCCTGGTGGAGAAATCTGGGGAACAAAAAGACAAATTCGATATCAAGCTCCGGGCGATGATGCCCTTGGCTGACATGGCAAGACTATTGGTACTCAGTCACCGGGTGGTGGGGATCAACAATACATTCAAGCGGTTTGAGAAACTTGCGGAGCTCGAACCAAATTATACCGAACTCCTGATTGAGGCTGGCAAAGCCTATGAAATCCTCATGCGGATGCGGGCCATCGAGGGATTGAAATCCGGAAATTCGGGAAGATATATCCATCCTGAGGACTTGGGAAAACTGCAGCGTCAGATGCTGAAAAACACCTTTGCCCCCATTGATGAGCTTCAGAAGATCATGAGGATCCGTTTTCAACTGGACTATTTTGCAGGCTGATATGAAATGGTTTGATCTTTTGTTGGGTAAAAAACCGCCGAAATCTTCGTTTGTAGAAGCCTATGAATCAGGTTTTGAGAAAAAAATACCTGCCATGAGGCAATTATCCCAATTGACTTTTACAGTTTTGGATACGGAAACCACAGGATTTGACCCGAAAACAGACAATGTTGTGTCATTTGGAGCAGTCAAACTCAAAGGCTACAGGATGCAGGTAGGTTCAAGTATAGAGAGATACATGGAAGCGCCGATTCAAAATAGGGAAGCTGTCAAAGTCCACGAAATCCTCTATCCCCTATCAACCTCGCCATTGAGAGATTTTGTGCAAGAAATCTTGGAATATATAGGTCAAGACATCATCGTAGGCCATCATATCGGCTTTGACTTGATGATGCTCGAAAAAGCCATTAAGCCATTTGGGTTTAAAAAGTTTCTCAATCCCGTCATAGATACTAAATTCCTCGCCATGCGGCTGGAGAAAGGTCCGCATTTTGACCAAAAAGAAGCCACCAAAGAAGAGTACACACTCGATGCCGTCTGTAACCGGTACGGGATCGCCTTGGATGACCGCCATACTGCCGCTGGCGATGCTTTCCTGACCGCTCAATTATTGATGAAACTGCTCAAAATTGCAGAAGCAAAAGGGATAAAGGATTTTGGGGGATTGATGCGGTAAAAAAATACTGTGGTAATATCAATCTTAACAGTGTCGTATTTTTCTTTATATAATAGATAGAAGCCCGAAGACCGAATTAGCGCTATAATATCACATTCAGTTTATTTGAGGTACCCCCGCACTTTTCCTTTGATTACCCGCTGAACGGATTTCCAAGTCTGTCCCTTCAGACTGACAGGTTCCTCACTTTCTTCTGCATCTCCAAAGTAGGTGATGGCTTGCGGTACGGTAATCAAGAGGTTTTGGGAACTGTACTTTTCCTTGTGAAACCTGACAAAATCGGCTACTGAATAATTCCCCAATAACTCGGCAATATCCCAGAAATCTTTCTTTTTGCCTCTGCCAAGAATGGCTTGGACTTTCATTGCAATGATGTCTTCGGTAGAAAAAAACCGTATCCCTTCGATCTCGCTTATCGGCCGAATGAGCGGATGGGGATGTCGGATAATATCGACTTTGGCGTTTTCAATAAAACAAAAGATGCCAAAACGTTCATTAGTAGTTCTGTTTTCAAATTTATCACCAAATGTTCTTGCAAGAGCTTTTACTATATCAGAATTTTCAAATCCAGCATTCGAAAATAAATCTAAATCAATAGATATCCTATGCCCATACAGTAATGAAAGCGCTGTACCCTCAACCAAAGAAAACCCTTTCAGTTCAGGGATTTCCATCAGGATATTTAATATGGAAAAAGTCCCGGATTCGACTGTCTTAAGGTGTAGCATCGGAAAGCTGTAATGGGTTTGTCAATAACGGCCGCAGCCAAATACATGGTCATTTCTGGTAAAAATTTTGCATTTAACAATGCAAAGCTAACCTTTTCATCACCATAATACCTCCTACAGTTGCGGATATCATCCACATCTCCCCGCTCAAATACACGCTCTATGATGAAATTGGCTTTGGTATCATAGTTAAGTTTTTCGAAATCGACATCCCAGAAGATTCGCTTATGAAAGATGGGTTTTGGATTTTCAGACATTTTTAAAGATATGATTATATTTAGTTTTTACTAGATCAAGCAAGCTTAAATTTTGAAGTTTAACGCCTAAAATTTACGAATATTTGGGAATCATTTTATTCTTTTTTTCTAATGACCATGAACCTATTCATGTGCATGGCCAAAAGAGAGAATTTGAATCCAAAGCAAATTTCATGATTGAAAATGGGGAAATTATTGTGATACAGTGTGTAAATGTCAAAGGCAAAGAGCCATTGAAAGACAAAGATTTATTAAATTTCAAGATCTTCGCAATAAAATATCATTTCCAAATTGTCCATAAATGGACAGCAATTACGCTTAAAAATAATCAGCCTGTAAATTAATCGGTTAGAAAGCTTTCGTGAGCTATTTTTCGTGCTAATTTTGTGGAATGGTCACACCCCTCCATCGGGGGGGGGGGGTGTCCTAAAAGCTTCATTATGAGAAGTTTAAATTTAATGAAAAAAAGGCACTTTGTTTTTAGCTGGGTGCCTTTTTTCTATTTAAATATACCGCTTTTTGGCCTATAATCCCCCTTTTTCAGCACTTTTTT
>JBBRFK010000243.1:0-6199 GCA_038224435.1 Cytophagales bacterium | reverse complement strand
TGTAGTCGATACGGGAATCGAACCCGTGTTTTATCCGTGAAAGGGATACGTCCTAACCCCTAGACGAATCGACCATTAAGTCAAAAAGAAAACACTGGAATTTTCCAGTGTTTTGGTAGTCGATACGGGAATCGAACCCGTGTTTTATCCGTGAAAGGGATACGTCCTAACCCCTAGACGAATCGACCATTTTTGTGGGTTTTGACCTCTTTTTTGAAAGGTGTTGCAAATATAGCGGGTTAAAATAAGAATGCAAAACATGGCAAAAAAATATTTGGTTTTGATAGTCAAAACATTGATAACTAACCTGAAAAATTCTTGATAGGCTTTTCAATCAAATGCTTACTTTCGCCTTTGATTTTAATTCCTAATGACCCTACATGAAAAAGACAAGAGTGGCAATCAATGGATTTGGCCGGATTGGCAGGTTGACCTTCAAGCTTTTACTCGAAAGAAATGACATTGAATTGGTGGCTGTAAATGACCTCACAGACCCCATCACACTAGCCCACCTGCTCCAATACGATTCTGTCCATGGAAAATACGCCTTTCCCGTCCAAGCTGTTGATGGAAATATTGAGGTAAAAGGGAAATCTATCAGGATTTTTGCAGAAAAAAATCCCGAAAACATTCCATGGGGTGATCTGGACATCGATATCGTATTGGAATCCACCGGAAAGTTCACAGAAAAATCCATGGCCGAAGGCCATCTGAAAGCAGGAGCGAAAAAAGTGATCATCACCGCCCCCTCTCCGAGTAAGGACGTCCCTACCATTGTACTTGGAGTCAATGACCATATTCTCCAAGGTGATGAAAAGATCGTTTCAAATGCTTCCTGCACTACCAACTGCCTCGCTCCCATGATCAAGGTTTTGGAAGACAACTTTGGCATAGAGAAGGGATTTGTTTCCACTGTGCATTCCTACACCAATGACCAGAACTTACATGATGCCCCGCACAGAGATTTGAGAAGGGCACGTGCAGCGGCTTATTCCATTATCCCTACTACCACCAATGCTGCAAAAGCCATGGAGCTTGTTCTGCCTGAATTGAAAGGTAAAATCGAAGCTTCCGCCATGCGTGTTCCCGTACCTGATGGGTCGCTGACGGATTTGGTGGTTTTGTTAAAAAGAGAAACCACTACTGAGGAATTGAATATGGTATTCAGAAGGGAGTCTGAAGGCGCTATGAGAGGAATCATTGAATACGAAGAAGCGCCGATTGTTTCTATTGACATCATCGGCAATTCCCATTCCTGCGTATTTGATTCTGCATTGACTTCGGCAAAAGGAAATCTGGTAAAAATCGTGGGATGGTATGACAATGAAGCCGGATATTCCAACCGATTGGTGGACTTGGTACAAAAAATCGGATGATTTTTTACTTTTCTTCTGGGGTCAAATGTGAACCTACTTGGTCAATAGCTTCCTGCACGGCATCCAAAAATTGCTCTAGGTGTACCATAAACTCCTCTTGAAATCCTTTTTCGGAAATTATGTCTTTTCCTTCCTGAATCACATTGCTCAAAACGTCGATTTCAAACAAGGTCAAAGCCGGCTTGACCTTATGCCTGATCTGGGATATGATCTCCAAATCCTGCAATTCTGATCCTTGAAGATATCTTTCCCTGAGCTCTGACAATGATTTGAACAAAGCAGACACCAATTCAGCTTTGAATTCAACATCACCTTCTGACATTTCTTCGATCCTGTCAAAATTGACCGGTGGTTGGTTATTTTGCATTATTTATATGGTTGGTTGGCACTAACTCCGGCTACATATCCAGTACTCCAGGCGGCCTGAAAATTAAATCCACCCGTAATCCCATCGATATTCAACACTTCTCCTGAGAAAAACAAACCTTCAACAAGCCTGCTCCCCATTGTCTCTGGATTGACTTCATCCAAGGCCACCCCTCCTGCGGTCACAAATTCCTCTTTGAATGTTGTCTTTCCCTCAATCACAACAATATAACAAAAAAGATTTTGAACCAATTTATTGACCTGCTTTTTTGGTAAATTATGCCAAAGTATTTCGCTGCCGATTTCTGATTTTTCACAAAGGTGTTCCCAAAGTCTGGAAGGCAATCCTAACAGTGGGTTGGAAATGATTTTCTTTTTTGGGTGGTTATTTTGAAAGGAAAACAGCTGTTGGAAAAGCCATTCTTCAGTCCAATCATTCCCCCACCGGATATGGGCTTTTGCTTTGTATTGTTGGTCAAAAAGCCATTTGGCACCAAATGAAGATAGCTTCAAAACAGCCGGACCACTCAAACCCCAATGGGTAATCAACAAAGGTCCACGATAGGCCATTTTGGTGCCTTCAAGCCTGACAAAAGCATCTGGGACAGATATTCCCATCAATTTTTTGATCGCTTCCTGTGGGGTATTAAAAGTAAACAATGACGGAATGGGAGGCTCGATGCTGTGTTTGAAATTGGCAAGAAAATGAAAACCATCCAATTTTGAATTTCCCCCGCTACAGACAATGATTTTATCAAATGCCAGTTTTATATCATCAGAGGATAACTCAAAAAGCGATTCCTTTTTAATTATTTCTTTGACAGTAAAGGAAAATATGAATTTGACTCCTGCTTGGTTGGCTTCAATTTGCAATGCGTCTATGATGGATTGGGAATCATCCGAAACAGGAAACATCCTGCCATCTGCCTCAGTTTTCAAAGCCACTCCCCGTGATTCAAACCAATCGATGGTATCCTTTACAGAAAAATGACGGAATACTTTCTTAAGGAATTTTTCACCTCTTGGATAATTTTTGGAAAGATTGGAAAGCTCAAAAGCCGCATGGGTAACATTGCACCTGCCGCCTCCGGAGATTTTCACTTTTGCGAGTGACTTGGAAGTTTTCTCAAATATAGTCACATCAGCACCTCCCTGAGCGGCATGGATGGCTGCAAAATAGCCCGCTGCTCCTGCGCCAATGACGCCGATTTTTAACCTGTCCAAAATTACCTTCTTTTACTTCCTGAAAATGAACCTAGAATCCCTCTCGTCAATTCCCTGAAAATAGTCCTTCCCAATTGTCTCACCATGGTGTTTTTACTGAGTTCATCGATGATCGAGGTTTCTTGAACCGGCTTTCCTTTTGTTTTTGCACTTGGGATTGGCTGGTTTTTGGCAACTTCAGCAGCAGCCTCTGCCCTGCTGATCTTTTGCTCCAAAAGCTCAAAGGCACTTTCACGGTCAATATCGATATTATATTTTTTGACAAGGGAAGATGCTTTAATCAAACTGTCGATTTCACCCTCACTCAATATATCCATCCTCGACACCGGCGGACGCAACAAGGTATGCGCCAAAGGTGTTGGGATTCCTTTTTCATTCAATACAGTCACCAAAGCCTCTCCGATTCCCATAGAAGTCAATACTTCATCTGTTTTATAAAAGGTTGATATGGGATAATTTTCAGCTGTTTTTGAAATGGCTTTTCTGTCTTTGGCTGTGAAAGCCCTCAATGAATGTTGGATCTTTAAACCCAACTGCCCCAACACGTTATCAGGAATATCTGTTGGGGTCTGGGTACAGAAAAATACCCCGACTCCTTTTGACCTTATCAATTTTACAATGGCTTCGATTTTATCGGTCAAATCCTTGGAGGCTGTAGAAAAAACCAAATGGGCCTCATCAATGAAGAGACATAACCTGGGTTTGTCGGCATCTCCCTGCTCGGGAAATGTCTCATAAATCTCCGATAGCAAACTCAACATAAAGGTAGAAAAAAGCTTTGGCTGGTTCTGTATATCTGTCAACCGAATGATTGAAACCACCCCTTTGCCATCCACTGTCCTGACAAAATCCTGAACATCAAAAGACGGTTCTCCAAAGAAATTGTCCGCTCCCTGTTGCTCCAGCTCAATGATTTTTCTCATAATCGTGTTGACAGTGGCAGATGAAACTGCTCCAAATTCCTTGGCGATTTCCTGTTTTCCTTCATTGATTACAAATTGAAGGACTTTTTTGAGGTCTTTCAGGTCAAGTAATGGCAAATGATTCGTATCGCAATACCTAAAAACTAATGCGATAACGCCTCTTTGGGTATCATTCAGTTCCATAATCTGGGAAATCAGGACGGGACCAAATTCCGAAACCGTGGCTTTGAGCTTCACTCCTTTTTCATGGCTGATGGACATCAATTCCACCGGCAATCCGGTGGGGCTGTAATCAATTCCTATTAATTTACTCCTTGTCTCAATGTGGGTATTCAGACTTCCGGCTTGGGCAATTCCGGACAAATCGCCCTTGAGGTCCATCAAAACACAGGGAACGCCGTTAAGGGAAAGCTGTTCGGCGATCACCTGAAGGGTTTTTGTTTTACCTGTTCCCGTGGCACCGGCTATCAGACCATGCCTGTTCAAGGTTTTGAGCGGTATTTTTACCTTGGCATGAGAAATAGGTTCATTGTCTAATATACCTGTTCCGAGGATGATGGAATTCCCTTTGAAAGTGTAACCCTGCTCTAAATGTTGTTTGAAATCTTCCGATTTACCCATGGCAAAAATTGAAAAGAGGTGAATTTTCAGCAAAAATAAAAAAACCTGAATACAGAAAGACAGTATTCAGGTTTTTTATGGATTATAGATAAATCAATGGGTGTCCATTGGCTCAAGATGCTTCGCCTGACCGATAAAATCCTCAATTTGGGAAAGTGCGGACACCACTCGGGTAAGTTGATTATCAGAATTGGTTTCAGTAAGGGCTTTGTGTAAGTTTTCGGCATTCCGGGATCGCAATTTCTTTTAAATAGTAAAGTGAAAGAAATTATTTAAAGAAATTACCTAATCCGCCTTTCAATAAGTCTCCGGCTTTCCCGAGAATTGACTCACCTAGACCCCCTCCCAACATTTTGGTAAGGTCTGAGACATCCAGATTCCCTTCTTTGTAATCGGATATTGCCTTGATTAAGGCAGGAAGGACCACCTTGCCTATCTGACTGGCAATATCAGGAGATACACCCATTTTTGAAATAAGGTCCTTGTCCAATCCTCCTAGAAAATTTTGAAAAATCGGCGCCTGATTGGCCGAAGCACCCATATTTACCATGTTCAATATTTCATCCAAATTGCCGGCCAAAGCCTCTTTTCCGATTGATGATACCAAACTGTCCTTTGTCACATCCAAGGCTTGCCTAGCTTGGTCCTGACCCAGACCTACTTTTCCTGTCAATCCTGACAGCAATTCGGTCGATGTTTTAGATAAAATTTCTTGTAACATATTGTCAGCGGTTTATGCATATTTTGTGGTGAATCAAAAATTATCCAGCTTGGTTTCCCCAAAAAGGTTTAATTATTCGATGGGATCACACAATTTTTTACATTGTTTTGTTAATTAAAGGTATTTACTTTGTTCCAAATTAAATAACCAAATTCCAATATTTGCAAATGATTTTGATCAAGCTTGGTTACAATTCAAATTCTATTCTCAGGATTTTCTTTACCGGAATAATTGTCCTTCTACTTTCACCCGTTTTTGCTCAAGTCAAACCCAATTTGGGCGGTTCCACCAAGTTGCTGAACAGTGCCCTGTCAGAAATGGAAAAAGGGGATTATGAGAAGGCAAACGCCTTTTTCCGGCAGATTATTGAAAACAACCTTTCGATTCCCCCTGAAATGCCTTACTATTTCGCAGAAACATTATACGCCCTTGGGCAGTCTGACAACAGCTTGAATTTTTTGAATAAATATTTGGAAATCAACGGGTACAAAGGAGACAATTATGAAGCTGCCAAGTCTTTGGAGGCCAAGTTAAAAACCAATATGGCCGTCATTTCCACCTGTAAATTGTGTGACAACAGAGGCTACCGCTATCTGAATTGTCCAACATGTGAAGGAGAAAGACAGATCGAACAAGCTTGTATGTACTGCAAAGCCCGTGGGATGGTCGGCTGCACCAAGTGCAGGGGTTCCGGCCTTGTGACAAAAATGAATGTTTTTAACATCATGGAATACTACGAATGCGATAAATGCTCCGGTGACGGGAAACATACCTGTCCCAAATGTATGGGCGGTTTGAAGGAATTAGGCGATTGTAGGACCTGCAGAGGGCAAGGCAGACTTTTGTCTGAAGAAATCTGTGACCATAAACAGGGAAGCCAACCTAGACATTTTTCAACCGGATTTGAAAAATTAAAGGAAATGAGCCATTGAGGGTTGGGGATTGGTTAATTGGTTATTTGGTTAATG
>JBBRFK010000242.1:0-6216 GCA_038224435.1 Cytophagales bacterium | reverse complement strand
GTCAATGAAATAATGTATTCCCTGTCCATTGCCACCCTGTCGTATTGGGCTGAAGAAGGGGTGACTGTGCAGAAAATGGCGACTGCAAAGATCAGAGCGGTCAATAGGTTTTTTTTCATGGTTTAGGTTGGGTTGAAAGAAAAGGTTGTAATGGTTTTAATTGTTCTAATTGATTTCTGCTTTCCGCCTGCCTACGATAGTAAGTTTGTCAGGTTGTCAGAATCCTTCATTCTGAGTGAAGCGAAGAATCTCTTGACTATCTGAGACCCTTCGTTTCTCTCAGGGTGACGCCTAAAAACACGTCATTCTGAGTGAAGCGAAGAATCTCTTGATTATCTGAGACCCTTCGTTTCTCTCAGGGTGACGCCTACAAACACGTCATTCTGAGCGAAGCGAAGAATCTTTTACAACAGGTTATGGTGTTTGCTGTTGTTGTTAAGTTTTTGTTGGGTTGTCATTGTTTTCGAGTTGCCGGAATCCGTCATTCTGAGTGAAGCGAAGAATCTTTCACAACAGGTTATGGTGTTTGTTGTTGTTGTTGTTAAGTTGTTGTCGGGTTGTCATTGTTTTCGAGTTGTCGGAATCCGTCATTCTGAGTGAAGCGAAGAATCTTTTTTCTTTGTTTTAATTGTTGATCTTGTTTTCAGCCTTGTACAAGGCACTTTATACACGGTATTTAGTCCAACAAATTCCCATTTTCTTATACCAATCATAAGCACACCATATTTCCCCAACAATGCTATTGATTTTGGATAAATGGGCTTATTTCAAGGTGAATGATCTAGTTTGATTAGATTGAATGGATGCCTATTTTCTTTCTCATTTGGAAATCTCCAAAAAACAATCCTTCCTTCTTGCAAGTTAGAAAGCCTGTATTAACTTTGCCGAAGCAATGAACAGCCAGACTTATTATAGCGCTTCTTTTTCGGTCCACACTATTCTCGGTGGGTTCCATCATTTGCATCATTCCTCCTAAGGAGGAAATTTTTGACATATCGCCCGCGGACGGCTGTTGGTATTTTCATACAGCACTATCATCCAAAATTCTTATTGGCATTTTGATACTAAACGTATATTGCATCCATGAATTCAATTATCCGAATAGCCGTACAAAAAAGCGGTAGACTCAGCGAAGATTCCCTCAGCCTCATCAAAGAATGCGGTATCAAGTTTCATAACGGTGCGGGCAAGCTCAAGTCACCTTCCACCAATTTCCCAATAGAATTTCTCTTTTTGAGAGATGACGACATTCCGGGTTATGTGGCTGATGGTGTGGCTGACCTCGGTATAGTGGGGGAAAATGAATTGGTCGAAAAGGACAAAGATGTCACCTTACTCAAGAAATTGGGTTTCTCCAAATGCCGTCTTTCCCTCGCCATCCCAAAGGGAGAAGACTATGATGATGTCCGGTATTTTGATGGGAAGAGCATTGCGACATCTTATCCAAAAATTCTCGGTGATTACCTCAAGTCACAAAATATTTCAGCTGAAATCCATGAAATCAGCGGTTCTGTAGAGATTGCGCCAAGTATAGGATTGGCTCAAGGTATCTGCGATATCGTAAGTTCTGGCTCCACGTTGATGATGAATGGCCTCAAGGAAGTGGAGGAAATCTTCAAATCCGAAGCCGTCCTGATCGGAAACAAAAATCTGTCCGAAGAAAAATTAGCGATCGTGGACAAGCTTATCTTTAGGATGAATGCCGTCCAAAAAGGCAAAAGCAACAAATATGTTCTCTTAAATGCCCCCAATGCCTCCTTGGACAAAATCATCGCCCTGATTCCGGGAATGCGAAGTCCAACGATATTGCCATTGGCACAGGAAGGTTGGTCCTCAGTACACTCTGTGTTGAGTGAAGACCAGTTTTGGGAAAATATCGAAGGCCTCCGTGCTGCAGGTGCCGAAGGAATTTTGGTAGTACCGATTGAAAAGATGGTGATTTGAAAAGAAGACTGAAGTACGAAGTTGGAGGTACCAAGTACTAAGAACCAAGCCCTGAAATCAGAAAAAATGATTTGAGCAATTGCAACAAGAAAAAGAGATTCTTCGCTTTACTCAGAATGCCGGATATAGACAAAAACGAAAACCTGAAAACAATGACAACCTACCTACGGCAGGCAAGCCAGAGGCAGGTAATAATCAGAACAACTACAACCAATCAAAATGAGACCTTTCGTACCTCAGGGTGACGGACCTGACTACAACCACTAGATATCGCATTTTATGAAAACCATATACAACCCCACCAAGTCAGAATGGACCAAAGCTTTGCAAAGGCCAATTCAAAAAACCAAAGCCATCGACAAGATCGTGAAGCCGATCATGCGCAAAGTAAATAGATTGGGGGACAAGGCCTTGAAAAAGTTTGCTTTGGAATATGACCATGTCACCATCAAAAATCTGCTCGTCAGCAACGAAGAAGTGCTGCACGCCAGGGCGCAGATTGATCCTAAGCTCAAAGCAGCCATCTTGGTTGCCAAGGAAAATATAGAGAAATTCCATACCGCCCAATCCCAGCCCGACCTTGTCATGGAAGTGATGGAAGGGGTGACCTGTATGCGAAAATCTGTTCCGATCCAAAGGGTGGGTCTATACATTCCGGGAGGCACAGCGCCGCTATTTTCTACTGTGCTGATGTTGGGGATTCCGGCCAATCTTGCAGGTTGCGAAGAAATCGTCATCTGCACCCCACCGGACAAGGATGGAAACATCCACCCAGCCATTCTCTACACAGCTGACTTGATAGGAATAGACAAAATCGTCAAGGCAGGTGGAGCGCAAGCCATCGCCGCGATGACATTTGGTACAGAATCTGTTCCCAAAGTCGATAAGATTTTCGGACCCGGCAACCAATACGTGACTGCTGCCAAGCAGTTGGCCACCAAGAAAGGGGTTGCCATTGACATGCCTGCCGGACCCTCAGAGGTATTGGTCTATGCGGACAGTTCTGCGATTCCTGCTTTTGTCGCTGCGGATTTACTTTCCCAAGCGGAGCATGGCGTGGATTCCCAGGTGATCCTTGTTGCGAGTTCAGAAAAAGTGGCCAAGAAAGTCCTCAAGGAAGTGGAGGAGCAATTGGAGAAGTTGCCGAGAAAGGAAATTGCGAAGCGTGCTTTGGAAAACTCCGTGGCCGTGGTCATGGGTAAGGAGGAAAATGCCATTGAGCTCATCAACGATTACGCACCGGAACACCTGATCATTTGCGTCGAAAATGAGGATTTTGTGGTTTCTCAGATTGTAAATGCCGGTTCGATCTTCATCGGTAACTTCACTCCCGAGTCCGCAGGCGACTATGCTTCCGGTACCAACCATACCTTGCCGACCTATGGCTATGCCAAAAACTACAGCGGCGTGTCTTTGGATAGTTTTGTGAAGAAAATCACCTACCAAAAAATCACCGAAAAGGGCATCAAGAAGCTGGGGCCAACTGTTGAAATCATGGCTGAAAACGAACTGCTCGATGCCCATAAAAATGCCGTTAGTATCCGTCTCAAATACCTAAAAGAGAAAAGATAATGGCTTTCGATATCTATAAAATCTTACGGCCCCATATCCTTAATATCAAACCCTACTCTTCGGCAAGGGATGAATATTCGGGTCATGATGGAATATTTCTCGACGCCAACGAAAATCCTTACGGTTCGCTGACAGGAGAGGCTTTCAACCGCTATCCTGATCCTTATCAGCAGGAAATAAAATCCAAATTAGCCTTGGTGAAAGGTGTTTCTCCGAAGCAGATTTTTCTTGGCAACGGGAGTGATGAAGCCATTGACCTGCTGGTGCGGGCATTTTGCAGACCGGGAATTGACAACATTATTTTGCTTCCTCCCACTTACGGGATGTATGAAGTGTCGGCCTCTATCAATGATATTGCCATCACAAGGGTGAATCTGACGGAAGATTTTCAGCTTAGGCCAAAGGAAATCCTAGCAGCAGTGGATGAAAATACCAAGATCATATTTGTCTGCTCGCCCAATAATCCGAGCGGCAACAAGATGAAAAGGGAAGCCATCTTAGAGATCCTTTTGGGATTTGAAGGATTGGTAGTAGTGGATGAGGCTTATATCGACTTCAGCGATGAGGAGAGTTTTACTGAGGAGTTGTCACAATATCCAAACCTACTTGTGATGCAGACTTTCTCCAAAGCTTGGGGATTGGCAAACCTTCGGATCGGGATGGCTTTTGCTTCGGAAGAGATTATCCGAATCCTCAATCTCATCAAACCACCTTATAACATTTCCGGATTGACACAGGAAAAAGTTTTGGATTCCTTGGCGAAAGCTATTGAAATCAATAAAGTGGTCAAGGTAATTTTGGAAGAAAGAAAACATCTCCAAAGGGAATTGGAGGCCTTCCCTTTTGTCAAAAAAGTATATCCTTCAGATGCCAATTTCCTGTTGGTGAAAGTCCCGAATGCAAAGAAAATGTATGATGACCTTGTATCAAAAAAAATCATTCTCCGTGACCGCTCCAAAGTGGTATTGTGTGAAGATTGCCTCAGGATCACGGTTGGCACAAGGGAAGAAAATGAAGCCTTTTTAAAATCATTCAAAAAACTTGCAGCTCCATCTGTTTGAGGATCAATATCCAAATATCCTGATATCCCAATATCTAAACCCTTAAACCAGAGGAGTGCATAAATAGTAGCTCGAACCAATCAAAAAGATCAACCTCATTACCTATTAAAATATGAAAAAAGCACTTTTTATCGACCGTGACGGCACCATCATCGTTGAGCCGCAGACTGACTTTCAGATTGACAGTCTTGAAGACCTGGAGTTTTTGCCCGGAGCAATTTCCAACCTCAGGAAAATCGCTGAGGAATGCGGGTATGAATTGGTTATGGTCACCAACCAAGACGGCATGGGATCAGCCTCTTTCCCTGAAGAGAACTTTTGGCCGGCACATGACAAGATGATGCTTACTTTGGAAAATGAGGGAGTCAAATTCGCCAAAGTCCATATCGACAAATCCTTTGACCATGAAAACTTACCGACCCGCAAACCGGGAATCGGAATGCTCTCTGAATACTTTGACGGAAGCTACGACCTATCAAATTCCTTTGTGATCGGAGACAGAAAGACAGATATCCAATTGGCCAAGAACATGGGAGCGAAGTCCATTTACATTGGCGACCAAGAAGATGCTGCCACTTTTAGCACCAAAAGTTGGGAGGAGATTTACCGGTTTCTAAGGATGCCCGCCCGGATCGGGGAGGTTTTTCGCAAAACCTCCGAAACAGAAATCCACATCCGTGTCAACCTAGATGGAAAAGGTAAATGTGAAATCTATACAGGATTGCCTTTTTTTGACCACATGTTGGAGCAATTGGGGAAGCATGGAGGTACGGACCTCGTGATCGAAGTCAAAGGCGATTTGCATATTGATGAGCACCACACGATTGAGGATACGGCTTTGGCTTTGGGTGAAGCTTATCTAAAAGCCTTGGGAGACAAAAAAGGGATATACCGCTATGGCTTTCTATTGCCGATGGATGATGTGTTGGCGCAGGTTGCGATTGATTTTGGAGGAAGGCCTTGGATGGTTTGGGATGCCGAATTCAAAAGAGAAAAAATCGGAGACATGCCTACAGAGATGTTTTTCCATTTCTTCAAGTCCTTTAGCGATACTGCCAAGTGCAACCTGAACATCAAAGCTGAGGGAACCAACGAACACCATAAAATCGAAGCCATTTTCAAAGGGCTTGCCCGAGCGATCAAAATGGCGGTGAAAAGGGATATTTCTGCTTTAAATCAATTACCAAGCACAAAGGGAGTGCTTTAATAAGATAGAAGTACGAAGTCGGGAGTGTGTTAATCCAATTGTCAGATGGTTTGGGAAAGTCGTGAACCATTGTCAGACGGTTTAGAACCGTCTGAATGTTATTATCCGGTTTAAAATGGTTTGACCAATAATTTGTTTCAGGATTTCGTGAAATCCAAATCTATTTTTGCCTGATCCTTTGAGAGTAACTTTAATCTGCCAGATTCAACTCTTTCCTCAAAAAGGCATCTTCGACTTTATTTTTGGACCAATAGTCTACGATTTTCATTCCTTTCCGGGTCGCTTTGGTGATTTCTTTGGTGCCATCTGATTTGGTCTGGATTTCTTCCCATCCCATGATCGGATAGGGAAATTCCTTTTCGAAGTCAATTTTCAAGACCCTGCTTCCCGATGCATAAGCGACTTCCAATTGACTCCTGCCGGCGTTGAGGT
>JBBRFK010000241.1:0-6253 GCA_038224435.1 Cytophagales bacterium | reverse complement strand
TTTGTTGGACTTGCCTCAGGTTATTTTCCTGCCAGAAAAGCAAGTAAACTGGATCCGATCGAATCATTACGTTACGAATAATAATTATCTGATATGGAAAATACGTTTGATGCAATTGTAATTGGTTCCGGAATTAGTGGCGGCTGGGCAGCCAAAGAATTTTGTGAAAAGGGATTCAAAACGCTTGTTTTGGAGCGGGGAAGAAATGTGGAACACAAAAAGGATTATCCGACCATGACTTCGGACCCATGGGAAATGCCACACCGCAATCAGATTCCACTAGCTGATAAATTGGAAAATCCTGTTGTCAATAAATGTTATGCTTACAAGGAAGATACCGCACATTTTTTTGTAAAAGACACCGAGCATCCCTACATACAGGAGAAGCCCTTCGATTGGGTCAGGGGATATCAAGTCGGGGGAAAATCCCTGATCTGGGCACGACAGACACAGCGTTGGAGCAAATATGATTTTGAAGGTCCAGGAAGAGATGGGTTTGCTGTCGATTGGCCTATCCGGTACGACGATATTGATCCTTGGTACAGCTATGTGGAGCGGTTTGTTGGGATCAGTGGCAACAAAGACGGGGTGGAGACCTTACCAGATGGTGAGTTTTTGCCTCCTTGGGAAATGAACTGTGTAGAAAAGGAAATCAGAGAAAAGATCGTGGCCGAATTCAAGGATCGACACGTGATGATCGGGAGGTGTGCGCATTTGACCAAACCACAAGAGCAACACCTCAAGCAGGGCCGTGGACAATGTATGGCCCGAAACCAATGCTATAGAGGATGCCCGTTTGGTGCATATTTCAGTTCCAATTCAGCTACTTTACCAGCTGCCTCAGCCACCGGAAATCTTACTTTAAAACCGGATTCTGTCGTTCATTCCATCATCTATGATGACCAATTGGAAAAAGTCACCGGAGTCAGGATCATTGACAGGCACACCAAAGAGGTCATTGAATATTTTGCCAAAGTAATCTTCTTGAACGCTGCCGCACTCAACACCAACCTTATCCTTCTCAACAGCAAGTCCAAAAGATTTCCAAATGGATTGGGAAATGACAATGGGTTGCTTGGAAAATACATTGCATTTCATAATTACAGAGGCAGTATATCCGCTTCCTACGAAGGTTTTGAGGATTCCTACTATTTTGGAAGAAGACCAACTGCGGTCATGATGCCCAATTTCAGGAATGTCAAAGAACAGGATACGGATTTTCTACGCGGATACATGACATTTTATACAGCCGGAAGAGGCGGTTGGGGAGGAGCTGGAGATGCCCCCTTCGGTGAGGAATTCAAAGAAAAGAATTCTGTTCCGGGCCCTTGGGGTGTTTTTATGATGATGCAGGGAGAGACCATTCCCAAAGAATCCAATTATGTCAGCCTCAGCGATACCGAAAAGGATGAATGGGGAATACCTCTTTTGAAAATTAAGGTTGATTACGATGAGAATGATGAAAAAATCCTTCGGGATTTTCTTGAACAAGGAACAGAAATGCTTGAAAAAGCAGGCTGCAAAAACATCCGGACTTCTGATTCCATGCAGGCCCCGGGTCTGGATATCCATGAGATGGGAGGCGTAAGGATGGGCAAAGATCCCGAAACCTCTTTGCTGAATGGATGGAACCAAATGCACCTGTGTAAAAACGTTTTTGTCACCGACGGCGCTTGTATGACTTCGACAGGAACGCAAAATCCCTCTATTACCTTTATGGCGTTGACCGCAAGGGCGGTAGATTATGCTGCTAAAAGCCTAAAAAATGGGGATATTTAAGGTTTTTTGATTCTCTTTCGCCCGATTTCAAAAATTAACCCCCTAATTATCAAAGAGATAATTTTTCAAATCGAAAAATACCCAGTATTGGGTATTTTTTATGGTTTGGTTTTTCTTTAGTTTCCATGCTAATTATTCACCCTATCGCTATGAAAATACTAAAACTTCCAGTTCTAGTAATATTCCTATTACTACCCTTTTCGCATTCCCTTTTCGGATTTAGTGAAGGTTTTAAGTTTGGGAAAATCCCAGATGAGTTTGTAACCATGAAAGTATATGACAAAGATCCGGAGGCAGCGGCAGTGATTTTGTCTGATGTAGGTAATACAAAAATCGCTTTTTCGGCAGGGGCCGGATTTCAGATTACGTACATCATCCACAAAGTCATCAAGGTATTGACCAAAGGGGGAGTTTCTTATGGAGATTTTCAGATTCCATATTATTCCATTCCCGGCAGGACAGACTTGGTTGGTTCAGTCAAAGGTTTTGTTTACAATGAATCAAATGGGAATATTGTAAAAGAGAAAATCGGGAAGGAGCATATTTTTGATGAAGAGGTTTCAAAAACATACAGGATCAAGAAAATATCTGCCCCAAATATCAAAGAAGGCTCGGTAGTGGAGCTTTCTTATGAAATCACCTCTGATTTATTCAGCTATTTGAGAGAATGGGATTTTCAAAGTGAAATACCGACAAGATGGAGTGAATATTCTTTGGAATATCCAGAGTATTTTTCATTTAGCCAAAGTGCACAGGGTTATGAGCGGTATGTCATCAACGAGCAATCTGAAGGCACAGGCAATGCCAATTGGACCGAATCAGAAAGGACTGGAGATATCTCTGCACAAAGCACTACCTCTAATAATTCTGTCAATTTTTCCACTAAAAAGTACCATTGGGCGATCCAAAATGCCCCGGCATTACGCCCTGAACCATATATAGACAATCCTCAGAGTTATGCGACCAAGATTGAATTCCAACTTCAATATTTACAGTTTCCCAACAGCCAAAGACAGACTTTTTCAGGCAGTTGGAATACCATGTCGGAAGAACTCCTCAAAGATCCTGAATTCGGAAAATTGCTTGAAAGGAATAAATTCGTGCAGGAAGCATTGCCACAGCTCATCACTTCAGATCAGAATGAAAAAGAAAAACTGATGGCTATCTCAGACCATTTGACACGGATGGTAAAGTGGAACGGAAGTTCGGGGATTTATCCCAGTAAGGCTTTGGATAAAGTGTATAAAGAAGGAAAAGGGAATGTGGCAGATATGAATTTCTTGCTCATTGCATTTTTAAGGGAGGCAGGTTTTGAAGCCAATCCGGTGGTTGGTTCTACGAGAGGAAGTGGATTTGTGAATCCTGCCAATCCGGTGATGTATAAACTCAATTATGTAAGTGCCTTGGTCAAAGGAGGTGAAAAAGAGTTTGTCATGGATATTTCGGACGCCTCATTACCTTTCGGTTTCCTACCTATTAACGGCATGAATTTCAAAGGATGGGCTGTGATTCCCGATAACGCTTCCAAATGGGTGGATATTTATAATTCCATTCCTACGTCAGAGACTGCAATCATATCAACGAAAATTGAGGAGGAACAAATCACCTCCAATATCCAAAAAACCATTCAAGGCTATCAATCTTCTTCTATTAAAAACAGGATTAAATCGGAAGGCGAAGAAAAGTATAAGCAAGAACTGATCGACGGTTTTACAGAAGGGGAATTGGTTTCTATCCAATTTGAAAACCTTGATTCAAAGGAAAAGGGAATTGTAGAAAAGTATGATATCAAAACCAAAGAAGGCATAGTAGTCTCCGGTGATAACATTTACCTCAATCCATTTGAGAACAGCTACTTATCAGAAAATCCTTTTAAGCTTGACAGCAGGGTATTTCCGGTTGATTTTATTTATCCCCAAAAGAGACAGGTGATATTGAATATTGAAATACCGGAAGGTTATGCAGTTGAAGAAATGCCCCAATCCGTTATGACCCAATTCAATGAAAAAGCCATTGTCTATTCCTTTAGGACTGCACCTCCTGTCAATGGGAAAATTACCATTAGATTGAGTTATCAGGTAAATGAAACTTTGTTCAAAGCAGAAGAATACCAACTCCTTAAGGAGTTTTTCGATATGATTGCCAAAAAGCAAAAGGAAGCCATTGTCCTCAAAAAGATATAGGATATGGAAAGTAAATTGATACTTAAGTATGTTTTTCTCCTATGCTTGTTTCTGTTTTCAGTTGATCAGCAACTTCTGGGACAGAAATATTCAGCTGCAACCATCAATCCGGAACACATTAAAAATGCACCTGCAGTCATCCGAGAAGATATACAGGAAGTTTATATAGAACCTTCAGGAGTGTTCAGTGTAAAAACCAAAATGGTCGCAACCATTTTCAAAAAGGAAGCAAATGACTTTGCAATCCTTCAAGTGGACTACACACCCAAAATCAGAATCAAAAGTATCAATGGCAATGTTTATGATTTGCTGGGAAACACAATTAAAAAAGGGGGTAAAAGCGATATCAGCGACTACAGCAACTTCAATTCATTCTCAATATATGAGGACAACCGGATCAAGGTGATGGACCTCAGGCAGTTGAATTTTCCTTATACCGTCGAGTTTGAATATGTGGTAGAGTATCCAAATTTGTTTTTCCTTCCGAATTGGTATCCACAATCTTATCCCAAAATCCCTGTAGAAACTGCACAGGGAAAATACATTTATCCCAAAGCAACAAAGCTTCGGTTTTTCTCCAAGACGATAGAGGACAAGTATCTCATCACAAGGGAACTTGATGGAGGTATGGTGGAGAAATCTTGGAAAATCGAAAACATGGAAGGTTTTGAGGCCGAGATAATGCTTCCCTTGGATGAAAGTCCTACCAAAGTGTTATTTGTAGGAGCTTCCGAATTTGAATATGAAGGTTTCAAAGGAGACCTGAGTTCATGGGATTCAATGGGAAAATGGATTGCCCTTCTGAATTCCGGCAAGGATGTTTTGACCCCTGATTTAAAAGCCAAAGTAAATGAACTGATTGCCGGTCTTGAAACAAAGGAAGAAAAAGCAAAGGCACTTTATGAATACCTTCAGAAAAACACGCGGTACGTAAGTATCCAGCTTGGGATTGGAGGATTTATGCCATTTGAGGCATTGACTGTAGAAAAATATGGCTATGGAGATTGTAAAGCCCTTTCCAATTTTATGGGGGCAATGCTAAAGGAGGCAGGTATTCAGAGCAATTATGTCTTGATATATGGAGGTGAAAGTAAACGAAAGGTTTATGACGAATTTCCAAGAAGTTACTTCAATCACGCCATCCTTGCCGTGCCCACCGAAAAAGACACCATTTGGTTGGAATGCACTTCCCAGACCGATCCTTTTGGATATCTTGGAAATTTTACCTCTGACAGGCAAGCATTACTCATCACAGATAACGGGGGAAAATTAGTCCGCACCCCAAAATACTCCAAAGAGAATAATACTTTGACGCAAGAAGCGGTTTTTGAATTGGATGAAACTGGAAGGGCAATAGGTACCATCCATTTTGAAAATGGAGGTCTGCAGGCAGAAAACGGCGATTTGTTGCGTGTGGCAGGATTATCAGCCACAGAGAAAAAAAATTGGTTGTTGACCAATTTGACACTTCCTTCTTTTGAGGTCGTGGAATTTAACTTCACCCCCGAAAGAAGTTCCTTTCCCTCAGTCAAAGTCGATGCGCAGATTGAGGTAAAGAGTTTGGCAAGTAAATCCGGAACGCGGATTTTTTTGCAGCCTAATCAATTGAACGTGTTTGCCATGAAGATTTCCTCAAAGCCGGAAAGAAAAGGTTCTTTTGAACGGCGAATGGGGTTCATTGATGAGGATAGGATTACTTACAAGTTTCCGGCCGGTTATATTCCCGAGTCTGTGCCTGTAAATGTGGTTTTGGAATCAGATTTTGGAAATTATTCTGCTGAATATCAATTGGAAGAAGGAATCCTTGTCTACAGAAGAAAACTGGAAATGAATGATGGCATCTACCAAGCGGACCAATTTTCGGCCTTTGTGGATTTTGTTTCAAAAATTGAAAAAGCAGATAAAACCAAAGTGGTGTTAAAGAAACCCCAATAAAAAGCCTTCAGGAAATGTAATCAATGTCTTTCGTACATCATCTCAGGTTCGACGGCTTCTACATTTCCTTTTTCATTTATTTCATTCAGGGTCACTGTCTTCAGTTCATTGATCAGCATCGGGTCGTATTTGGCTGCTACCCGGATATAATTTTCTGTAAAGCCGTGGATTTTTCCGTCTTCAACATCTTCCTCGAAGAGCACGGTAAAGGTTTTTCCCAGGTTTTCCTGATAGAATTTCCTTCTTTTCTTTTCGGAAAGAATCCTGAGCATTTTGGATCGTTCATTCCTTTTTTTAATGGGAACTACACCGTCCAACTCCACAGCCCGTGTGTTTGCCCTTTCTGAATAAGTGAA
>JBBRFK010000240.1:0-6293 GCA_038224435.1 Cytophagales bacterium | reverse complement strand
CGGCGTGCATAAAACGGATAATGCTACAACCTTTTCTATGTTTTGTGTAACACTTATTCTTTCAGGCTTCATGAAATTTGTAGCCCTGCAATTTTATAAAAACCAAATTCGTCAAGGTGACACCAAAGATTTTTGGGTAATCAAGTTAACAGGCAGCCCATTTAACATTCCAACCTGTAGTTGGGCGAATAATTATAATCACTTAATAAGAAACTATGATAATTGAAAATAACATCACCATGCAGCTTGTTTGTTTCTCCCATTTGTCATGGAAATTTGTGTACCAGCGTCCTCAGCATTTGTTGAGCCGCTTCACAAAAAAATATGCCGTTTATTATATAGAAGAGTTTGTCTACAGCGATGAAACGGATGGCTATTCCAAAAGTATTACCGATGGGAATGTGACTGTCGTTGTACCACATTTGAACAACAGCACCCATGGACTGAATGAATCTAAAAGAGTAGAAATTATTCTTAAAAATCTATTCAAGGAGAACAGCATACATTCTTACGTATTCTGGTATTACACGCCTATGGCATTGGCGTATACCGATGATTTTAATCCAAAAGCAATTGTATATGATTGTATGGATGAACTCAGTGCTTTTAAATTTGCTCCACCTGCATTGAAAGTATTTGAACAGGAATTATTCGGAAAGGCAAACGTCGTATTTACAGGGGGCAATACCCTGTATAAGGCAAAGAAGTCTCAGCATCAAAACATTTTTTCTTTTCCAAGCAGTATTGATAAGGCCCATTTCAAATCAGCTAGGTATCATGAAAAGGATGCCGCTGATCAATCGGCTATCCCGCATCCCAGATTAGGATTCTATGGAGTAATTGATGAACGTTTCGATATTGAATTGATCCGGCAAGCTGCAGATGCGCAACCTGACTGGCATTTTGTGTTGGTAGGTCCGGTGATAAAAATTGATCCTGCCACGCTCCCCCAAAATGAAAACATCCATTATCTAGGACCAAAGACTTACGAGGAATTACCGCTGTACCTCAGCGGATGGGACATCGCATTGATACCTTTTGCCATCAATGAATCTACAAGGTATATCAGTCCTACCAAAACACCGGAATATCTTGCCGGAGGCAAGCCTGTGATTTCTACAGCCATTACTGACGTGATCAATCCTTATCATAAATTGGGCTTGGTGCATATCGTGGAGAATGCAGAAGAGCTGGTCCAAACCGCCACTTCAGAATTGAGCCTGACTGATAAGTCTGAGTGGTTAGCCAATGTGGATGAATATTTAAGTGCCATATCGTGGGACGCCACTTGGGGAAGAATGGATGAACTGATGCAGGTAGAAATAGAAAAGAACCAAAATTTAACAACCGAAAATATCAATAAATATGTACGATTATTTAATAGTGGGAGCAGGGCTGGCAGGTTCGGTACTGGCAGAGAGATTGGCCTCAAAAGCCAATAAAAAAGTTTTATTGATCGATAAGCGAAATCACATCGGTGGAAATACCTATGACTATTATAACAGCGATGGGATTTTGGTTCATAAGTACGGTCCCCATATTTTTCATACCAATAGCAAAGAGGTCTTCGATTACTTAGGAAATTTTACAGAATGGCGCCCGTATGAGCACCATGTATTGGCCAGTGTGGATGGTCAGCTCGTACCTATTCCCATCAATCAAAATACCGTCAATGCCTTATATGGATTAAATCTTTCGGGTGAGCAGGTACAGGATTTCTTCAATTCGAAGGCAGAAAAAAAAGACAAGATCCTGACATCGGAAGATGTGGTGGTAAATGTCGTGGGCAGAGAATTGTACGAGAAATTTTTCAAACATTATACGGCCAAGCAATGGGCATTGGATCCTTCCGAACTGGATGCTTCAGTCACTGCAAGGGTACCAACCCGAACCAATAAAGACAACAGGTATTTTACGGATGTGTATCAGGCAATGCCGGCGGAAGGCTATACGAACATGTTTCACCGTTTGTTGGACCATCCAAATATCCACATCCTGCTCAACACAGACTACAAAGATGTAATGGAAGAAATCAATTACAAGACTTTAATTTATACAGGACCCATTGATGCTTATTATGACTATTGTTATGGAAAGCTTCCTTATCGCTCCATCAATTTCAAATTCCAAACCCTTGACACCGGTACTTATCAACCAACCGGGACTGTGAATTATCCAATGAGCCAAGGCTACACCAGAATCACTGAGTTTAAATACCTCACGGGACAAAAGCATGAGAAAACCTCCATAGTTTTTGAATATCCCACTGCGGAAGGTGATCCATACTATCCGATACCCCGAAAAGAGAATACGGAGATATACAACCAATATAAAACATTGGCTGCATCAGAACCCAATACCTTTTTCACAGGCAGGCTAGGCACATACAAATATTACAATATGGACCAAGTGGTGGCGCAATCATTGTCATTGTTTAAAAAAATAAATTCTAAAGAGGCAGAAAAGGTTAATGGCAAAGAATTATTGTCTGTACATAGATAATTAAACGAAATGAGTTTCAAACCCATACTCTAATATGGAT
The DNA here is from genome assembly GCA_038224435.1 of Cytophagales bacterium. Classification (GTDB taxonomy): domain Bacteria; phylum Bacteroidota; class Bacteroidia; order Cytophagales; family Cyclobacteriaceae; genus Cognataquiflexum. The sequence continues at coordinate 3,751 of JBBRFK010000240.1, read as the reverse complement.
CTATATTTTAGTAGGAAAACGATAAACGAGATAAGTTTTCGATGGAAAATCAAAACCCTTTTCAAAAACCTGAAATTTGGGGTGGTATAGAGTGTACGATTAATCGTGTCCAAAATAACTACCGGGACCAATTGGCGCTATCAGGTCATTATGATAGGGCTGATGATATAAATCAAATTGCTCAATTAGGCATAAAAGCACTACGTTATCCCGTTTTATGGGAACACCACCAACAAAGCTTACAGCAAGTAATCAATTGGGATTGGATAGAACACCAATTGAATTCCATTAAAGAACGCAACATAGTTCCGATAGCAGGTTTGGTTCATCATGGAAGCGGACCTTCTTTTACCAACCTTCTAGACGATAAGTTTCCGTACCATCTTGCCGATTACGCCAGACAGGTAGCTGCAAAATTTCCTTTCTTGGAATATTATACACCTGTCAATGAACCTCTGACGACTGCCCGTTTTAGCGGACTCTATGGCTTTTGGTATCCCCATGCCGCCGATGATTTAAGTTTTGCAACAATGCTCATTAACCAAGTCAAGGGTATTGTACTTGCCATGAAAGAAATTAGAAAAATAAATCCGGCATCAAAACTTGTTCAAACAGAAGACTTAGCCAAAATTCATAGCACGGCAGTATTAAAATATCAGGCAGATTTTGAAAACAATAGGCGGTGGCTTACATATGACTTACTCTGTGGAAAAGTAGATAATGAACACCCACTTTGGAGTTATTTTTTGAATGTAGGTATTCAAGAAAAAGAACTCGTTTTTTTTCAAGAAAATCCATGTGCTCCAGACATAATCGGACTGAATTATTATGTAACTTCTGAGAGATACCTTGATGAACGGCTATTAGAATATCCACCAAATACATGGGGTGGAAATGGACAGCATTGCTATGCTGATACAGAAATGGTGAGGATAACTGACCGTAAAATTGAAGGATTCAAGGCATTGGTAAAAGAAACATGGGAGCGGTTTAAGCTGCCTATAGCTATTACAGAAGTTCACCTTAGTTGCACACGTGAAGAACAAATGAGGTGGTTTAAGGAGATTTGGGACGAAGCCAACCAATTATCCCAACAAGGAATCAATCTTAAAGCCATCACAGCATGGTCGCTTTTAGGGGCTTATGATTGGAATAGTTTATGTACAGAAAGCAATTTTCATTACGAAACAGGCGTATTTGATATTCGGAATAATAAATTGCGACCAACAGCTGCTGTAAAATTGATTAAATCACTAAGTGAAAATATTGATTACCAACATCCTCTTTTGAGCCAAAAAGGGTGGTGGCACAATTCCGAACAACAAAAAGTACCAACTAACCAACCGCCAATTTTAATTATTGGGAAAACCGGAACTTTAGGGTCTGCTTTTATAAAAATTTGCAATGCAAGAAACATTCCCTTTGTCGCAATTTCAAGAAATGAAATTGACATTTTTGATCTGGAAAGTATACAAATTGCCTTCAGGAAATATAAGCCGTGGGCGGTGGTTAACGCAACAGGATATGTAAAAGTAGATGATGCCGAAACGGACGCCCAAAAATGTTTTGCCGTAAACTCCACAGCTCCCGGATTGCTTTCGCAAGTTTCCAAAATGTTTGAAATACAATTCTTGACATTTTCTTCCGACCTTGTTTTTAATGGTTCCAAGCAAAATCCATACACTGAAAACGATACTGTAAATCCTTTAAATGTGTACGGTGAAAGCAAAGTTTCAGGAGAGAAATTAGTGGTTTCAAATAATTCAGAAGCCCTGATTATCAGAACAAGTGCTTTTTTTGGACCTTGGGACAAGAGCAATTTTGCTTACGATATTCTGCAGGCACAACACCACCAAACTCCAATTTCTGTTTTGAGTGATGTGGTCATTTCGCCAACCTATGTACCGGACCTTGTAAACACATCGCTTAATTTGCTGATTGACGAAGAAAAAGGTATTTGGCATTTAAGTAATCAAGGTAGTTTGACATGGGCAGATTTCGCTTCTGATATCGCTTTACGAGGTGGAATACAGCAGAAAAGTTTTCAAACAAAAAAACTGTTACAAATGAGATGGAAAGCAAACCGACCCCTCTACAGTGTGTTACACAGTGAAAAGGGAGTTCAGCTTCCAGACTTAGAAAATGCCCTGAATCGATTTTTTGAAGAAAAGATTTATTGATAAACCTATAAAAAATATGCTCGGAAGTAAATTCATGTTCGCCACCGGAATTGAGAACAGTTATCCCAATATTATGCTGCCGGACGGCACTACCAAACGGGTGGATGAAATGGAAAAGACCGGACATTATATCCACTGGGAAAAAGATTTTGAGCTGGTGAAAGAAATGGGCATCGAATTTTTGCGCTATGGCCCGCCATACTACAAAACACACCTTGCCCCCGGAAAATATGACTGGTCGTTCACCGATCTGACTTTCAACAGGCTTAAAGAAATGAAAATCACCCCATTGGTTGACCTTTGTCATTTCGGCCTGCCGGATTGGTTGGGAGATTTCCAAAATCCTGAGTTCCCTCATCATTTTGCGGAATATGCAAGTGCTTTTGCAAGTAGGTTTCCTGACCTCCAATTTTATACGCCGATCAATGAAATTTTTATTACAGCGATGTTTTCTGCACAATATGGCTGGTGGAATGAAAGATTGAGTTCTGATCGGGCTTTTGTAACAGCATTGAAAAATTTATCAAAAGCTAACGTGATGGCCATGCATGCCATCTTAAAAATACAGCCCGAGGCAACATTTATCCAAAGTGAATCCACAGAATATTTTCATGCCGTTGAACCAAAAGCCATGCCGCTAGCCCGTTTTCTAAATCAAAAAAGGTTTCTCTCACTCGACCTGACATATGGATTTCCGATCAATGTCACGATGTATGAATACCTGCTGGAGAATGGCATGACCAAAAGCGAATACCATTGGTTTGCACAAAACCAGGTAAAAGCAAAATGCGTCATGGGCAATGATTACTATGTAACGAATGAGCACCTAGTCCATCCCGATGGATCGACACAGGCTTCGGGAGAGATATTTGGATATTATGTATTGACCAGTCAATATTACAAGAGGTACAAACTACCCATCATGCATACCGAGACCAATATAAAAATGCCGGCGTGTAAAGAGTGGTTGCTAAAACAATGGGCTAACCTCCACATGCTCAAGCAAGATGGAGTGCCAATTATTGGTTTTACTTGGTATAGTCTGCTCCATCAGGTTGATTGGGATTCTGCGCTGAGGAATGATGCAGGAAATATCAATGAGCTTGGTCTATATGACCTAGACAGAAAAATAATGCCTGTAGGCGTAGCTTACAAGCATTTGATTGAAGAATGGAAAGATATTTTGTTAGAAGAAAGTTATGGTCTGCTGTTTCACCACCATTGATCACCTGGTAAACATGATATCTTCCCTGATGATGTTTGCGGTATAATGTGAAAATAGATCATGTGGGTTAATGCGGCCTGAATCTTCAAGATTGTTATCTGATGGCAACTCTTTATACGGCTGAATAAACGTACCTACAGCATCTTTGATTTGTACGTTATTTTTAAAAGCCTTTCTTTTCATCCTAATCTTAAAATTTTCCATCTCCCTAAGTTTTAGCTAAAAGTGAAAACAGTCAACTTATCCAATTAAGCAACTTTTCACTTATACAAAAGTGATTTATTTGCCTACAAAAATGTTATACAATTTCCGGTTTTATTTGCAAATAAAAAAGGTAACAGGTGGA
>JBBRFK010000239.1:0-6328 GCA_038224435.1 Cytophagales bacterium | reverse complement strand
ATGGAACTCCAAATATCTACCCCGGCCTTACTTTTCTCAGCCATCACGCTGATGATGCTGGCTTTTACCAATCGGTTTTTGGCCGTGGCAAGCCTGATTCGCGGGCTACATAAAAAATTCCTCGAAAACCCCGAACAGGAGTTCATCATCGAGCAGATTCATAACCTCAAGCGACGTCTCAGTATGATCAAATACATGCAGCTTTGCGGGGTATTGAGCTTTTTTCTGTGCGTGGTTTGCATGTACCTGATATTTATGGAAATCCAGCCCGCTGCTGATTATGTGTTTATCGCGAGTATGCTGATGTTGCTTGTTTCTCTGGGAATATCGCTTGTGGAGGTTTTTATATCCAACCAAGCACTGGAATTGGAATTGCAGGATATGGAAAACATCTTTGAAAAGAGGAAAAGCAGTCTCGATTTTTGGTTCAAAAAAGACAAAAACGATGAATAATTACCAAAGTACAATTAAAATCTTTATCCTATTAGTCAGCCTTTTTTCCTGCCAGGCTTCAAAAACAGGAAATGAGGAATCCGGTCAAAAACCAACCGGGTTTATTATTGCGGTAGATTCCGTGGACGAGGCCAAGGTATTTTATTCTTGGACAGCGGACCGCATTCCTATGGTCAGTGCGCACCGCGGCGGACCATATCCCGGTTTCCCCGAAAATGCCATTGAGACTTTTCAAAACGTCATCAATTATACCCCTTCGATTATAGAATTTGATGTGGCAATTACCAAAGACTCCGTGTTGGTCCTCATGCATGACAATACCTTGGAGAGAACGACAACCGGTTCGGGGAAAGTCATTGAACTGACTTTTGCGGAAATCAGGAAACTCAAGTTGGTGGACAACGATGGGAAAGCAACGGATTTTCAGATTCCCACGTTGGATGAAGTTTTGGTTTGGGGCAAAGGAAAGGTTTTGTTTACCGTGGACATAAAGCGGGAAGTTCCCTTTGAAATGGTCGTAGAAGCCATCAAAAAACACAATGCCGAATCCTATGCCGCCGTCATCACTTACAGCCTGGAGGCAGCCAAAAAAGTCCACCAACTTCATCCTGACCTGATGCTTTCAGTCACTATCCGCAATGACGGGGAATTGAAAAGATTTGAAGGTTCAGGGATTCCCGTTGACCGATGGATCGCCTTTACCGGGACTTCGGAAAGGCCATTGGAGTTCAATGCAAAGCTTCACGACTTGGGCGTTTTTACCATATTGGGCGTTTTGGGCAACCTTGATAAAAGCGCCATCGCAAGGGGAGATCAGGTATATGTTGATTTTGTCAATAACGGCGCTGATATCCTGGCCACCGACCGGCCGATAGAAGCTGCGGAGGCGATTAAGTCTTTGATTCCGGAGAAGAGTTCAAAAGCAAAATATTTCAAGTGATTTAAAAACTCCACCTTCCAAGGGTTCCAAACCCTTGGAGGGTTAAAAAAAAAGAACCAATATGACCATTGACTTGAGAAGCGACACCCTTACCAAACCAACCCAAGGCATGCTTGAAGCAATGTGGTCAGCGCAGGTGGGAGACGATGTGTTTGGCGAGGACCCCACTGTGAATGTATTGGAACAAAAGTTGGCGGATATGTTTGGCATGGAGGCAGGACTTTTTTGTCCCTCCGGCACCATGACCAATCAGATCGCCATCCGGCTTCATACCGCTCCGCAAACCGAGGTGATCTGCCACAAATATTCCCATATTTACCTCTATGAAGGTGGCGGTATCATGTCCAATTCCCATGCTTCAGTCAAACTATTGGATGGGGAATATGGCAAAATCAGTCCTGCTGATATAGCCGACGCCATCAATCCTGATGATGTTCATGCACCTGAGACGACTTTGGTTTCCCTCGAAAACACCATGAACAAAGGTGGCGGCAGTGTCTATACCTTGGAAGAAATCAAACCCATCAAAGCCCTTTGTGATCAACAGGGGCTCAAACTCCACCTTGACGGCGCTAGGATTTTCAATGCCTTGGCAGTCACGGGAGAAAACCCGAAAGATTTGGGAGCAATGTTTGATACCATTTCAGTCTGTCTGAGTAAGGGATTGGGTTGCCCGGTAGGATCTGTCTTATTGGGGACAAAAGTAGACATCAAGCGGGCAAGAAAAATACGAAAGTCCTTTGGTGGAGGCATGCGACAGGCAGGCTTTTTGGCAGCAGCAGGAATTTATGCTTTGGATCACCAAGTCGAGAGGTTGAATGAAGACCATGCGAGGGCTCGAAAATTGGGGAAAATGCTAGCGGGACAACCTTTTGTTTCAGAAGTTTTTCCTGTCGTCACCAATATCGTCATCGCAAGATTGAGAGACATTACTCCTGCCGAAATGCTGCAAAAATTGGAAGCCGTCGGCATCAAGGCCGTTCGCTTTGGCAAAGATCAGGTCCGTTTTGTGACGCACCTGGATTTTAGCGATGGGGATTTGGAGGAGTTTGGGAAGAGAATTGGGGAAATGAATTCTAAGAAATCTTCGTGACTAATCTGAAATGATGGCAGAGTTGGATGCGTATTTTACGGGGTAAAATTCCTGAAAGGTTATGTCCATTTTTCATGATTAATTGAACATGTAGTACAATAAGTCACATTATCTGGACACATCTATATAACGTGTCCATTATTTGAAATAATCTGAACATATAGCGAAAATATGTTCACCAAATCGACACATTTTGGCTATATGTTCATTTTTCTCAAAAATATGAACATGTTTATTTTTTCATGTTCAATTATTTCTTAAATTTGGACACGTAAAACAACACTGTCCATGCCTTACGACCGGAATGTTCCCTACAATGAGTTGCCATTTCTTCCCCCTTCCAAAGAGGTGGAAGAAGATATCTTTATCTTGAAAAAACTGGTGACCGCCTCACGGGCCTTGGCTTCTGTCAATGCTAGCGTTCTTCGATTGCCAAACCCGACTATGCTGGTGAATACCATTGCGCTGCAGGAAGCGAAAAGTTCTACCGCCATTGAGAATATTTTTACCACGGAAGATGAGTTGTACAAGGCAGTTTCAGATCTGATTCAGGAGGAAAAAGCAGACGTTGCCACCAAGGAAGTATTGCGCTATCGGGAAGCGCTCTGGGAGGGGTATGCCAAGATGAATGAAAAGTCCAGCGTCGATCAGGAGGTGATCTTGGGCATATTTCGTGAAGTAAAAAATACGAATGCAAGTTTTCGGTCTCCAGCCACGCAAACGATCATCAAAAGGGGAAATAGTGAATTCCGATCAGGTGAGACGGTTTATACGCCCCCAAGAGGCGAGAAATTACTTCAGGATTTGATGGGAAATTGGATGGAATACTTGAGAAATGATATCGACTACCCAATCGATCCCTTGCTGAAAATGTGTATTTCTCATTATCAATTTGAAGCGATTCACCCGTTTGCAGACGGAAATGGGCGAACAGGCAGAATTTTGAATCAGCTTTATCTAGTGAATAAAAAATTACTGGATCTTCCGGTATTGTACCTGTCAAAGTATATCATCGCCTACAAGGAAGACTATTATTATCATCTAGGTGCTGTCACGCAGCGTGGAGACTGGAAGACTTGGATCTTATTTATGCTGGATGCAGTGGAGAAAACTTCCATTCTCACCGAGGATTTGATCCGGGAGATCATCACTCAAATGGACGCCACGCTTGCCCATGGCAAATCAAAAATCAAATGGTATTCGAAAGAGATCAACGAGTTGATTTTTTCCCAACCGTATCTCAAGTCCAAGTCGCTCGGATCGTTTATGGGAGTAAGTTCCCGGACGACTTTGACGAAGTATTTTCTAGAATTGACAGCCGCAAAAATCCTTTTTCCGAAAAAGGATGGAAAAGAGGTTTATTATGTCAATGAAGAGTTAGTCAGGATTTTGGGGGATTAAAAAAGCCTCCCAAAAGTCGGGAGATTTTTCAATTTGATCTCCACTTGTGCAGGGTGGAAATTATCAACTAGCTTTTTTCCCAAAGTATGTAGATTATATTCAACAGGCAAAAAGTAATATCACATTTCTTAACGACGTAAATAAACATTCAAGTTCCTCTTTTGATTAGCAGTAACTATATCATTAAATTTGAAGGTTCATTTAATAAATGCTTTTTTGCAGAAAGAGAGTGGAATGAGTTTTAATTCCCATTCTGAGACATTTAGCACTATAAATTTTGCGAACTTAATATCTCCTTCTAGATTTTCCGAAGAGGATTACTTAGCATACCGAAAACTTTATAATCTATCAAGAAGATCAAGATACCTTTGTACAGACTATGATCATTTGAAAGGGCAAGATGATTCCATCGCATATTTAACGCACGGTGTACATTTAAAAAGAGCAGTTTCAAGTCTTTGCCAAAAATTATAAATTTTTATCAATGGGAGTCGAAATCCGCAAAATGGTAGTTTTCAAAATAGCTTTCGCAGAAAATAATTTAAGTTCTTGTTATTTCTTTTATTGAATTGGCTTAAACAAAAATATTGTAGAAAACTTGGGTTCTTTTTAAATCAATTGTTTCAAGGGAACAATAGATTAATTAAAGTTGAAATAAGAATACAATTAAATTTCTAATTGAAATACCATCCGTGACTTTTGCTTACACTTTTGAAAAATTGCATAAGCAAATCGGATAAAATTCTGATCAGAAATAGAGTCAAGAATTTCATAACATTTTTCAAATTCTCCCATATTCCTATATAATTCTGCACTAAGAAGTAATTCTTTCTCTGAGTTTGAATCAATCAATTCAATTAACCTATTGGTGTTTTCGGACCATAAATGCTGATTATAGTCTATGTAATTAGTTATTTTTTTGTTCAAAATCCAAAGCAAGTTTTTTCTTAAGTATTTTTCCTCTGAATCATTCCTAAAATTTTTATTTTCAAGGGCATAGACTAAAGCGCTTTCGTCCAATAATTCTGCCCAAAAACCATTGTTAAGATAAAGATCATTCTTTTCAAGTTTGAGTTGGTCATCTAAGTAATTGTCTTCGAATTGATCAATTTCCAGATCTTTATCTAACCAAAAAATAAACTTACAATTTTGACATTTTGTAATAAAAACTGATTGTGGTAATCCCGGAGCCTCAATTCTACCATCAGAATAAAATTTCGCATTAAAAGTATTCCCGCTTGACAAAGTCCATTGTAAAATGTTTTTGGAGCAGTTAGGGCACTGATATACACTTATTGGTCCAGTTAGCATTTTTTTGTTTTACGGAATAATATATATATACATATAAAAGAAATCTTTGCTCTTTTGAGTTGTGCAAGATTTAGTAAATACTTTTGACAAAGTATGGATTTCAAAGGCTTATTTAATCTGGAACGTATATAGTTTAATTTTTTTCTTAAATTCGATTCATTTATATCTCAGGGTAATTATGGAAACTTTTATTTTTAATCTTTTAGACTGAGAGAATGTAAATATATATCTTAATGCAAGACTTCATTCTATACAGGAAGTAGAACAAAATTTAAGTTTTTTGAAAATTCCTTACAACACTTGGAGGCCGGATAATTCATCAGTTTCATTTAGTGTTGAAGTGAGTTTTTCATATGATTGTGACATTAATGATTTTGTAATTCTTGGTTATTTATTTAAAGAAATTGGTTTTGAGAAATTCTTTTTTTCAAGAAGTCCCGGAAGGGAGGTAAGGGTAGGCACTAATTTAATGTCTACATTATGCCCAGCTGAATATTCTTTTGGTATACCGTTTGATTTACATGCCATTCTATCTGTGGAATTTTTTTCAAAACTTGACATGGTTAAATTAGTTGCTATGTTTACTTCTCTTGAATTTAAAAAAAATGGAAATGAAATAGCCTATTATGAAAAATATTATTCTGAGTTTATCAATTATGAAGCTTATTTGGAGGAAAAGTCGAATGAAATTTTCTTTTTAGAAGAATTAGAAGATCTGTATGAAAAAGAAGAAGATGATGATGAAGAAGATTTTGGCTTCGGAGACGATGAGGAATTTGATGATGATAGAGATTATTCCTATAACAGTCCAAGTCGGAGAGATATAACTTCGATGCTTTAACTGATGGGCAATATGGTGACTACAATGACTTTGACGGTGATTTTGATGATATCAGCGATTGGGCTGGACGATAATTTTTATAAGATTTTCAAAAATAGTTTGCCAAAAAATGCAAAAACCCCTCTAGAATTGCTTCTAAAGGGGTTTGTTGTACCCAGAGCCGGAGTCGAACCGGCACGAGTGTAACCTCATTGGTGTTTGAGACCAACGCGTCTACCAATTCCGCCATCTGGGCATTTCAATCATTTCCCGTCCCTTGCTGAACGGGTTGCAAATATGAGTAAAGATT
>JBBRFK010000238.1:0-6373 GCA_038224435.1 Cytophagales bacterium | reverse complement strand
CTCAAAGGAACTGGACACTGACCACTGTGACTGAAACCTTTTAATCATCCATCCCGGTTGAATTCATCCTTTCAAGGTTTTCGGCAAGGCGGAGGGAAGAGATAAAATCCTCAATATTGCCGTCCATGACATCGTGGAGATTATAGACGGTTTTGTTGATCCTATGGTCAGTGACCCTGCTTTGGGGATAATTGTAAGTACGGATTTTGTCAGAACGGTCACCGCTGCCAACCATCGTTCTCCGCTGTGCTCCCACTGCTTCATTGTGCTTGTCTAACTCGATTTCATAAAGCCTCGAACGGAGTACTTTCAATGCTTTTTCGAAGTTTTTGATCTGGGATTTTTCATCTTGACAGGTCACAATCATTCCTGAGGGAATATGCGTCAGCCTGACCGCCGAGTAAGTCGTATTCACAGACTGCCCACCCGGACCGGAAGAACAATAGGTATCCTTTCGGATTTCATTCATGTTGATGTTGACTTCCACCTCATCCATTTCCGGCAATACCGCTACGGTAGCCGCAGAAGTATGGACACGTCCTTGGGTTTCGGTGGCGGGTACACGCTGTACGCGATGCACACCGGATTCATATTTCATCATCCCGTAGACATCGTCCCCGGTGATGGTGCTGATGATTTCTTTGTAGCCACCTGATGATCCGAAAGTCAAATCCAGTACCGTCAGTTTCCAGTTTTTCTGTTCGCAAAAACGCTGGTACATCCTAAACAGGTCTCCTGCAAAAATCGCCGCTTCGTCCCCACCTGTACCGCCCCGGATCTCAAGGATGCAGTTTTTAGAATCGTTCGGGTCTTTGGGGATCAGTTGCTGACGGAGCGCTTCTTCCAAGTCTTCTTCCCTTTGTCTAAGATCATCCAGTTCGGCTTTGGCCATTTCCCGGAAATCAGGATCTTTCTCTTTTTCGAGGATTTCTTTGGTGCTGCTGATGTTGTCTTTGACGAGTTTGTATTCGTCATATAAATCCACCACTTTTTCCAGGTCTCTGTATTCTTTGTTCAACTTGGTGTACCTGGACATATCGGACATGGAATCCGGCTGAATGATCAGCTGGCCTACTTCTATAAATCGGTCTTTAAGCGCTTGTAGTTTGTCAAGCATAATTCAAACATTAATTGGCGGGTGCAAAATTAGCAAAAATATCGGTTTTGGGATTTTAAACCTTTGGCTATCGGGCATCGGAATCCTGTTATCTTTGTGACCTCAATCAAAAAATTGCCATGAAACTTTTCACCAATACCGTCAGTGCAGTCATAGAATCCATCGATGAAATTTTTTACCAAAACAGGTATGCAGACAAAGTGATAGAAAGAAAATTGAAATCCAATCCAAAATGGGGTGCCAGAGACAGGGGATTTATTGCAGAAACTGTGTACGAAATGGTCCGCTGGTGGAGGTTGCTCAAGGAGGTGAGCCCTTCGGATAATTTATATCATCTGTTCGGTACTTATTGGGTGCTTCAGGGAAATGAACTTCCGGAATGGCGGGAATTTAAGGGATTGGAACCAAGAAGGATTCTGTCCAATTATGATCATATCAAAGACAGGGCTGTACTCCAATCCATTCCTGATTGGCTGGACGACATGGGGGCGGAATTGCTCGGGGAAAAATGGGACAAAGAAATCGAAACCCTCAATCAGGAAGCGGATGTGGTCCTCAGGGTCAATACCCTGAAAACCACCCGGGAGCAGCTGATGAAGAGGCTGGCAGATGATGGGATAGAATCGTACATGCCAAAAGGCTACAAAGATGCTTTGGTATTGGAAAAAAGACAGAATATCTTTAAACACCCGGCTTTCAAAGAGGGACTTTTTGAGATTCAGGATGCTTCCTCCCAGCTCGTAGCAACCGCACTGGAAGTAGAACCTGGGATGCGGGTGATCGATGCCTGTGCAGGTTCGGGGGGGAAATCTCTCCATCTCGCTGCCCTGATGCAAAACAAAGGCAGGATACTCTCCATGGATTTGGAAGAATGGAAGCTTAAGAATACAAAACTCAGGGCGAGAAGAAACGGCATCAGCATCATCGAACCCAAGGTGATCGAGGGTAACAAAACTATCAAAAGGCTGAAGGAATCCGCAGACCGGGTGTTGTTGGATGTGCCTTGTTCGGGATTGGGTGTGCTCAAAAGAAACCCGGATACCAAGTGGAAACTCACTCCTGAGTCTATAGAAAAAGTGCAGGCCATCCAACAGGACATTCTCCAGAATTATGCCGGCATGGTCAAGCCGGGAGGATTATTGGTCTATGCGACCTGTAGCATTTTGCCCACAGAGAATGAGATGCAAGTGGAGAAGTTTTTGGCTTCCGAAAACGGAAAAAACTTTGAGCTGGTAGAAGACCAAAAGGTATTGGCCCAGGAAAGTGGTTATGATGGGTTTTATATAGCGAAGATCAAGAGAAAAATCTGACAAAGGTCCTCAGCAAAGAATGGGAAGCGTTTATTTTTTTGCAAATCGAATATTCTGGATTCTACTAATTTTGATTTGGTTTCACCTGTTTTTTGTCTACTCACTAATTTTTCTTTGTACCCTTGCGTCTTTGCGGGAATTTTTTCTCTAAATTTAAATATACCAAACACCCGATTCCTATGACACTTGAAGCTGTTTTTGGCATGGCTAGTACTTTGGCCTTTTTCTCATGGATTGCACTGTTTATCTTCTATCCCCGAAAATGGATTTATCAAACCCTCTTCTCAGGTGTATTTATTTTGATGGCACTGACTTATGCCTTTTATATCATTCCGGCTTTGTTTACCGGCGGAGAAGGGGGATTCAGCACCTTGTCAGAGGTCAGGTTGCTTTTTGGATCGGATGAGGCACTTTTGGCAGGTTGGATCCATTACCTCGCTTTTGATTTGTTTGTCGGCATGTGGATTGCCAAAGATGCCTGGGAAAAAGACATCAGCCGTTGGCTGGTGCTGCCTTGTCTGATTTTGACATTTATGATGGGTCCTGTCGGCTTGCTTTTATACTTTTTGGTCAGGGCTTATAAGACCAAACAACTCAATCAGAGTCCTTATCATCTATGAGTTTCATCCAAAAGATATTCAAGAGAAGCAAGTCGCTAGGGCAATTCGGATTGCTTAATTTCATTGCATTTTTCGTCTTGTTGGTCATTTCTTTTTTTGATGATAGGACTTTGATGGGAGTCAATGTTTGGATGAAACCCATGAAATTTGCGATTTCATTTGGCATATTCACTTGGACGATGGCTTGGTTTTTATATTACCTTCCCCAAATTCGGAAAGTGCAAAAGATCAAACTGACCATCATCACCGTCATGCTGATAGAGCAGGTGATTATTATTTATCAAGCATCAAGGGGAGAACTCTCCCATTTCAATGTCAGTTCGATAGGAAATGCTGTCCTATTCCAAATCATGGGAATTGCCATTTTGATCAATACGATTATGGTGTTTTGGGCCTACCGCTTATTCTCAAGTGTAGAATCTTTGTCAGCAGGATATAAAAGAGGCATCCGGTTGGGCATGTTGATTTTCGTTGTAGCAAGCTTGGAAGGTTATCTGATGGCGGCCAATTTGGGTCATACAGTCGGTGCACCTGACGGGCAGGAAGGGATTTTCTTTTTGAACTGGGCAAAAACCTACGGGGATTTGCGGATATTCCATTTTCTCGGGCTTCATGCCTTGCAGGCAGTTCCGCTGTTCGCTTGGTTTTTTGCACAAGACAATGTCAAGACAGTCAATATTTTTGCAGCCATTTATTTCATTCTTTCTTTGGGAACATTTTGGAACGCTTTGGCGGGAAGAGGGATTTGGGGATAGATGTTGTCAAGTTGTCATTGTTGCCCGCTTTTCGCTGTCGGAACCCGTCACTGTGATGGACGAAGAGTCTCAATTCAAAGGGATGTAATGGTTCCTCCAAGGAGGATAGGTGTAATTGTTCTAGTGGTTGTCGGGTTGCAGAATCCGTCATGCTCAGTTTCCAACATTTTCAGGAAAACGTTCAGAATATAGAATGACAATTGGCATACCGTCATTCTGAACCGGACCTTGTGGAGGTGAAGAATCTCTTCATTATCTGAGACCCTTCGTTTCTCTCAGGGTGGCGCTTGCAAACACGTCATTGGTAGGAACGAAGATTCTTTTTGCAAATGGTTACGTTGGTTGAAATGGTTCCTCCAAGGCGGACAGGTGTAATTGTTCTATTGGTTGTAATTGTTGTCGGATTATAGAATCCGTCATTCCTCATTCTTAATTCAGAATTCTGATTTTCTCAATTTCCCGCTTCTCGCTTCTTGTGCCTCACGTCTCACGTCGTGTGTCTCATATCTCATATCTCAAGTCTCATAATTTATTTATTTTCAAACCGATTTGATTGCCATCTGAAAATGTTCTTATCTTTGACGGGCAAATAGGGTTACCTAACCGAATTTGCCATGAATCGAAACTCCGATAAATTTCTTTTTGAAGCACTCACCTACGACGATGTGCTTTTAGTGCCGGGATATTCTGAAGTCCTTCCCCGAAATACAGATACATCCTCCCAGCTCACCAAAAAAATCAGGCTCAACATTCCACTCGTTTCTGCTGCCATGGATACCGTGACGGAATCCGAATTGGCAATTGCCATTGCTTTGGAAGGTGGGCTTGGATTTATCCACAAGAACATGTCCATCGAGCAGCAGGCCGCTCAAGTGAGAAAGGTGAAACGTTCTCAGGCTGGGATGATTTTGGACCCGATTACACTCGACATCGAGTCCAAGGTCAAAGACGCTGATGCCATCATGCGTGAATACAACATCGGAGGGATTCCCGTGGTGGATGAAAACAGGGTTCTAAAAGGCATCATCACCAACCGGGATTTGAGATTTATCAAAGATCCAAATGTCCGGATCAAGGACATCATGACGAAAGAAAACCTGATCACTGCCAAAGCAGGGATTTCCCTCGAACAGGCAGAAGAAGTCCTTCAAGAATACAAAATCGAAAAACTTCCCATCGTAGATGACGAGGGCAAACTGACTGGCCTGATTACCTACAAGGATATTCTCAAAAGAAGGGATAAGCCCTTTGCCTGCAAAGATGAATTCGGAAGGTTACGTGTCGGTGCCGCAGTCGGTGTCACCCACGATATAGTAGAGAGGGTTGAAGCCCTGAGGCATGCAGGAGTGGATGTCGTATCGATAGACACTGCCCATGGCCACTCCAAAGGGGTCATAGATGCCTGCAGGAAAATCAAAGACGTATTCCCTGACCTGGAAGTAATCGTGGGAAATATCGCCACGCCCGAAGCCGCAATCGCCTTGGCGGATGCCGGCGCCGATGCGGTGAAAGTCGGAGTTGGTCCGGGAAGTATCTGTACGACTAGAGTGATTGCAGGTGTCGGCGTTCCCCAGCTTTCAGCCGTTTTCGAATGTGCTGAAGCTTTGAAAGGTAGAAACGTCCCTGTCATCGCTGATGGCGGTATCAGGTATTCCGGCGACTTGGTGAAAGCCATCGCGGCAGGTGCAGGTTCGATCATGATCGGTTCCCTGCTTGCAGGAACAGAAGAAGCCCCTGGCGAAATGTTGATTTTCGAAGGAAGGAAATTCAAAACATATAGAGGAATGGGCTCACTCGAAGCCATGGAGTCAGGTTCCAAAGACCGATATTTCCAAGATGCGGAAGACAACATCAAGAAGCTTGTTCCTGAAGGAATCGTCGGCAGGGTGGCATTCAAAGGCTTGGTGTCGGAAGTATTGTACCAATTGGTAGGAGGATTACAGGCAGGAATGGGATACTGTGGTACGCCGACTGTAGAAGACCTGCAGAAGAATGGCAAGTTTGTAAAAGTCACTGCTGCGGGTGTCAAAGAATCGCACCCACATGATGTGAGTATCACGAGGGAAGCACCAAACTATTCGGCGAAAATGTAACCAAATAACGCGGGAAATAAATGAAGCGGTGGGTTTAACCTACCGCTTTTTTTATATCCTTGAAAAAAATATTCTCCCGCAGATTTCGCAGACTTTCGCCGAAGTTATCTTTCAGTTTCAAAATCAGAATTAGCTTGCTGAAAATTTGATCACGATTCGATAAAATTTTAAGGATATAGTCTGCCTAAATCTGCGTGGTCATCGGGAACCCATAAATATTACTGTCATCAAATGGAATTCAATTTCCAAGTCATTTGTCAGGATCGTAGTTAAGCTTTGCCTGCATCTCATCTGTGATCGGATCCGAATAGATGCCATAGCCATTTACCAATACTCCTTTTAAATTAAACTTTTCTGAAGAGATGGCAAACAGGATGGATTGGTCTCCGGGGTCGGTGTCGCCTTCAAATCGGTAAACTTTGTCAATTTGGAATTCATCATGGAGAACTTTAAATTCTCCACCTCTACATTCAAGACA
>JBBRFK010000237.1:0-6380 GCA_038224435.1 Cytophagales bacterium | reverse complement strand
GCAAATCCCAGGTGCATAATAAATACCAACCCTGTGCAGAGCATCATCCACACATTATTGGTTGTCAATAGAGTTTGTGCAAGCTCTGCCGAGACATCAACTACGGCAGGCACATCGCTAACTTGAGCGATCATTGAGTTCATCCACTTCATAGGTTTTAATTTTTACCACAAATGATTTGAGAGAGTTTTGAATAGGTTTGATTTCTTTGAATAGGCTAAATCTAATTACATTTTTTTCAAAAAATAAAACCCTATGTTGTCGAAATGCCAACGATTAGCCGATTTAGTTGATATATTTTTATTATTTTATTTATAAAACATAAAATTATTCAATTAATCAGACATTTTTAAAACGCAATAAACCACAGAATATAATTCGGTTATTAAAAAAATGTTTTCCGCAATCGATACCGAAATGTTATTAAAAAAAATATAATTTTACCATATCATTTTTTATAGAATAAAATTCTGAAAATAAGTAAAATCATAAAATTTGAACTTTAACATACTTTGTGTTATCGAATTATTACAAAAAAAATATTAAAAAAATTTAATTTATTTTAATTAATAGGTATTTTTATAACCAAAAAATCAATTTTTTACATGTTTTTTTGTTTTTGGTGCATTAAATAGAACCTATTTTTATTTTAAAAATCTATTTTTTTTGAAAAATAGGTTTAAAACATAACCAACCTCATACAAAATCAATCAAATATTCACGATTTGACTATTTTTCAATGTATTTGATAAAATTCCACACATATTCTTCTGGATTTTGGAATACTTGGACAATTCATAAAAGATAAATACCCCACTTAGGGAAATGAACTTTAAAAATTAAAAAACCCTTCAGATTTTTGACCATCTGAAGGGTTGTTATCATATTATATAACTTTTATAGGTATTTTAATATGATTGTACGCTTTCTTGCCACCAACCAAATAAAATAAGGCTTGAAGTTCAATTGGATCTGCTGTGGACTGTCGTCTATGGACTATCGACTATTATCCGCATCAAAGGAGATTCAAAATAAACTTAGTGGCATCATTGCGGATAATCATATATTTTAATAACCGAAAATCAAATGACCCTCACTTTTTGACCAATGTAGCATACTCTTTGGCAAAATAACTCAAGATCACATTTGCTCCAGCCCTTTTGATACTCAACAAGGATTCTACCATCGCCCTTTCCCCATCAAGCCATCCTTTTTGGGCCGCGGCTTTGACCATGGCATACTCACCACTGACATTATAGGCAGCTATTGGAAGATTGGAATTGTCTTTCAGAAGCTTGATAATATCCAAATATGCCAAAGCAGGCTTGACCATCAAAAAATCTGCACCTTCAGCTGTATCCAATGCAGCTTCTATCAATGCCTCGCTATAATTTGCGGGGTCCATCTGATAGCTTTTTTTGTCGCCCATTTTGGGTGCTGAATCCAATGCATCCCGGAAAGGGCCGTAAAAAGCGGAGGCATATTTGGCAGTATAAGACATAATCGACACATCGGTATAGCCGTTTTGGTCCAAAATAGATCTGATATAGCCCACCCGCCCATCCATCATGTCAGATGGTCCAAGAATATCCGCTCCTGCCTGTGCCTGTGCTAGGGACATTTTGCCCAAAATCTCCAAAGTCTCGTCATTCAAAATCTTGCCATCCGAGACGAGACCATCATGGCCATCCGAACTGTAAGGATCCATTGCCACATCCGTCATCACGACCGCTTCAGGAAATGTATTCTTGATGATGTAGATGGCTCGGAGGTAAAAAGTCTCCGGATTATGGCTTTCAGTGGCATATTTGTCTTTTTTGGTCTCAGGATAGGCAGGAAAAATATCAAATGCCATGATACCAAGTTCCATACAAGCTTCAATTTCGGCCAACATCAGGTCCAAAGAATACCTGTATATCCCCGGCATGGAGGCCACTTCTATCTTTTGGTTGATGCCATCAATCAGGAACATCGGGAAAATAAAATCCTTGACAGAAAGCCTGGTCTCCTCCACCATGTTGCGGATACCTTGGGATTTTCTGTTTCTTCTTGGTCTTTGTAGCATAACTGTCTTGTGTTTCTTGATATAAAGTTAATGGTTTGCGCAAAAAGGAACCTCCTTAATCTCCGAGCAATTTGGCAATACTTGACAAATCAATTTCTCTAAAATCCTGGATATACAGGTCGCATGCAGGAAGCTGTTCAATGGTATGGGAGGACAAAACGCCCACGACTTTCATCCCTGCATTTTTGGCAGCAGTGACTCCCGAGAAGGAATCCTCAAATACCAGACAAAATTTCGGTTTGGCCTGAAGGTTTGCAGCCGACTTGAGGTATACTTCTGGGTCGGGCTTGTGCTTGGTCACATCCTCGCTCGCAAGGACCGATTCCATCCGGCCAATCAAATCCAAAGTGCCGGCAATCAGCTCTAGATTGGCAAATGGTGCAGATGTAGCCACGCCTGTCAGGTATTGATTGGTTTTGAGTTGGTGGAAAAATTCCTGAAATCCTGCAATCGGGTCAACTTTATCTTTATAGATATCCCTAAACAACCCCTCTTTTTCATTCTCCAATTCCAACAGTTCCCGACCTGCTATTTTCCTCCCAAAAAAATGGCTCATGATATAGGAGTTGCTCTTTCCATACATGTGACGCTCAAATTCTTCCTCTGTCGGGTACAATTCTCTCTTCTCAAAAAATGACTTGAAGGCCAAAGAATGGTAAGGATTCGTATGGCAGATGACGCCATCCATATCAAAAATAACTGCTTTTTTCATGGATTGATAGGTTGTAATGAGATAGCAAAGCTAAGTAAAGGGTAAGAAAAAAACCCTCCAGAATTTTTAATTCTCTTGGAGGGTTTGTATTTCAATCAATTTAAATCGAATCAAAATTTTATTTTTCAAACGCCTTCACCACTTTTTCAATGATGTCGCAACAGTCATGCAGCTGCTCTTCGGTCATGACCAAAGGCGGCGCAAAGCGGATGATGTTGCCATGAGTAGGTTTGGCTAATAATCCCATGTCTTTCAAAGCTACACACATGTCCCATGCGGTGCTGCTATCAGAGGAGTCGTTGACGACAACAGCATTGAGTAAACCTTTGCCACGGACGAGTTTGAGGATTTTGTATTTGTCCACCAATATCTGCATCCTTTCCCTGAAGATATTACCGAGTTTCCTTGCGTTGAGTGATAATTTTTCATCCCGCACTACTTCCAAGGCGGCTATGGCGACTTTAGCACCCAAAGGATTTCCTCCAAAAGTAGATCCATGCTGACCCGGCTTGATGACATCCATGATGTGGCTGTCTGCCAATACTGCCGACACGGGATAAAATCCGCCTGAAATGGCTTTTCCCAAGATCAACATGTCAGGTTTGGTGTAAGTTTCCTGCTTTTCGCAATGGCCTTCGCAGGTACAGTTGCCGCAGACTGCCAATAAAGAACCTGTTCTTGCTATACCAGTCTGTATTTCATCGGCTATAAACAATACGTTTTTGGATTTGCAGGCTTCCGATGCTTTACGCAGGTAATCCTCAGCCGGTGTATAGACGCCCGCCTCTCCCTGAATCGGCTCAACCAAAAATGCCACCACATTGTTGTCCTCCAAGGCCTTTTCCAAAGCTGAAATATCATCATAGGGGATCTTTACAAAACCCGGAGTATAAGGCCCGAAGTTCTTTCTTGCGTTGTAATCAGAAGAAAAAGAGATGATGGTAGAGGTTCTGCCATGGAAGTTGTTTTCCGCTACGACAATCACCGCTTGATTCTCATCCACTCCTTTTCTTTCATACCCCCACTTTCTGGCTATTTTCAAGGCTGTTTCCACTCCTTCCGCACCGGTATTCATGGGAAGTACTTTTTCAAAGCTGAAATATTCAGTGATATACTTTTCAAAAGGTCCCAGGACATCATTGTAGAATGCCCGAGAGGTCAACGTCAATGTGCCCGCCTGCTCGATCAGGGCATCTTTTATTCTTGGATGGCAATGTCCTTGGTTGACTGCGGAATACGCAGAAAGGAAATCGTAATATCTTTTACCCTCGACATCCCAAAGGTAAACTCCTTCGCCTCTTGACAACACTACCGGCAAAGGATGGTAGTTGTGCGCTCCATATTTGTCTTCCAGTGCGATGGCCTGACTGCTTGAGTTTATTGTTTCGATCATAATATTTGTAGATTTGTTGCCCGTGAAGGACAATTTTGACCATTTATACCATTGCGGCAAATATAGCGAAAGCCTTTAGGATTAAAGAATGAATTCAAAAAAGAAGCAAGCCCAGCCCATGAAGCTCATTCCCGGAGATTATTACCTCAATGAAAACGGACTGATGGTTTTCACTGCACAGTACCATCTAAGGAGGGGATATTGCTGTGCCAGCGGATGCAAGCATTGCCCTTATGGGGATAAGTGATTGGGGGTTTGGAAATTGGTTATTGGCTATTGGGAATTGGGAATTGGTTATTGGGTTGTAATTGTTATCATGGTTATCATGGTTTTGGTTATTTTCATTGTTATTGGAGTTGCAATGTTTTCTGAGCTTAGTACTTGGTTCATTGTACTTGGTTCTCAAATTTCACATCCGATTCCAACCAATCACCCATCTAAAATTAAAAGCTAACTTTACAGAATATTTTTGGCGGGCGCTATTGGTAATTCAGGTAAAAGTCCGATATTTGCAAACTCAATTGAAAAAACGTCTATACAATTACGATCATATATCATGGCAAAAGTTTGTGACATTACCGGCAAGAGACCTCAAGTAGGTAATAATGTATCGCATGCGAACAACAAGACCAAGCGTAAATTTTATCCAAATTTGCATAAGAAAAGCTTCTACATCCCTGAGGAAGATGCTTGGATCACTTTAAAGGTTTGTACCAAGGCTTTGAGAACTATCAACAAAAAAGGAATCACTCCTGTGTTGAGAGAAGCTCAGGCAAAAGGATACCTCATCATCAAATAATCAGATCAGGTTTACCAATTAAATAAATACAGCGATGGCTAAGAAAGGTAACAGAGTTCAAGTGATCATGGAATGCACCGAGCATAAGGCTACAGGTCTTCCGGGAACTTCAAGATATATCACTACCAAAAACCGTAAAAACACCACTACAAGACTCGAATTGAAGAAATTCAATCCCATCTTGAAGAAAATGACGGTTCACAAAGAAATTAAATAATTTAGGACTTAGGTTGCTTCCGGCAACAAAATAAACCTCAAAAATATGGCTAAGAAAGTAGTAGCAACCCTGAAAAAAGAAGGTGGCGTAACATACGCCAAAGTGATCAGAGCAGTCAAATCTGAAAAATCCGGCGCTTATACCTTCAAAGAGGAAATGGTACCGTCAACTTCGGTTCAGGATACTTTGAAAAAATAATTTCATTGCACCAGTTGCAATTGAAAGTCCCTTCAGGCTAAGTCTTTGAAGGGACTTTTTTGTTATATTCGGGCTTTAAAAAAATCATTAGCTATGGGAATTTTCGGTTTCTTTTCGAAGGAAAAAAAAGAAAGCCTCGACCAAGGCCTTCAAAAATCCAGCGAAAACATTTTTTCAAGGTTAAGTAAAGCCATGGTCGGCAAATCCAAAGTTGACGAGGAAGTATTGGATGAATTGGAGGAAATCCTCATTACATCAGATGTAGGCGTGGATACCACCATCAAAGTCATCCGGAGGATCGAAGAGCGTGTAGCAAAGGACAAATACCTCAATACAGCAGAGCTCGATGTCATCCTCAGGCAAGAAATCATGGGCTTGCTGGAAGAAAACCAAAGTACAGACCTTTCGGATTTTGACCTGCCGGCAGGCAAAAAACCCTATGTCATCATGGTCGTCGGAGTCAACGGTGTCGGCAAAACCACCACCATCGGTAAGCTTGCTTATCAATTCAAACAAGCTGGAAAATCAGTTGTCCTTGGCGCCGCTGATACTTTTAGGGCAGCTGCAGTAGACCAATTGATTCTGTGGGCAAAGCGCGTAGATGTACCCATTGTATCTCATGGCATGAATACAGACCCTGCTTCGGTGGCTTTTGATGCAGTGAAGCAAGGTGTCGATACCGGTGCGGATGTGGTGATCATCGATACCGCAGGCAGGCTGCATACCAAGGTCAACCTGATGAACGAGCTTACCAAAATCAAAAAGGTAATGCAAAAATTCATCGATGATGCCCCGCACGAGGTGCTTTTGGTTTTGGATGGATCTACCGGTCAAAATGCTTTCATCCAAGCGCAGGAGTTTACCAAAGCAACAAACATCACGGCATTGGCCATCACCAAACTTGACGGTACAGCCAAAGGAGGCGTAGTTATCGGTATTTCCGATCAACTCAAAATCCCTGTCAAGTACATTGGAGTAGGTGAAAAAATGACTGAT
>JBBRFK010000236.1:0-6381 GCA_038224435.1 Cytophagales bacterium | reverse complement strand
CGCAACAGTTCACTCAGTTTGATGATTGCTTCCCTGGCTTTTTCTGTATCAATGAGCACGAGGGCTTTGATGCTGTTCAGCGCATTGAAAAGAAAATGGGGATTGAGTTGGGATTTGAGAAGTCCCAATTCAGAGGTTTTGGCTAGGTTTTCGACCATCAGTTTCTGCTGGGAAATGACCCTGTTCCGATCCAAAATATGATAGAGGTAGTAGATTATGATCCACACTACTACATAGCGGGCTATATTCATTATCTGACCAAAAAACTCAATCAGGAAATCACTGGTATAAAAATACGCCGGATTGCTGAAAATGACAGGCACTAAAAAAGTAAGGACTATTGTCAAAGTAATAAAAAATGTATCCAAAAGAGCCTTTCCCCAAATTTTGGAAAGGCTCTTTTGGAATGTTGCAGGTTTGATGAATAACGTCTTACACAAATGGGAAGCGACCAATCCCGATATTGCCAAAAGACAGAACTGGTACACATAATCCCAGACAAATTCCTTGATGATAAAAAAAGTATAATTGATGGTCTCGACAAAAACAATCGAAAACCAACCTACTAATTGCAGCAGCCAGTATTGTTGTTTTTTGCTTAATGTGATTTTTTTCATGAAACTGCTTTCTGACAACCGTTTATTTGATCGACAATACAAATAACAAGAAAAACCTCAATAAACAGACTCCATGAATACAGGATTGCAGGATTCTATGGATGAATGACTACCTGCCTACGATATTGACCAAAGTTCCGATTTCGTCTATTTCAATGCTGATTTTATCTCCTTCTTGCAATGTGAACCCGTCATCCGGTACAAGGCAGGTACCTGTCATCAGGTAGACGCCATCCTGAAACTCCATTTCCCTAAAAAGATACCCTGCCAGCTCGGTATGGCTGCGTTTCATTTGGTTGATGGAGATTTCTCCTTCGAAAACGGTTTTTCCGTACCGCTCGATTTTCATGTGGATTTTGGTGTTGGGATCGATGGGTTTTTCGGGCACAAAAAGGCAAGGACCGATCGCTGCCGCATAATCGTAGGATTTTGCCTGAGGGAGATAGAGTGGATTTTCGCCTTCTATGTCGCGCGAACTCATGTCATTTCCAATCGTGTAGCCTGCGATATGGCCTTTGGAATTGATAAAAAGTGTCAGTTCAGGCTCAGGGACATTCCACTTCGAATCTTTGCGGATGTGGACCTTTCCGTTGGGTTGTGCTACGCGGTAATACGTCGATTTGAAAAACAACTCCGGTCTTTCGGCTTCATAGACTTTGGAGTAGAATATTGCCGCCCCACTTTCCTTGGATTCTTCCATCCTTGCTTCTCGGCTTCTGAAGTAAGTCACTCCTGCTGCCCATATTTCCTGTGTTCCTATCGGGGCGGAAATGTCCTTTGGTGACCAGTCGATTTTTTCCAACCAGGGGATTTCTTCCTGTAGTTTTTGAAATAGATTTTCTCTGTTGACCAAAGTGTTCCAGTCATTTTCTTTGGATTTGTAAAAATTGGAGCCGGATCCAATGATGATACCTTGGGCGGATTTGTAGATTTTCATGGGATATCGGTAAAGTAGGTTTAGGCTTGAAAGTAAATAATTTTTACGGTATCATTTCACTTGATTTGATGAAAATCCAGCATGATGCTTCAAAGCCGTTATTTTTTGATGCCAACTCACCGATTATATTTCGGAAGAAAGGAGAATTACTTACTTTATTGTAACAGTACATAGGAAGGAATGCATTTCAACATTAACCAAAGGTCAAAAAAAAAGTCCCCGAAAGGACTTTTTTATAGTAGGATGGAAGATTATTAAAACCGTAAACCTGCTGAAAATTGAATGGTGGAATTTTTGACTTTGGCGTCAGGTTTTACGTCAGTTAATCCAAGATTATATCTCCCCTGTATAAATATTGGACCCAATACATGAAACGTCAAACCTCCGCAGAGTGAAAAATCAAAAGTATTTGAATCTGAAATGTTGGCATTATCTGCTTCACTGAGCAGGAAGGATACCTGTGGCCCCAGATCAAGGGAGAATTTATCAGGAATAAAATAGAACCTAGCCAAAACCGGCACCGATAAGTATCCTAATTTGTTTTCAATGTCATCACCGATTCCGGTAAGTTTTGAACCCTTTGTGCCATAAATCAACTCAGGCTGGATTGAAAAGCTTTTGAATATCCCCAATTCAACAAAAGCACCTCCATGGAATGAGGTAATGCTTTCAAAATTGTAGCCGTCCAATCCGCTTCCCGTAAAATTTGAGAAGTTGGCACCTACTTTTGCTCCGAAATGCAGTCCTTGACCGAAACTTTGCCCGGTCAAAAAGAGCATTAAAGCGATCGATAAAATCGTGGTCTTTTTCATAGAATTAATTTTAAATTGTTGGTTAGTTTACAAATTTGTAAAACTAATTTATATAAAATTCATTGATATTCCTTCATTTATTTTTGTTTTTTTATGACAAATAATGAAAATAATGTCATTGGAGTTTAAAAATTAAATTTTTCCATGAGCTTCACTATTCTTTCTGCTTTATTGTCGTTGTCTTTTGCCTCAAGGATGGTTTCGATAGCGTATTTTTTCATATTTGGGTAGCGCACTGATCCTGTGGTAAGCTTTGGGGGCTTCTTTGAGATATTCGATGATTTCATCGGGCTGGATTTGAGGGTATTGATTTTCGAAAAGAATGATTTTGACCCAATCTCCTTCTTCCTTCTTGATGGCTTTTCTTATAGCAACTTTGACAGGAAAAAACAGCTGCTCATTTCCAAAGGGCATGAGCATGGAATTTTGAAGTTTGTAACTATCAATGTTACCGCTGACTTTCATCAACCCAAATGGAAACTGCTTTTCTTTGGAAATTTCCGGTATCAGGGCATATGTCCAACCACCTTTTCCATTGAAAATTTGGGGGAGGTAATCTTTGTCGATCAGTGGTTTTTTGTCCATATTCGGTAGCAAGTGTTATCAAAATCCTTTTAAATTTAAGGAATTATAAAATCAATTTTGAAACCATATGTGCCCAATCTTTAGCGTTTATCGCGCAAGGTATTTAAGGAAAATCACCTTTCGCTGCATGGTTATATGTTTGATGCTTTTCGCTTTTTCATGTTTGAATAGAACCGAGCACCGTCCCAAAAAGGTTGTTCTGGTGATTTTGGATGGGATTCCGGCATCAGTCTTAGAGAAAGTAGCCACTCCAAATCTCGACAGCATCAGCGCATCGGGAGGATATGCACGGGCTTGGTTGGGTGGTCAAAAGGGAGGGTATTCTGAAACGCCGACTATATCAGCCGTGGGATACAACAGCATGCTAACTGGGACTTGGGTCAACAAGCACAATGTCAAGGACAATAATATTCAGTTTCCGAATTATCATTATTGGACCATTTTCAGACATTTCAAAGAAAATTATCCTGATAGAAAAACCGCCATTTATTCTACCTGGCTGGACAATAGGACCAAGCTTCTCGGGGAAGGATTACCGGAAACGGGAAACCTCCTCCTTGACTTCCACTTTGATGGTTTTGAATTGGATACAGTTAGGTTTCCACATGACACTTTGAGTCGGTATATCCATGAGATTGATAAGTTGGTCGCATCTAAGGCAGCTGAGGAAATCAGAAATCATTCTCCTGATTTGTCTTGGGTTTACCTGCAATACACCGATGATATGGGCCATAGATATGGCAACAGTCCCAAAATGGAAGCTGCTGTCCAAGAAGCCGATAGGCAATTGGGTGAAATTTGGAAAGCAATCCGGGAGAGAGAGGGATTGCATAAAGAGGAATTTTTGCTGATCGTGACGACAGATCATGGCAGGGCAGAAGGAGGTTTTCATCATGGCGGACAATCGGAGGAAGAAAGGGAAATCTGGATTGCTAGCAATTTCAAATTCAATAAGCGTTTTGATCAAAAGCCTTCTATCGTAGATATTTTTCCTTCTGTGGCGACTTTTCTGGACATTCCAATTCCACGAGAACATGCGATGGAACTGGATGGAGTTTCCTTATTGGGTGATGTATTTGCCACTGACCTTACTGCCAAAATTTTGGATGGAAAATTGAAAATCAATTGGAAGAATATGACTGAAAACCAGGTTGGGAAAGTTTGGATGACTTTTGGAAACCAATTCCGCTATGGGAATACAGATGAATACATGATGCTGGGAGAAGTTAACCTTGGTGATGGAAATGCGGCATTTGATGTTTCAAAATATGAATTCCAAAACGCCAAAGTGGTTTTGGAAATGCCAAGTGGGTTTTTGAATTATTGGGTGAAAAAGAACTGACCGTTTCTTGAAGTTTGAATTTCAGCTGAGGTCTAAGCCGCCGGCAAAGTAGGAGACAAAAGTTGGGTTTTTTGGTTGAACCTGATAAATGCCAAAAATATTTTTTTGGTCTGAAATACAAAAACTTTTCTGCCAATGTCAGAATACCCTAAACCAAAAATATATTTTCAAATCGGTATTGCAGGTAACTTTTATAATTTTTACTTTTCTGTATAATTGCTTGTCACCCAATGCAATAAACTGGAATTGATTGTTCGTTATAAGGGAGTTATTTCTCTAAAAGACAAACAAAAAATTGCTGGAGTCCATCAAAATATCTCGCTTTTGTTGGTTTCAGGTCTTTATTGTTCAAGCATAGTAAACACGTCTTTTTAAGTTTAAACAGCGCACATGTATCCAATCAGACCCGGTCAGTACAGACACCTGCAGCCACAATACCAAAAGGTAGCCCCACCTGATTTGACATCAGGCTTGGAATCCTCACCCGATCCAAGACTGTATTCCAATGCCCGACTGAAGAATGTTGATTCAGGTTTAGAACCATTTTCAGGAGAATTGACAGATACACATTTGGTGCATTTTATCAAAAGGACACGCTTTGGAGCCACATTTGAAGAATTGAAAGGATTGAAAGGAAAGCCTCTTGACTTCATCATATCAGAGTCCTTGGCTTCCTTTACCCCGTTTACTGAGCCGGTCAATAATTACAATAAGGTAAGTGAAAACAAAATCGATCCGGATGTTCCTTTAGGAGAAACCTTCGTTGAGGCCAAGTTCAATGATGATTTTGAGGGAGATAGGATCGTGGCGCTTAAGGCTTGGATGATCGGTAGGATCTTGGGTCCTAATAGTGGCATTCAGGAAAAGATGGTGCTGTTTTGGTGGAATTTTTTACCCATCAAAATGTGGCAGGTATTTGTGTCCAAGTCTTGCTACAGGTACATCAACATGCTTCACAGAAATGCTTTGGGCAATTTTAAAACAATGATCCGAGACCTAACCTTAGATCCTGCCATGCTTGTTTTTTTGAGCGGGGCTTTCAACAATAAGGAAACACCGGACGAAAACTTTGCGAGGGAATTACAGGAACTGTTCTGTATCGGCAAAGGAAAAGACGCCGGATACAAGGAAGTGGATGTACAATCCGCTGCCCGGGTGCTGACGGGATGGACAGTCAATTGGGACAGCATCCATTCTGATGGTGAACCGGTATCTTACTTCAACCCTGAAATGCACCATCTTGGAAATAAACAGTTTTCTGCCTTTTATGGAAATAAAGTAATATCAGGAAAAGAAGGAGAAGCAGGCGGCGGAGAATTGGATGAAATGCTTGAGATGATTTTTGCTACCAATGAGTCTGCAAAACATCTTTCCCGCAAGCTCTATACATTCTTTGTGGCAAGTGAAATCACCGAATTGGCAGAAGCCAATGTCATCACGCCGCTTGCCAATATCATCAGGCAAAATAATTATGACATCATGCCTGCGCTTGAGGTTTTGTTTGGCTCAGCCCATTTTTACCATGCAGAAATAATGGGTGCCCTGATCAAAAGTCCCTTTGATTTTATCTTGGGTCTTTGGAGAAATTTTGATATGCCGGTAGCCGAAAGTGCAATGGCAGAAAAGGATTTTTATTCATCCATCCTTTGGGATATGAGCGGTATGGGAATGGAGTCAGGTGATCCCCCTAATGTCGCAGGATGGACTCCCTATTATCAAGCTCCCCAATATGACAAGATATGGATCAACACCGACACCATCCTGAAAAGGGCAATCGGCTCCGATTCCATGATTTTTTGGGGCTATTGGATTTCCAGTTCTGTCAATATTGAAGCAGACCTTTTGGAGTTTGTGAAAAGATTTACTTTTCCTGACAATCCCAATTTATTGATAAAAGAATTTGCGATGATCAACCTTGGACTTGAATTAAGCCAGTCCCAAATTGACCAGGCCAAAATGATTTTGCTCAACGGACAGGATCAGGATTACTATTGGACTGGAGCTTGGCTGACCTACATGGCATCGCCAAATGACCAAGAAAGTGCCATCATCGTGACAAACAGACTCAAACCGGCTTTCCAGCTTTTA
>JBBRFK010000235.1:0-6392 GCA_038224435.1 Cytophagales bacterium | reverse complement strand
CAACACTTGGATTTTCATTTTCTCCGGAAGCCGGTCAAATCCATAATATGCCCCCAAAATCCCTCCTGCAACCGCCGCTGTGGTGTCGTTGTCACGGCCGTAATTGACAAGAAATACCAATGTCTTTTCAAAATCAAAATCCGCAAAAATCATTGCCGTCAATACCTGCAAGTGGATTTCCCCGGCATGGAAAGGCATATCCTGCAGGTGGCTGTCCAACCTTTCAAAAGCAGGTTGCAGGTATTCGGGGCTCCAGTTTTTTGCTTTTGAGATCTTTTGCTCCTCCGAGGTGCTTGTGGAATCATTCACCGCATTGGCCTCGTGGACGATCTGAAGTGCTGTCTGCAAGATTCTGTAAGAACTACGGCCGACCAACCTTGCCTCAAAGTAATGCTCCGGATCCACGGACCGGAGGACATCCAATATTTCGGCTTTGGAGGCGTCTTTTTTCATCGCAGCCGAAGTCATCGCTGCCGATAGTGCCGTGATGTCCTTCGCATAGCCGATGTCAAACAATGCCAATTTAAATGCCTCTTGGTATGCTTTTTCAGGATTTTCGGGAAAAAATACGCCGATTGCAGGTGCGTACAGCAATCCTGCACAGACCATTTCACCTCCGTAAAATGTGCTCAACCCGATTTGGTAACCGTTGAGGTCATTATTGACGTAAGGTCTCGCCGCTTTTGCCCATTCCTGCAGCCAACCTACTTTCAGGCTATTTTCCTCAAAAGGCCCCGCAGTTTCACTTTCTATTTCTTTGAAATTTGCCAAATACCCATCAAATTGGTTCAGAATGTGAGATGCAAATTTCTTTGGATCCAATGTTTTTGGATTTTCATCTGACAGGTATTCAAAGGTCAATTGCTTCCATCGCGTATCGTCGGTGGTCCCTCCGGCGGGCAGGTTGGCTTTCCAGATTCCTTCCGGCGACACTTCTCTGACCATGGAATCCAAGCCTTGGACAAAGCCATATTCCTGCTCAATCATTTCCCTTGACCACATTTCCGTCGGAGCGCCCATGGCATCACCTATCGCCGAACCCACCAACATACCCAAAACCTTATCCTTGAGTTCAGCTTCTGAGAGGCTCAGAGGTTTGGTTTCTTCTTCGGGAAGATCCGTCTTGTTTTCAGGACTTTTGCAGGAAAAAGCCCATGCCGATCCAAGCAATAGGAGGTAGGCAATAATTTTGTTTCTCATGGTTTCAATATCAAGTTTCTTGCTTCCTCCGAAAGTTCGGATTTTTCCTCCAAAGTCATAGACAGCGGCAACTGCGCCAATCCTATCAATCTCCGTAACATTTCAGTTCCGGTGTATTTGTTTAGCAGTTTTTTGTCGAGGGAACATTTTGAGGCGTATTGGTTTTTGATGGTGGCAATGATTTCGGGATTGGTTTTGGCCATTTTGAGGTGGGCGATGAATACCGCAAGATCAAATTCCATATCCCCCATAAAAGCAAATTCCGGATCGATGACCTTCAGGCCGCTATGGACCCTGATCCAACTGCCGGGATAAAAATCTCCGTGAAGTAGGTGTTTTCCTTTTTCAAGGTACCTTTTTCCCAAGGTTTTGACGGCATTCTTCAATTTCAGATCTGTTTTAAATTTCATCGACATGGCCTGTAATCCCGGCTGCATGCTGTCCAGGTCAAAGCCATTGAACTCCATAAAAGGGTAAATAAAAATATGCTCATGGTTGAGCTTTTTCATTTCGATATTGTCAGGAAAATTTTGGACTTCGAGTTGGTGGAGGGTGAGGAGGTAATCCACGAGGGAGTGGATTTCCGCTGGGGAGAGGTTGATTTGATCTTGGTAAATGCCGAGAAAATCCGCTCCGATGCCTAGGTCATCCATGGCGACTAGGTGGGACCTTTTATCCCGGGCGATGATATTGGGTGTAAAACCGGATAGAAATGTATGTTTATTGATGATCCGGTAATATTCTTCCTCGATGAATATCCTTCCCAAAGGAGCCGGAATGGTGGGGTATTTGTTGACAAAAGGCCGTGATTGCTTGAGGATGATGGAGCGGGTATCGGTTTTGAGCCTGACCACCACATTCATGTTTCCCTCGCCGGCTTTGGAATATTCTAGGATTTTTTCATCAGGAAGCAGGAGTCCCATCTTTCTGAGGTGCATTTCTTGGAGTAAATTGAGGGGAATTTGTAAAATCATGCAGTAGTGTTTGGGGCTAATTTAGAATATTACATTGATGGCAAATGTCATTTTGATTTTTTTTACATTTTTGGATATTGAATTCAAGAAACAATCCTTCCTATTATTAAATCCAAAATTTTGGAAAAAGTTTTTAAACCATACCATCCACCCCAAAAGCAGGCAAGGCCATTCGGTCCTCCGACTTCCGACTTCTGTCCATTCCCACTTCCAACTTTCAACTCCGTACTTCCAAAATCGAATTAATTATGTACCAACACACCAGACTTACCCTTTTAAGCTTTGCTTTTCTATTGTTCATCGGCCAGACATTGGCGCAGGAGAAAGTGGACTTGGAAATGATGCACCGCATCAAAACCGAAGGCATCAATAAATCCCAAATTCAAGACATTTCCTTTCACCTCACGGACGTGATGGGACCGAGGCTTTCCGGATCTACCAACTTACGCAACGCAAGGCAATGGACATCCGAGAAATTCCAAGAATGGGGACTTTCCAATGTAAAGATCGATTCTTACGGTGATTTTGGCCGTGGATGGGATGTGAAGAAATCCTATATCGCCATGAAACTGCCCTACTATGCCCAGATTATCGGCTATCCAAAAGCTTGGACGGATGGAACCAATGGTTTGGTGGAATCTGAAGTTACCTTTTTGGAGATCAATTCTGATGCTGATTTTGAAAAATACAGAGGAAAACTCAAAGGCAAAGTAGTCATGGCACCCGCCACGCTGACGCTGAATCCGGCCTTCGAAGCAGAAGCCAAAAGATGGACTGAACAGGAATTGGAAGATAGAAAAGCCATCAACATCGGCGGTAACAATGCAAGGTATACACCTGAAGTGCTAGCCCAGATGCGTGCGCAGCGTGATTTGGATCAAAAGCTGACTGCTTTCCTTTTGGAAGAAGGAGTCGGCCTGAGGCTTACCGGAACGAGGGGAAGTTTTGGAACCGTCTTCCATACCAGGGCAGGGTCTTATAGCACTGACAAGAAGCCGACCGTTCCTGAAATGGAAATTGCCGCCGAGCATTACGGTAGGATTTACAGGCTGCTGAAAGCCGGTAAGTCTGTAAGTGTGGAAGCGGAGATCGCCGTGCAATGGCTCGATGATGATTATAAAGGCTACAATGTATTGGCAGAAATCCCCGGAACTGACAAAAACCTGAAAGCGGAAGTAGTCATGCTTGGTGCGCATATGGACAGTTGGCATGCCGGAACCGGAGCCAATGACAATGCCGCCGGCGTGGCAGTCATGATGGAGGCCATACGGATTTTGAAGACTTTGAATATCCAACCGAAGAGAACCATCCGGATTGCGATTTGGGGCGAAGAGGAGCAGGGACTTTTCGGTTCGAGAGGATATGTGCAAAAGTACGTTGCCGACAGAACCACCAAAGAGAAAAAAGCGGAATGGGACAAAATCTCAGCTTATTATAACCTTGACAATGGTTCAGGAAAAATCCGAGGCATCTATGTGGAGGGAAATGACATGGTCGTTCCGATATTCGAGAAGTGGTTTGAACCCTTTCATGAGTTGGGGGCCAAAACCATTACCCGTAGGAATACCGGATCTACGGACCATGTGGCTTTTGAGGCGGTGGGTGTGCCGGGATTCCAATTTATCCAAGACCCGATTGATTACGGCAAAGGCTACCATACCAATATGGACCTGTACGAAAGGATGCAGTTTGCAGACATGACCCAGGCGGCTGTCATCATCGCCGCCATGGTGTACAATACCGCCCAGCGGGACGAAAAGCTGCCGAGAAAACCTTGGAATTGAATTTTTTATTTCATCTCAAAAGGCACAGAAGAATGGTATCATTTTTTTTTGCATTTTATTGTTAATTCTTCTTTTGCTTAGGAACTGTGTCAAAATAATTTGATTGGCCAAAAAGAGACTTTTTGGGTTAATGCTGCCTTTTTTTATCCTTTACCCAAATTTTAGGAAAATGCTTATATTTAGGATAAAACATGTCTGAAAGAGAGTTTTTGGACAAATTCCTTTTCATCTTGAAACAACTTTTAATTCAAATAATAATGAAAAAATATACTTTATATCTCTTGACACTTATGAGTTTAACTTTTGAGATACATGCCCAAGAAGACAAATACCAATGGCTCGAAGAAGTCGATGGTACAAAGGCTTTGGAATTTGTAAATGCCCAAAACAAAGTCACTTTTGATAAATTGAGCAAAGAAAAGGACTACCAATCCATTTTCGATAAGAGTCTGGAGATATACAATTCCCCAGAAAGAATTGCCTATCCAAACATTCAAGGAGACTATGTGTACAATTTTTGGAAAGACAAAGACCATGTAAGAGGCATTTGGAGAAGATGCCTATTGAACAACTACATCAATGGCAAACTTGATTGGGAGACACTTTTGGATATAGATGACCTCTCAAAAAAAGACAATATCAAATGGGTGTACAAGGGTGCATCGGGCCTTTATCCATCTTACGACCGCTTTTTGGTTCAGCTTTCAAACGGTGGTGGAGATGCTGTGATTACCAGAGAATTTGATGTCAACAAAAAGCAATTCATAGAAAACGGTTTTTTTATTGAAGAATCCAAAGGCGGAGCAAGTTATGTAAATGAAAATACCTTGATTGTTTCTTCCGATTTTGGGGAAGGTACCATGACCACTTCCGGATATCCAAAACAGGTAAAGCTTTGGAAACGTGGCACACTGCTCAATGAGGCTCAGCTCATTTATGAGGGAGATTCTTCTGATGTAGGAACTTGGGGAGTCGTTTTACGGGATGGTTCCAAAGGATACACTTTGGTTAGCCAGGCACTTACCTTCTTTTCAAGCCAATCTTTAGTCTGGGCGGACAATAAAATCATAAAATTAGACCTTCCGGAAGATTGTAGCCTCAATGCCATTTTGGACAACCAATTGGTGATTCAATTAAAATCAGATTGGGAGGTAAATGACAAAACCTATAAAACAGGGACGCTTTTAAGTCTCAATTTTACTGAGTTGTTGAAAGGTGAAAAGCAAATTCAAGTGATAATTGAACCGGATGAATTTTCGAGCATTGCGGAAGTTTCAAATACTAAAAATAAGTTACTGATCAATCTTTTGACCAATGTTACAGGACAATTGTATATCTATTCTTTCAGTAACGGAAAATGGAACAACCAAAAAGTTAAAGCCCCTGAATTTGGAACGATAAGCATCATCGCTACCAATGAACTTTCGGATCAATATTTCTTTGATTTCAAAAACTTCATTACGCCATCCACCTTGTATTATGCAGATGCAGGCAAAAACACATTTGAAGCCTACAAATCATTACCGGCATTTTTTGATGCAAGTAAATATGAAGTAAAACAGTTTAAGGCCAAATCAAAAGATGGAACCATGGTTCCTTATTTTATGATAGCTGCGAAGGACATAAAAAATGACGGCACCAACCCGACCTTAGTCTATGCTTATGGTGGATTTGAAGTTTCATCACAACCATTTTACGCTTCGACATTCGGAACCTCTTGGTTGGACAAGGGTGGCGTTTTTGTATTGGCCAACATTCGTGGAGGGGGAGAATTTGGTCCAAAATGGCATCAGGATGGGATCAAAGAAAAACGGCAAAATGTATTTGACGATTTATATGCGGTGACAGAAGACCTAATTGCCCAAAAAATAACCTCGCCAAAACATCTAGGCGTAATGGGTGGAAGTAATGGCGGTTTATTGGTTGGCGTTGCCTTTACCCAACGACCCGACTTATACAATGCCGTAGTTTGTCAAGTCCCATTATTAGATATGCAACGCTATAACAGGCTATTGGCAGGAGCAAGTTGGATGGGCGAATACGGAAATCCGGATGTGCCGGAAGAATGGGAATACCTCAAAAAATACTCTCCCTATCACAACCTGAAAGAAGGAATGAACTATCCGGAAGTATTCTTTTATACCTCTACCCGAGATGATAGGGTGCACCCGGGACATGCGAGGAAAATGGTTGCCAAAATGAATGATATGGGTTACAGAACCTATTATTATGAAAATACAGAAGGCGGACACGCAGGGTCATCCACCAATGAACAATTTGCAAAAGCAAGTGCGCTTACATTTTCCTATCTTTTGATGAAATTGAAATAGCAAATGTGTTAGAAAGATTTTAGGAATAAAGCCCTCATGCCAAAAAGTAGCCAAATAGCAGAAAGCTCTTTGTATCGAAATTTCCCACCAATGTTTATGTCTCC
>JBBRFK010000234.1:0-6414 GCA_038224435.1 Cytophagales bacterium | reverse complement strand
CCATGCATCAGATTCAAAGGCGAAAAATAACCCGAAGGGTATTGAAATGCAATAAAACAAGTTAAATGAAAAGAATTCAATGCATCATTGGTCTTATAAAAGCACCAAGAAATTGGGAAAATGAATTGGCTGACATTAGCTCTTTTAGAACAAAATTCAATCATTTGGAAACCATGTTGATTCAGATTACCGATCAAAAAGCCCACAAGTTTCTTGAGGATTTGGAAGACCTCAACCTCATCAAAGTGCTTCAAAAAAAAGAGCAAGCTTCTGAAAAGCTTTCTGAAAAATATGCAGGAAAACTTAGCCCAAGTGTAGCAGAGGAATTGCAAGAAACCGTTACAAAAAGCAGAGAAGAATGGGAAAGCAGAAATACTTAATTGATACAAATTCCCTGATTGACTATTTAGGAATGAAACTTCCAGAAAAAGGAATGTTATTCCTCAACGAAGTTGTTGACTTGATCCCATATTTTTCTGTCATTTCCAAAAATGGTTCTACCACGAATTTTGTGAAAACTTTGTATCCTTAGAGAATAAAAGTTTTAAGATTTCCAAAAAGAGGCAACTGAATGGTCAAAATCAGATATAAAGCAGGCAGCCTGTAAAAAGAATAAACCACAAAGAATCAAAAGAAAACAAAAAGCGGGCTTTTGTTTTCTTTGTTACTTTGTGGTAAATAAATACGGATTTACTACACCATTTTAGAATTATATGTGTATCCGCTTCGTTGCACGTATTCTTTAAATCCCAAAACTTAATTGCTTAAACTGAATTTCAATTGTTCGATGCGGGGAGGACCGATCCCGAAGGTTCGGGAGGCCGGCTCCGGCCTTGCGCGTGGATAGGATTCCGCCGTCTTGACTTTTTTGGCTACTTTTTTTGTCAAGAAAAAAAGTGGCTGTAAAAATGACGTTTATTTAAATCGTAACTTTAAGAACCACTTTAGGATTATATTTTGGTCCGTGCACTTATCCGTATACACATATTAAAAATTATTCAAAACCTTGGTGACGATATATTTTTTCATTAATTGGAATATGATTCCGAAGAGTTTTTGAACAAATGATTTTTTATCCAATCTAAAGAAACCTTTTTAACTTCCCATCCGAAACCAATGACGTTCAATAACCTAGAATTCCGACCAGCCCAAGCAACAGACCGAAAAGCACTATGGGATATCATCAGGCCAATCATCCGCAAGGGTGGCACTTATGCGTTTTCTCCCGATATCACAGAACAGGAAATGATGGATTATTGGATGGGGGCAGAAAAAAGAATATTTGTGGCAGAAATGGAAGGGGAAACAGTCGGGACATTTTTTATCAAATCCAACCAACCGGATTTGGGAAATCATGTCTGCAACGCGGGTTTTATGGTCGCAGAAGAACATGCAGGCAAAGGTATCGGCAGACAGATGGGAATTTTTGCATTGGAAGAAGCCAAGAGATTAGGATATCTAGCCATGCAGTTCAACTTTGTGATAATCACCAACCTCGCTGCCATCAAGCTATGGCAGGATTTGGGATTTAATATCCTCGGGGAAGTTCCCGAAGCCTACCGACATCCGGAAAAGGGTTTGGTGGCAGTGTATGTGATGTATCGGGGCATTTAAGTCCTCGATTCTTAATCACTAATATAGGTCGAATTGGGAAGTTGAGCTTTGCCCTCCATTCGAGAAAAAACCTCAACTACAACCTCTCCACCATCAATCCACCATCCACTGTAATCACCTGCCCGGTGGCATAGGGAATATCACCCCGAACGAGTGCACCGACGGCCTTT
The DNA here is from genome assembly GCA_038224435.1 of Cytophagales bacterium. Taxonomy (GTDB): domain Bacteria; phylum Bacteroidota; class Bacteroidia; order Cytophagales; family Cyclobacteriaceae; genus Cognataquiflexum. The sequence goes on along the minus strand of JBBRFK010000234.1, from coordinate 4,630 downwards.
CCCACATCTGCCGGCAAACCCATCCGTGGTTCGAGAGTAAGGCCAGCTTTTATTCTTTCCTGATAAACTTCCTTTACTTTTTCGGTCATGTCTGTCTCAATGACTCCCGGCCTCACTTCATACACAGGAATGCCATACTCCGCCAACCGTACCGCCATGACCTTGGACAGCATTGACAACCCTGCTTTGGACATGCAATAAGCCGCACGGTTCACAGAAGCCATCACCGCAGAGATCGAGGTAATGGTCACAATGGAAAGTGCAGCTTTTGAATCTGCTTTTTTGATTTCCACCATCCAGTTCGCTAAAGCCTGCGTCAAAAAGAAAGTCCCTTTCAAATTAATATCCATCAATCCATCATAATCACCTTCACTGACTTCCAGCACATCTGCCCGGGTCCTTGGCGCAACGCCGGCGTTATTCACCAGCACATTGACGGTGCCAAATCGGGTTTTAACCTCATCCAGGATTTTTTGACGGTCCGCTTCTTTGCTGATATCGCCAGGTACATAGTGAACTTTTGCTCCTAAAGCTTCCAATTCTTCCAAAACAGCACTTATTTCTGATTCAGCCCTGACTCCGTTTATGGCTAGGTCATAACCGTTTTCAGCCAACTTGATGGCAATTCCCAGCCCGATTCCCCGAGTCCCTCCTGTGATCAATGCTATCGGTTTCATTTGTCTTTGATGGATTTAAGTTCAGCGTGTTCAGGCATGGATTTATAAAAAGGATCCAAAGGAAAACATCCCGAAATCATGCCGTTTCTCGGGGCAGTGGTGCAATCAGAGAAGGTCCGACAGATTTTTTGCCGTTTCAGGAAGGTTCCTGTCAGGATGTCGGCAGGCATTTCGGGATAACTCAAGACCATCCTTCCAAGCCCGATGGAGTCTGCTTTTCCTGATAGCAAGACTTCTTGGGCGACATTGGGTAGCCATTCCTGCAAGTAGGAATATGCCGAACCTACTACATAAAAACCCGGGAATGCGGCTTTCATTTCCCCGGTCACCCTGATCTGACGAGCTACTCCATGGAGCGGATCTTCGGGCGGCAGATAGCCATCAGAAGGAGGAAACAAGGCAGGACGTTGGATATGTGGATTGTAGTAGGGACTTCCTGCCGTAGTACAGATCAACTCGATCCCGAGTTTTTCAATTTCCCGGAGAAATCCAAAAGACTCAGACAGGTCTTCTTTGACTCCTGATTCATCTCCGCCAAAAGCATATTTATACTTTCCATTGAATGACGGAACACCCGCGTCTTCAGGTCCTTTTTGGAAAGGCATCCAATCAAACACACTCAGCCTTACACCGATTTCCAGTCCAGGAGCTTCAGCATGTATCCCTGAAACAATCTCCCGAAGGAAACGGCTGCGGTTTTCCAGAGATTTTCCGTATTTCCCTTCCCTGTCATAAGCACTCAGAAACTCATGTCCCAAATAGCCGTGGCAATGCTTGATGTCCACAAATTGAAACCCGGATTTTTGTGCCAAAACAGCAGCTTTCACATAGTCCTCCACCAATTCCTCAATTTCCCCATCAGAAAAAAGCGGGTAATCTTCTTTGAGACCAAACTTTCTGTCCAAAACAGGATGGTGGTAAAGTATCCTTGGCTCCATTATGGTTTTGCTGTTGGGTTTACAAAACCGACCCGAATGGGTCAACTGCAATCCTGTTAACAGGTCATCTGATTTGCCAAAAGCGGTATGGTGCTCCTCTTGGATAAGTTGGAACAATTCTACAAAATCAGGCAAATTAGCTTCATTGATCAAAAGCTGATTGGGATTGGCACGTCCTTCGTGGCGGACCGCCACAGCCTCACAACCCCAGAGTAACTTGGCACCGCTTCGCGCAAAATTGCGCCATCTACGCTTGGTCAGCTCAGTTGGTTTGCCGTCTGTTGTTCCATCCCACCCTTCCATTGGTAGGATGCTAAAGGCATTTCCAATCCTTTGTCCCGAGCGGAGAAGATGGCTTTGTGCAAAAGGACTGTTTTCAACCGCTTGAAGAATTTCTGAAAAAGGCAAAATGATACCCTGATCATTTAAATGTTCTTTGAATTGGGTTGCGGTTTTTAGCTGCGCAATACGTGGAAACTGAGGTTTATATTTGCCGTTGCTCATAATTCGATACAATTCATAAAACTATAATAATGTTCACCTTTCTGAATCCTTTGCAGCAACAATGCGAGTTCACGGGCATGGTAATCTCCCCACATGCTCGATTCCCCAAAAGGAACTTGGTTTGCATTTGGCTTATAGTCCCAGCCATTTGGATGGTGGTATATGGAATGTAGGATCATGCCTTGATGGTTGGGATCGGTAGAAAGGTAAGGTTCAGAGAAAAGGGTATTTGCCAATTGATATCCGGTCTGTATATATCGGTTGGATTTTTCAGGATCATGGTTTTTGAGCCAATTTCCCAACCGCATAAAACCCTGGGCAGCAATACAAGCCGCCGATGAATCTATCGGTTCAAAGGCATTGAAGGGGTCGGAAGGTTTACTGAGGTAATCCCCCATTTTCGATAAACCAGGCGCACCGGTATCCCAATAAGGAATACCATCGGTCGGGGTATTTCCAAGGTAAAAATCAGCCGTTGCAAAAGCCGCTTTGGAAAGTGCCCGGGTCAATTCTTGTTTTGAAATCACCGACGCATAGTCTGATTCAGGCAGTGCATCCAACACTTCCAAAGTCTCGCCCAAGCCACATATCGCCCAAGCAAGTCCCCTTGTCCAGGTACTGAAACCGGTGTATCCCTGTTGGGAATTGGGACAGCGGTAATTCCCGTCATTGGTGTTGAATATGATTTCATGGGCAGTCCGTCCCGAAGTATCATATTGATCACGGCCCTCTCCATAAAAAATAGAATAGCGGACCGTACTGAGCAAATGTTGGATGGCACGTTCGAGCAGGTTGATTTTTTTGTCGTTTTCACCATGAAGTACATGCCCGAGCATGTGTGAAAGCATGACCGCCCGGCATGTCCTGATAGTATCCACAAACAGGGAATGCGGCCCATTAAAAGAATAAATAAAACCTCCTGAAGGAATAGATGTCCAGCGCAAAGCTTGGACTGCGCCACTGACTTTGATGGCAAGCTTATAAAATTCCTTTTCCCAATAAGTGGCTTCCAATTTTCCTTCTACGATCATCCTGAGCAGGTTGCCATAAGTGCTGACATTATTGAATCCATGGTCGTGAACGCCAATATGCGTGAGATGAGGGGCCATTTTCTTAATGGTATTTTCCTTTCCCAAGTGTAGAAATATTTCCTCTCCCACAGCGTCATATTGCAGCAAAGCCGATCCAAACTGAAATCCTTGGGTCCATTCTGTCCAGCCACGGGCGACATATTTTCCCTTTTCCGTAATTACCGGAGCCCCTTTGGCCGGGTCAAAAGACTTTTCTATCTGAAGGATTTTTTCGCCAGAAAGCTCCCAGAATCTTTTCAGAGAAGCGTCAATTAGTTTTTTATCAAAATTCAGATCAAGCTTCATGGGTAGTTTTTTGGATAAAATGATGCCTAACCATAATGGCAAGGGTGACAACAAACAAAATACAATACAGCAGGAAATCGAGAGGCGTGTTTCCAAAGCGGTCCGGTACGATGCCGATGATAGAAAGGATAAAATATCCCAAAGCAATACTGGACAACCAAAGCAGTTCCCGGGGAGGATTTTTGAAAATCACAGCACCCAAAATCACCGGCGCTACCATCGATGTACCTGTAAAACTTACCCTTGCCAACAAAACCAACTCGTCGCTGATGTAAGTGGAAAATACCAACACGATCAGCGAAAAGGCAAAGATGGAGAGTTTGGTAGTCATCATGATGGACTTGTCCGAGCCGGACAGCAATGACCGGAGTTCGGAACCCAAAGCAAAAATCTGGGCATTGGTGGTCGAAAGGCAGGCTGCAAATAACCCAACTACTGCTAAGGCCGCAACAGGAACTGCCTGGTCAAATAGTAATGCGTTGGAAAGAAAATCAGAAGTACTTGCTTCAGGATATTTGACAGCACCATACAATCCAATAAAAGCCGTCGGCAAAATCACCAAAATGGCAAAAATCCCAACTGCATAAGCCATCTTGTGGACAGACTTTAAGTCTTTCATTACGATAAGCCGGGTGGTAAACTGAGGCTGCGAAACAGGAATCAACACAATGGCTATGGTAGATGCAATTAAAAATTGGTGGCTGAAAAGTCCCTTTGGACCGGGTAAGGTTTGCAAACCCGGATTGGTTTCATTGATTTGTGCCAAAGCAGATTGGATACCCCCGCTCATCTGAAGGCAGGTGACCCCAATGATCCAAATCACCACCAAAAGAATTACTCCCTGTATGGCGTCGGAATACATGATGGCTTTGAGCCCTCCGATCTCTGCATAGACCAACATGATCAAAACCAAGATCGCTGACCAAGACCAGTAAGGCAGCAAGTCCGGAAATGCAGCATTCAAGAAAATCGAAATCCCACGGATCTGTATCGCCACATAGGGAATCAGAAAAAGGAATGCACTTGCAAATACCAGATAACCTGCATAGCGATTTTGATAGCAAGTGTTCACCAGACCCGCAACACCTCTGTATCCCTGAATGGCTGCCCTTCTGCGTAGCTTGTACCCAAACCA